>NZ_VPEJ01000002.1:0-257626 GCF_013417245.1 Acinetobacter sp. YH16042
TTAGAGGAATTGCCACAAGATACGATAAGCTAAAACGTAACTATCAAAGCGCTGTTGCTTTAGCTTGTATATTTATATGGTTGCCTCTTTAGCTCAATTTATCGGCTGTAAATGTCAACACACCCTAAATATCAGTGAAAATTATTTATTCCAGAACCCTGATTTTGAAGTTCATAAATTCATGCCGACCTTACAAGTTGTGTTGGTTTCGGTATTTTTTATTGCGCATTGCGTCTTAGCGCTTATTGATTTTTTAAATCGCTATTGGTATTGGGACTATGGCTTGTTGTGGTGCCAATTATTGTGGGACAGGTCTATTTTTCTGTCTTTGGAGAGGTTGCTCATATTGATCATTTATCAGTCTGGGTTGACTATCCATTTTGCCTGTTGATGCTTATTCAAATCTGTACGGCATTGTTTGTACGTAGGCGATATCTTAAGCCAGCTGCTTAATGCTTTATTAAATAGCTAAATTTGAGTTGCTGAAATTCACGTATTCGCTAGGTAGGTCTTATCGAATACGTGAAGGTAGTTTCTAACAATTTTTCAACCATTTAGCATTGAAATGATTTTTGATCCGCTCAAATTCAAGTTCAGTCTTGATATTGTTTGGCATCATGATTTGTAAATAACTTTTTTCAAGTTTAAAAGGCTCTTTGGTATTGGGTTCAGCGTAAAAGCCACCGTTTGGATAGGTCAGATATGTTTCATAGGCACGTATAATCTGACCTTTGTGAAAATAATAACTTGTTAGGCTTTGATAGGATTCACCAAAAACATAGAGGTTTATTTTGCATTGATCATCGAGTTGATACAGTGTCGCTTCATTGCCTTCAGTCGATTTGTATTCTTCGTCATCTAACATCTCTAAGGTTTGTAATAATTTACCTTCGGCATCATGATTATATTGGTATGAATCGTACAATTGGGGAAAAATAGTTTGCAACTGTGGATAACTTTTCAACAATTGTGGAAAACGTTGTAAGCCAATCATAGAGCCAACACAGAGCAGAATGCCAAGCAAGATACCAAATAAAATTCGCATTTTTTTCTCATTAATTCATTGTTTTTATAGGCATAGGCCAAAGACCAAAAGTATTTAATTTTGGTTTTAAAAAAGCCCAACCAAAGTTGAGCTTTTAAATGTGGTGCTAAATTATAAATCAGTCACTGGATAGGTCGTAGACGTTGAACTCGATGGATAGCTACTTTGTGGATATTGATTGTTATTTTGCCCCGCATTGTTGCTCGGAGCCGTATTGATTGTATTGCCTGAAGACGGTTCACTCAACGACTGTTGGCTAATGGGCGCAGGTTGGCTGGTTTTGCCTGTGATATTTTCACGGGTTTGCTTCAATTTTTCATTGACGTTTTGAGTGGCTTGTTGTGCGCCCTGATCAACCTGTTGTACTGTATTTTGAGTAGCAGTTTTCGTATTGTCCCAAGCTTGGTCAACCGAAGGCTTAATTTTAGAAATCCCACGTTCAGTCATTTCACCAATATTTTTAGCTGCGCCAACCACACCTTCTTGGGCTTTATAAGCCCATACATGTAATAGGTTTGGGTTGTCACCATAAGGTGTGACCAATTTTTTAGTGTCGCTTTGCGTACCTTGTTGTGTATTTGCATCTACCTGAGCCCATAAACTGGGTGCAGCCAACGCTAGGCTAAGGCATAAAGTCGTTTTCAATAAATCCATTATGGCTTCACCTCTGAATTTTATAGATTTTCTATCTGATGAACGGTTTTAACGCATTATAGGAAAAATTGCAGCGAAAAAAACCTGCCGTAGCAAAATCAATACAGCAAATGACAGCTTTGTACACGTTTGTATTTTGCCTAGGGTAAAAAAAAGGCCCACTGAAGGGTGAGCCTACTCTCTGGAGGAGAGGGTATGAAAGCCAGTTTATTTATTTGTGAGCACCTAAGCTGGCTTCATGTGAGCTATGGACTTCAGCTTGTGCGACAGGCGTTTGCAACTGTACATTGCTACTGCCACTCACATTAGCTTCTTGACCTTTTTGGAAATTCGCTTTGGTTTGTTGCCATTTTTCACTGGCAAATTGGCGACCTTCCTGAGCTTTTTCACCTAAATAGCTCTTGGTTTGATCAACTTTGTTGTCGACATTGCTTTTACGTTCATCGAGTTTTGCTTTGTCTTTTGCAGCTTTTTCATCGAGCTGTGCTTTGCGCTCATCAAGCTTAGCTTTATTTTGCTCAGCCTTGGCATCGATCTTGGCTTTCGCTGCATCTGACTTTTCATCTTTAGACTGTTTTAGGTCAGCCCATTTATTTTTTGCATCTTGCTTTTTGTCAGCACTGAATTCTTTGGTGTCTTGCCACTTTTCTTGGGTGAATGTTTTGGTCTTATCGACGCCTTTTTCAATTTTGTCACCGGCTGTATGCGCAGACTGATTAATGTCTTGTTTTAGATTTTGCAGTACAGACGGTTGCTGTGTTTCAACTTTCGCATTGGCTTCTACTGCGGTGTTCGCAAATAGTGGGGTGCTTGCGAATAATGCTGCGGTGATCAGTGTTGTTTTAAATAAAGGTTTCATCTTTGCAATTGTCCTCTTTTATTGAACGCTGCTGTTGCACTCAGCATTTGCGCTTTTGGAGCAGAGGACATCTTAAGAGTAAAAAAAAGCAAAAAGTGGTTTTGTGCGATAAGTCACACAATGCAATAACAGCTCAGATACGCGGAAGTTTGAAGTGTGGAAACATGGTTAAGTTAATGCATTATTGTAATTTTATGAAAATACAGTGGCTTATATGTGTTTTGAGCGTTGCTGTGGTGTGGTTCTAGTTACGATTTTCATGATTAAAAATTATGGGTTTGAACTGATTATGATTCAAGATTAAACGAAAAATGAAACCATACCTCCATTTTGGAGATATGGTTTTTATTATTTATTCACATTGTGTAAGCGCATCTTTTGCAAAATGACCGCGTAATGCAAGGAAGTTTTTCTGTACATCCGCCGCATTTAAATCAAAATTGTGCGCTGAACTTGTACCATCTTTGGCAAAGGTTGCTGTACCACCTGAAATTAGGGTTAAGCCTTTAAATGACCATTGTTCAACAGATTTTGCTTCTTCTAAATTGCCTGTAAATTCAATCACGCATTTATCTACAAATTTAGTCAGTTTTGCTTTGTTATCTGTGGTATCTGGGTAGACATCAATGTTTTGAACCTCTTGTAATACACCTGTTTCAAGTTGTGGAATCGTTGGTGCAGATGTACATGCAGAAAGTGTTAGACCCGCAAGACCAGTCAAAAGGAATGCTTTCAATTTCATAAGTTTCATTCTTGTTGAGTGTTGTTGGATTGAGTATAGGGAATTGGTGAATTATTGGCTATAGATTTAAGTCTTAAGCCTAAATTCAACTTCATTCACTTAATATTTAACGTTTATAGGCTGCACTTCCTGGACCAACGGCATTGATGCTGACTTGGCGTGATGGATGGGTGCTTTTTTGATAATACACTTTCGAATTTGGTCCATAAATATTGATTTTATTGACTGATTCTACATAGACCGTTGTATTTGGACCTGCAACAGTAATCATCGGGCAACTGCCTTTTAGAGTAATACGGCTATCTGGAGCAGGAATATTCACTGAGCGTCCTGCGCAATCATAACTTGCAACGGTATCGGGTGAAGAAATGATGATTTGGGAATGAGTCATTTCCGTTCCAGCATTTGCAGAAGAAATAGATAGAATCAATAGTCCAAAGCTAACTAATTTTTTATTCATCATAGGTATTTCATTTTATTCAGGTTGAGTTATTTTTAGCATGCCGAGATTTATTTGCTCAAGTTTTATTCATCTTTATTTAAAACGAGATATTGAGTGCAATGCCAGATCTTTTTCACATTGATGTATTAAGAAGTGATTTCGCTTGGTGATTTAACTAATATTTCAAACGGTCTCATTGAGTATCAGCACGTTATCCTAAATATACAATGAAGCCTTAGCTGGTTTATTTAGCGATTAAAGTTTTGGCAAAAAGAACAACAGCATCAGTCCCCCCAATACTCCACCGATAATGAGCCAGTCTTTCTTACGCATATCAGCAACACGAATTATTGAAAAATACAGACTGCTAAAAAATAGAAAAACAAAGACAAATAGCACAAGGGGGTTATTGAATATAAATTTAGTACTGCCAAATAAAACGAAAATGGTTGTGCTCGACAACCAATACACCAAACTTAAAACAAATTTTGAAAGCGTTAAGTAACGCACAGTGCGGTCTAATCTGGGCAAAGTCACCGCAAGGATGATGATTCCAATAAATCCACCCAAAACAGAAATAATCAAAAAGAATAAAGCCCCCATATCTGGCTTGTTTTGAATATATGGATAAACCTTCCAAAGGTAAAAGCTGCATGCCATCAGTACTGCATGTAAGATAAAAAGATAGAGATCTGGGCGGTAAGGATGATTGACTGTAATACTTTTCATATATTGTTCTTATCAAAAAATCCCGCTATTTCTAACAGGATTCTACCTAGATTTCAAATGGCATAAAAAAACCCGCTTTAAAGCGGGTTTTTAATTAATGCTCAAACTTAGTGCTGTAACACCGAAATATCAGCCACTTTTGTGAACAAGTCACGAAGCTGTGCAAGCATACGTAAACGGTTCGCTTTTAGGTCAGCATCATCTGCCATCACCATTACACCGTCAAAGAACGCATCGACTGGCGCACGAAGTGCAGCAAGCGCAGAAAGGGCAGCAGTGTAGTCCTTCGCAGCAAATAACGGCTCAACCACAGGTGTGATTTTCGCAAGTTCAGCGAACAATGCTTTTTCAGCATCTTCAACCAAGTTGGCTTCAACCACAGCGCCTTCAGGTGCAGCTTCTTTCGCAAGAATGTTTGCAACACGTTTGTTTGCAGCAGCAAGCGCAGCAGCTTCAGGTAAGTCACGGAAATGATTTACCGCATTTACACGTTTGTCAAAATCAAGTGGTGATTTTGGAGAAAGTGCTTGAACCGCTTGAATCACATCTACAGCCACGCCTTGGTCTTCATATTTCGCACGGTAACGACCTTCAAGGAATGCAACAGCATCCGCTAAAGTCTTATCGTGATCTTTCAATACATCGCCATAGGCAGCAAGTGCAAGTTTGATTAGATCTTCAATCGAAACGTCTAAATCATTTTCAGTCACAAGACGCAAGATACCAATTGCAGAACGACGTAATGCAAACGGGTCTTTAGAACCTGTCGGCGCCTGACCAATACCAAAAATACCTGTCAATGTATCTAAACGGTCAGCAAGCGCAAGCGTAGTACCTGTTTTGGTTTTTGGTAAAACGTCACCTGCAAATTTAGGTAAGTATTGTTCACCTAAAGATTCAGCAACTTCATCATTTTCGCCTTCAATACGTGCGTAGTAAGTACCCGCAATACCTTGAAGCTCAGGGAATTCACCCACAAGTTCAGAGGTTAAGTCGCATTTTGCAAGGAGTGCAGCTTTTTCAGCATCTGCTGGGTTTGCACCAGTGATTGCAGAAAGTGCAACAGCCAAAGTCGCGATACGTTCAGACTTGTTCCAAAGGGTACCCAATTCAGCTTGGAATACCATATTTGCAAGTTTCTCTTTACGAGATGCAAGCGGTTGCTTTTGGTCTTGTAAGAAGAAGAATTCAGCATCTGACAAACGTGGACGAACAACTTTTTCGTTACCTTCAATAATTTGAGACGGATCTTTCGACTCAATGTTTGACACGGTAATGAAGTACGGTTGAAGTTTATTGTCGCTATTCACTAAGCAGAAGTACTTTTGGTTGTCCTGCATGGTGGTGATGAGTGCTTCTTGAGGCACTGCAAGGAAGCGTTCTTCAAAGCTAGCACGAAGCGCAACTGGCCATTCAACCAATGCTGTTACTTCGTCACGTAAGTCCGCAGGGACAATCGCAATGGCATTTACTTCATCAGCCAAAGTTTTGACTTGTTGGTCGATGATGGCTTGGCGCTCTTCAAAGTTTGCAATCACTTTTGCAGTACGAAGGGCATCAAGATAAGCATCAGCATTTGCAAGTGTAATTGCTTCAGGAGCATGGAAACGGTGACCATAAGTCACGTTACCTGCTTGGTGATCCTGAATGGTTGCTTCAATTACATCACTGTCTTTCAACAACACAACCCATTTTACAGGACGTACAAACTCAGTACGGCTTGCAGCAGAACGCATGCGTTTTGCGATAGGTAGGTTATCTAAAGCGTGTTGTAAAATTTGTGGAAGTAAAACATCAAGGCTTTGACCTTTCACGTCTTTTAAGTAGCACACTTTTTCAACTTTACCGGCTTGGAAAGTCGATACTTGATCAACAGTGATGCCTTGACCACGCATAAAGCCTTCAAGCGCTTTAGTTGGTTTGCCTTCGGCATCAAACGCTGCTTGTTTAGCAGGGCCATCAAAACGTTTTTGTGTGTCGGTTTGCGCTGCATCAACATTCACAATTTTAAGTGCAAGGCGGCGTGGTGCTGCATAAGCTTCAATCGCATCAAATGCAAGACCTGCGTCTTTTAAGCCTTTTAACGTTTCTGCATGTAGCGCATCACGTAATTTTTTTAAGCTTTTTGGTGGAAGTTCTTCGCAGCCTAATTCGAACAATACTGTATGTTTAGACATTATTTGCTCTCCTTAGATTCTACTTTTGCTTCCGCTTCAACTTGTGCTTTTAACTGAGCTAATACTTCGTCACGTAAAGCAGGTTCTGCCATTGGGAAGCCCAGCTTCGCACGTGCAGCAACATAACTTTGCGCAATCGCACGAGCCAATGTACGTACACGTAAAATATAACGTTGACGTTCAGTTACTGAAATTGCGCCACGTGCATCAAGCAAGTTAAAGCTATGCGATGCTTTAATCACTTGTTCGTATGCAGGAAGTGGAAGTTCCGCTTCCATTAAACGAGTCGCTTCCGCTTCATAGAAGTCGAAGAGTTCAAACATTTTTTCAACGTTGGCATATTCGAAGTTATAGGTTGATTGTTCCACTTCGTTTTGGTGGAACACGTCGCCATAGGTCACTGTACCAAACTGACCTTTAGTCCAAACCAAATCGTAAACAGAGTCTACACCTTGGAGGTACATCGCTAGACGTTCTAGACCGTAAGTGATTTCACCTGTCACAGGGTAGCACTCAACACCACCAACTTGTTGGAAGTAAGTGAACTGAGTTACTTCCATACCGTTTAACCAAACTTCCCAACCTAAGCCCCATGCGCCAAGTGTTGGAGATTCCCAGTTATCTTCCACGAAACGAATGTCGTGAACAAGGGTATCAATACCAATGGCTTTTAATGAATCTAAGTACAACTGTTGGATGTTGTCTGGGTTTGGTTTCAACACGACTTGGAACTGGTAGTAGTGTTGTAGGCGGTTTGGGTTCTCACCATAACGGCCATCTTTCGGACGGCGAGATGGCTGAACATAAGCAGCGTTCCAAGTTTCAGGGCCTAAGGCACGTAGGAAAGTTGCAGTGTGGAATGTACCCGCACCCATTTCCATATCGTAAGGTTGAAGAATTACACAGCCTTGTTCAGCCCAGTAGTTTTGTAAGGCAAGAATTAAGCCTTGGAAGGTATCAATATGCGATATGGCGCGACTCATGGTCATCCACTTAAAATTAGATAAAAATTGTGCTCAATTATAAGGATTTTGGGGGTGTGTGGCAAAGGTTTCGCGTGAACAAGTGGGCTTTTAATGCCAGATAGAATAAAGGCACTGAGGGTTTTAAATGAAGCTGAGTCTTTATTGGTGAAATATGGTGGCAATAAGACAACTTCATCAGTGATACTGTTGTTAACGATGATCATGCTATAAAAATACAATGAAATTTAGGAATAATAAAATTATTCAAAGACTTATGGGTTTTAAATGGTTGCATTGAAAAAAGGAAGACAGCATTCGGGTTCAGATAAAATGTTGTTATTACAAAACCATTTAGGACTTAAATGTGATGCCTATTTTCTTCGTTTTCCTGTGGGTTCAATGATTCCACCACGTCAAGACTCTGTACAATATGGGCAGCATTTTAGGTTGAATATCGTGATTAAAAAATCGAAAGCAGGTGGTGAATTTATATGTGAGCGAAGCATCATTGATTTACCAAGAGTTAAATTATTTAGACCGGATTTGTATCGGCATGAGGTTACAGAAGTGCAGGGCAGCTCACGCTATGTATTAAGTATCGGATGCGTAATCGATTAAATTTGATAGATAAAATCAATATCTTTTAAGAAAATTCAGCCTGTAATTTTCAAAAAAATCCCAAATAACCAACAGGGTAATCGGTCTTTTATAACGTCTTTTGCAACTTAGGTGGCTTGGTACAGCATACGAAAATCGAATAAAAAATATCGCCGCTCAATGAACGTTTGCTATATGACTTTGGCGCGTCTATCGTTTAGAGATATTCTCAAAAAAAGAATCAAAATTCACCACTAAAAATTTAGTCGTAAAATAAAAAATGAGTCGTTTAGACTCATTTTTATCAAGGCTTTATGACTCAGATAAGCTTTTGGTTTTATTAATTACAATTTCAACCCGTCGATTTTTCTGACGACCTTCAGGATTGTCCTCACCATTAGATAGGGTATTCGGTTTAAGCGGCTGACTTTCTCCCATCCCGCTGATTTGATAATTTAAATCAATACCTTGGGCTTTAAAATAATCACGCACCGCTTCAGCCCGTTGTAACGACAGTTTTTGGTTGGCGGCATCTGAACCAATATTATCGGTATGGCCGACAATGGCAATAATGCCTTTACCTTTGCTTTTTAAGGTCTGGGCTGCTTGCTGTAACTCAGGTTCAGCTTCGGGTTTTAAATTGGCTTTGCCAAAATCAAACAGCACATCCGAACTTAAATTCACCTGAATATTAAATTCATTATGATTGGCACTTAAATCTGAACCGACAGCCGATAAATTACTGGCTTCTGCCTGAGGTTGACTTGGTTCAGATGGCTTCGGCTGCTGTTCTGGCACAGTCTGAGTGTTGTCTATTTCTGCGACGTTCTGTTCAGTCTGCGGTGGATCAGTTTTGGAATCTACACATCCTGCAATCAATAAGCTCAAACTTGCGCTATACAGTAATGTTCTCATTAGCGTTCAACCGGTATGCCGTCAAAAGAACCTGCATTACCTAAATTGATGCTAATGGTCTTGGTGCTTTCAGGCGGCGCAGGGAATTTAAAGGTGAGTAAAATAGGTTCATAACTGGCTTTTTGGATAGCTTTATTTGTTGCATTTAAAGGTGCTGCCATCCAAATGCCAGCATCATCTTGCAGCAGTCCTACTTTTTTGGCTGTGTCATCATCAATATAATTGGTTTGTTCCAAATTGATGGATGTGCTCATAAATTCAGTGTTTCCATTTGGGGCAGGGTTAGGTTGAGCTATCACTTTTACGGTTAAAATTTTTCCAATCACCTTGACGCTTTGTAAACCTAAAGTGCCTTTACTCATGGGGATTTCAGCTAAAGTGGGTTGAGGCGCTGGTGCTTCAACTTGTGGTGCTGGTTCTCGAATAAGATCATCCCCATTTTTTGCAGTTTCAGCTGGGGCCATTTCTTGAGGTGTATTATCATTGGCTGGCGGATTGGCTTGTTGAGGTTCTTTGGAGCAGGCCGATAAACCCAAGCCAAGCATACAGAGGGCACACATTGCGAAGATATTTTTATTCATTCAGAACATCCTTTTTTCAAATATTTTTATAGGTCTTTTGACTATAGGGAATTTTAAACAGCTAGCCTGTCTAGGTTTTGTTGTAAAACGTTAATGAAATAAGAGAGATGAGCAGGTGATTGACTCGTGAGCATTATTCAGTTCTTTCGGCTTTAATTTGGATTAGATATTGTTCAGTAGAAAATTTTATAAGATAAAGGTATAAAATAAATACATCTTATAAGAGACTTCGTTTTATAATCGCCCATCTGTTCGAATAATCAATCAGGCATATCGTGTTTCACGCAAAATCAGCTTGGCTTAATACACTTAAACCCAACTTTAAAGTTTTACCATTAAAAGATCGCATCCTATGTGGGGTAGGTGCTTTGCTTGGCTTGAGTATTTCTTCGCTGATTAGTTGGTTAGCGCTAGGTGACTTAAATGCATGGTATATCGCCCCGATGGGCGCATCGTCTGTGCTGCTCTTTGCTGTACCTGCTAGTCCTTTGGCACAGCCGTGGAATATGGTGGTCGGTAATAGTCTTGCGGCTTTGATTGGCGTGACTTGTGCGATGTATATTCCTAATTTAACCGAAGCTTTTAGTATCGCAGTTGCATTAGCGATTATCTTAATGATGACCACGGACTCATTGCATCCACCGAGTGGGGCAGTAGCGATTACCGCGGTATTAGGCGGCGAGGCTGTCCATGATTTAGGCTACGCCTTTCTTTTTTATCCAGTCCTTTTAAATTCGGTCCTCTTGATGGTGGTTGCTATTATTTATAACCGATTACTAGGTAAGCAGTATCCACAAAAATCACAAGTTAATACACGGACGACAGATCCAACACCGACACAAAAAGTGTCGATTCAACCTGCGGATATTCAGCAAGTCTTAGAACAGCAAAGTCAGTTACTCGATATCAGTGAATACGACCTACAAAAAATCATTTTAGAAGCACAGCAGTTAGCTAGTCGTCGTGGTCTAAGCCAGTTTCATTGTCGTGATCTCATGAGCCAGCAAGTGATTAGCTTGCGTGCAGAAGATGATATTCAGTCAGCATTGGAAAAGTTTAAACAAGTCAATTTGATGAGTTTGCCAGTGGTGAGTGATTTGGATCGCTTGGTGGGAAATTTGGCTTTATATGATGTAGTGGAATGGTTTAAACGTGCCGCAGACCCCAAAGCCAGTTGGGAAAATCACGTTTATCAAATTATGAATCCCAAAGTGGTGACCGTGCAGCCAGATCAACCGATTGAAGATTTGGTGCCGTATTTTGTGGAAAGATCTTTTAATTATATTCCAGTCGTTGAGCAAAAACGGTTGGTGGGAATGATTAGCCGTGCTGATATGATCGCCGCGTTATATCAACAGCTAAATCAGCAAACAAAATCTTAAGCCTTAAACTTTGATTTAAATTCATCAGCCTTAAATATGGTTTTGCCAATATGTAGGCAAAAAAAAGCTACGGAATCTTGGGGGAGAAACCGTAGCGACCAAACTGGGTCAAAGGATTTTAACGTCTATCATCATTCACAGTACGAATAGGGTCTGAATAGCCATTGGTACGGAAAAAGTTATCTTGTGCTTTAGGCATGACTAACCATAAAACCAAGTACACCAAAATACCGGGAAAGGCTGCGCTTAAGCATGATACAAAGATAAAAATAATACGCAGTAAATTTGCGTTCCAACCAAAACGTTCAGCAATACCCCCCATCACACCAGCAATCATGTTAGAGCGGTTTGAGCGATATAAACCAACATTGGCCATTCAGGTCTCCTTCAAAAAAGAATAAATTTGAATATTTCCAAATTCATATTATAGAAATGGTGACAAGCTTTGCGATTTAAAGGGTGCAGAAAAAAATTAAGTAAAGTTATGTAATTTGAAGAATTGGTTTGATTAGTTTGCCTTTAAAATAGCTTGAGTATTAATTAAATATCAACGATAACAATGAGATATGATTAACATATATCGCAAATATATGTATACAGCGTTGATTATTTGATTACAATATTAAGTCAGCAAGAACTGAAAAAACCAATGAATGATTGGTCTTGGCACATTATATGAAAACATCGGCTTCACCTTTTTTGATGAAATTTGCATATCTTTCAGTGTTTGCAGGAGTGTTCAGCCTCTCTTTTATTGGTTGTAGTCCAACGCATCAACCCGCAGCGGATAAGGGTGAAAGTTCAGCATCAACTGTCGCATCGGAAGTTCAAGCGAAGCAAGATCATGGAAAAAAATTAACCCAAGTGGCAGGGCAGGCGACATTGCCGAATGATGATGAATTAAAGTCAGCTCCTGTTCCTGAACATGCCAAAATTTTTATTGGACGTTTTCATGCCAAAGTAAAATGCGATGACAGTTTTATTCCATGCCCAGAAGGCGATGCGGAGTTCATTCTTAACTTATTGCCAGATGGCACGGTACACCGCAGTATTATTCAAATTGGTAAAGTGTTTGCTGAAAAAACCAATACGCCAGGCATTAATGTGAAATACCGTAAGGATACGTGGAGTGTTAATGAAGCACATACCGAGCTGGTGGTTCATCGAAAAGAAGGCGTGAATTTCTATTATCATGTGATTAATGAAAATAAAATCACCATGGATTTAGACAAAATTCGTCAAGGTGAAGTCGACCGAAATCAGGAATTATTTTCTAAAGGCTATCCTCAGCCTCAACATGCCTATACCTTGGTGAAAGACCCAAATTAAATACTGCGAATGAAGTAAATAAAATTATAAATTGCGTTTGAGTGTCGGCGTGAAATTCGTAGTTCTTGGCTAATCGAATGGAATTAGCTAAAAAAAATTGAATTATTAATACGATATAGAATTGGTGGGTTGTGTGGGGTTCGAACCCACGACCAATAGATTAAGAGTCTACTGCTCTACCAACTGAGCTAACAACCCTGAGAAAATTTTAAAAGAGCATTTTAAAATTTTAGCAAGATAAACGAAGCGCGTAGTTTTGAATACTAGGGAATATTTGTTATCTAAAATTTTTCAGGTCAAATACTTCATCTAGCAAGACAAGAATGATACTTCGCAACATCGCTATAGCAAAATTTCGAGAATGGCGAATCAAAACCAGTAATGGTGATGGTTTGTCTTGGTCGGAACCTGCAGGTTTCTTTTTCTTCAACTGCCGGAAGAAAGAAGCCCTAAGAAAGAATGGTGGGTCGTCCGCGACTCGAACGCGGGACCAATAGATTAAAAGTCTACTGCTCTACCAACTGAGCTAACGACCCTTAGGGGGTATGCACAAGATTGTAATCTAAAACTGGCATTTTAGAAAGATGGTGGGTCGTCCGCGACTCGAACGCGGGACCAATAGATTAAAAGTCTACTGCTCTACCAACTGAGCTAACGACCCATCTTGTGGTATCGAAGGAAATGGTGGGTCGTCCGCGACTCGAACGCGGGACCAATAGATTAAAAGTCTACTGCTCTACCAACTGAGCTAACGACCCATTTCGCTTGATGGTGCGTATTGTAGCAAGATCTGCTTCAAGCGCAAGTAAAAAATCATAAACTTGCTTGTGTTTGATTATAAATACAACAAAGTAGCTCATTTTAGCGGATATCTGTCGCTAAAATGAGCGCTATTTGCTTAAAAACGGTATTTATATGCCTGAATATTGGCATAAATTTCAGGAGTTAAATCACAGTAAGCAGTTGCATTTGGCAGCAATACCAATAAACGTTCATCAGTTTGCTGAGGATCAAAAGCTTGTTCTTTCAGCTTGTTTTTTTGGTATTTAAATGTGCCTGTGGTTTCGACTTTTTTCTGTACACGTAAAAATACTGGCACGGCATAAGCTGGTAAGCATTTTTTAAATTGTAGAACCATTTCACTACAATCTTGTTCGTTGAGTTCGGCACCGTCGGTGAGCGTGATGGCAGCCATACCTGCACGGCCATTTGTATCTGGAATTTCTACGCCATAAACCACAGCTTCAGCAATTTTATCGTACTCACTCACCATATTTTCAACTTCAGTGGTTGAAACGTTTTCACCTTTCCAGCGGAAAGTATCACCTAGACGGTCGACAAATTGTGCATGGCGGAAGCCAATGTCACGAACCAAGTCGCCAGTGTTGAAGTATGAATCACCATGCTTGAATACATCTTTCATAATGACGGATTTGTTTTTTTCCGTGTCGGTATAGCCATCGAAAGGTGAGCGACGGGTAATTTTACCGATGAGTAAGCCAACTTCGCCTTTTTTAACTTTAATGCAGCGACCTTTAGCATCATGTACAGCTTCATTTTTTTCTTTATCAAACTGAATAATCGCATAAGGCGTTGGTGAAAAACCAACGGTATTGTCGAAGTTAAACACATTACTAAAGCCGACGTTGCCTTCACTTGAAGCATAGAGTTCAAGGACTTCTTCGACCCCAAAGCGTTCTTTAAACTTATCCCAAATGTTTGGTCGCATGCCGTTACCAATCATTTTTTTCACACGATGGCCTTTTTCAAGGTCTGAATGTGGAGCATCCATCAAATAGCGGCAAAGCTCGCCCACATAGCCAATGGCTGATGCATCAAATTTTTGTACATCTTTCCAAAATGAAGAGGTCGAGAACTTGCGACGCAGGGCAAGGGTGGCGCTACCGGCAATCACCCCACACCAACAAACTACAGTGCCTGTAGCGTGATAGAGCGGCAAAGTTACGTACATCACATCATCTTTATTCAGATTAAGGACGTGACCATATGTTCCATAAGCCAAAGTCCAACGGCTGTTGGTGAAAATCACCGCTTTAGGTAAGCCTGTTGTCCCAGAGGTGTAGATATAAAATAGGCCGTCTTTGCCTTTTACACTTGCAGTGGTGGGTGTGTTGAATTTTGGAAATTCATCAATCGCTTCTGCAAGGTTTAAGAAGCCTTTCGGTGCTTGACCAGCATCTACACGAGTGGCTTGATCTGCGAACCAATGTAAACGATCTGCAGCTACACTGAGATCATCACGAATCTCTTCTACAGCTTGACGGCATTCTTCGCCCACAATTACCGCAATTGGGTTCACTAAGTTGATGCTGTGTGTCAGGACTTTGCCGACTTGTGATGTATTGACCAAAGCACTGGTGACGCCAATTTTGGCTAAAGCCACGATGGTTGCCACGAGTTCAGATCGGTTTTCGATCATCACTGCAATCACATCACCTTTTTTTGCACCGAGTGCAAGGTAATAGTGACCAATTTGATTGGCCCATTCATTTAATTCGTTATAGGTATATTTTTGCTCTTCAAAATAAAGTGCATAACCCTTGGGATTACGCTTTACGGCTTTTTCAAATGCAATTCCCAAGCCTGCGGAAGTATTTGGGGTACGTAAATAGGCTTGCTTTAGACCACTCAACAGGTTGGGTACTTTGCTAATGAACGCGGGAATTTTTGCTGCAACATCAGCAATCCCAATAAGGTCGTGTTGTGTAGTTTGGCTCATGTGAATCCTATTTATTTTTCGTAATCCGATACGGTCTATTTCTTTGCAATGAAATTTGCAGCAAATTCTACAATTGTCTTTTAATCGTTTCGATCTAGTGCAATCAACCTAATTTGACAAAAGTATCAAAAAAAAACCAGTCACCGAAATGACTGGATTTTTTTATTCACCTGCAAAATAGCAAATTACTGCTCAGTTGCGGTGTTTGCTTTTTTCGGTGGACGACCGCGAGGACGACGAGGGCGTGCAGGTTTTTCACCTTCAGCGGCCGAGTTTTCGTCTACAGGAACCTCAACTTTCTTTTCCGCCTCAACGGCTTGAGCTTTTTCTTCTACTGGTTTAGTAGGAGCTTCAGACACTTCTTCCGTCTTTTCAGGCTGCGCACTCACATCCAGTTCAGCTTGAACGGGTGTCAGTACTTCAGCTTGAACGGGTTCAGGTGCTTCAGTTTGACTTGCAACGTCGGATACATTGGCTTCAACTGTAGCAGCTTTAGCTTCTGCAACTACAGGCGCCTCAATAGTAGTGTCTGCGACAGGCGTAGCTTCCACCTCAGCATGTGCTTTTGCTTGGTCTTGTTTCGCTTGTTCAGCGGCAAGTTTAGCAAGGCGACGACGCTCACGTGGGTCATTAGCAACACGTTTATCTGACACAGGCTTTGGTGGTGTCAAATCCAACATTGGCGCTGGTTCAGCTTCAGGTGCAGCTTTTGTAACTTGAACATCACGAGTGACAGGCTTTTTCTCTACAGCTGCTTCAGCTGCAGGTGCAGTCAAAGTCGCGGCATATTCTTCCGTGAATTTTTGCAATGCACGGTTGAATGTTGGAATTAAGCCAAATTGCTCAATCAGTACTGAGCAGTCTTCACCGTATACATGCTTAATCAAGCTGCTTACAGTGTATTGACCCAGTGTCGGCACTTGAGATGGCGAAATTTTCGGAGCCTGTGCTTGTTGAGCGCGAGCTGCACGTTGTTCGCGGCGGCGTTGACGTGGGTCATTGCTTGCACGAGACGGTTTTTGCTGAGCATGCTGTGGTTTATGTCCTACTTCTTTTGTTTCAGTCGCAGGTTTTTCCACTTTTTCTGCTTCAACGACAGCGGCTTTTTGGACTACTGGGGTTTCTACAGGTTTTTCAACTGCTGGGGCAGTATTTAGCGCTACGATTTCGCTTTGAGCTTGATCAACATTTACTACAAGTGCTGTTGGTATCACGTCTTGACGTGGTGCATCAACAACTTCAACTTTAGGTTGACGTTGATTGCGGTTTTCAGATTGTTGCTCAGTTGCAACTTCCTGAGCAATCACTTGCTCGTTCAATACGCTTTGATCGCGGTGGCGATTTGGGCGATTTGGACGTTGTTGGTTGTTGCGGTCACGACGTGGAACAGACTGCGGTTGTTCATTGTTTTGAACATCTTGCTGCACTTGTTCGTTGTTATGTTGACGGCGTGAGTTACGACGGTTTTCACGTTGGTCTTGACGGTTGTCTTGGCGCGGTTCTTGACGTTCAGAACGTTGCTCTTGGCGTTCGTTTTGACGTGCTTCGTTATTGCGCTGCTCTTGACGATCTTGACGTGAAGGTTGTAACACTTCTTCATGAACTTGATGCGGTTGAGCTTCTTGTTCACGTGGTTCTTTATGCTTAGTGCGCTTTTTGTTGTGACGTTTTTCTTCACGGTCAGCTTTTTCTGAATGGCTGTCACGTTCTTGTTTGTGCACAACAGAAGAAGGCGCAAGGTAAGCATTATTGTCTACGACAACAACAGGCGCTGCCGATGCAGGGGTAATTTGACCAAACTGGCCACGGCTTGCAGCACCGCCATTCACCATTTGTTCAATTGCAGCAGCAGCATTGTTTGCAGTACGCGACTGGTCAACGGTTGCAGCTTGTTTTTGAACAAATAAGTTTTCTAACCATGCACATGGACTAGATGATGCAGCAGGAGCTGCAACTTGTGCAGGTGCTTGTTGAGCAGCAACAGGTTGTTGCTTATTCTTTTTGTGGCCTTTTTCTTGTTGTTGTACAGGTGCTTGTTGCTGAGCAGCAGCGGCCTGTTCTTCACCTAAGTGCCACTCAGATGCTTCGTAACCCAATTCTTTTTCGCTAGAACGTGTTGCTTCAGTGCGTTCATAACTTGTCGGTGCAAAACCTTCAGGGTTATACGAAATTTCGTAATGTGGTGTTTCTAGGTGAGGGTGTGGAAGTACAGTCACACGAACATTTGAAGTTTGCTCAAGATATACAAGGCTGTGACGCTTTTCATTCAATAGGAATGCAGCAATTTCAACAGGCACTTCAACTTGAACTTCACCATGACGTTCGCGTAGCGCAATCTCTTCCACTTTACGCATAATCGAAAGTGATAAAGAGCGTAGGTCACGTACCATACCTGTACCATGACAGCGTGGGCATACATAACCAGTGGCTTCTTCAAGCGATGGACGTAAGCGTTGACGGCTCATTTCCATCAAACCAAAGCGTGACAATTGACCGAATTGGATACGCGCACGGTCACTTTGTGTTGCTTCACGAAGTTTAGCTTCAACCATACGTTGGTTACGGTCTTTGGTCATGTCGATGAAGTCGATCACAACCAAACCACCGATATCACGTAAACGTAATTGGCGAGCAATTTCTTCTGCTGCTTCAAGATTGGTATTTAGCGCTGTATCTTCTACGTCGCTACCACGTGTTGATTTTGCAGAGTTAATATCAATTGAAACCAATGCTTCAGTTTGGTCAATCACAATTGAACCACCAGAAGGAAGTTTTACTTCACGCTCATAGGCCGTTTGGATTTGACTTTCGATACCAAAATGAGCAAATAACGGTTCATTTAAAGTATAAGTTTTTAATTTGTCGATTTGACGTGGCATCACAGCTTTAACAAAGTTATATGCTTCGTTATACGCTTGCTCAGAGTCAATCAGAATTTCAGCAACATCATCACGTAAATAGTCACGAATCGCACGTGTAACCACACCGGCTTCTTGGTGAACCAACATTGGTGATGGACCTGAACTTGATGTGCTTTGGATTTGTGCCCAAAGGTCAAGCAAGTGTTGCAGGTCAAGTTGCAGTTCTTCTTGAGAACGACCAATACCTGCAGTACGTACAATTACGCTCATGCCACGAGGGACATTTAAAGACGCCAACATTTCTTTCAATTCTTCACGAACTGAACCTGAAATTTGACGGCTAATACCGCCACCTTTCGGGTTGTTTGGCATCAATACCAAATAACGACCAGCAAGTGAGATAAATGTAGAAAGGGCAGCACCTTTATTACCACGTTCTTCTTTTTCCACTTGAACCAAAAGTTCAGTGCCTTCAGTGATCAATTCGCGGATGTTTGAAGTTTGGCGAGGATCTGCTTTGTAATAAGAATTGGCAATTTCGCGCATCGACAAGAAGCCTTGACGACCTGCACCGTATTCAACAAATACAGCTTCTAATGAAGGTTCTACGCGGGTCACATGACCTTTATAGATATTCGATTTTTTTTGTTCACGGGTACGATTCTCTAAGTCAAAATCGTAAAGACGCTGACCAGTGACAAGTGCAACGCGAATTTCTTCGGCATGTGTTGCATTAATCAACATACGTTTCATGGGTGTAACACCTAATAGTGATACACAGAAGAACATCGCCTGACTCGTAGCGAGCATCAGATAGCATGGATCAAGTTGCACAGATCGAAAAACATCATCTGTGCATGTGTACCGACCTTCTTTGGGCGGGCAACGGTTTTTGATTCACGTATTGATGATGGCAATACGGCTTCAATCTTTTAAACGATTAAAGTCACCTGAACGCGTTTCACTGGCGGACAAACGGTGCATTGGATGTGAGTAACTTTCACTGTCACATTGCTCGAAGAGCATCCATTCATATCTGATAGAGCGTCTTGATACGGAATTATCATCGTACCTTTACAAACTGTGCAGATCCAATGCATCAAACGTTGTGGCCTGAACACGATTTCCAGGGAGCGACTGGTCTGATGTGTATCAGTTTACGTTTAAAAACCAACCTTGGTTGGCACATATTTTTTTGGGGCAAACTGTTTTATGTACCTACGGCACAATTAAACGCAACAGTTTGCAGTTTTGCCGATATAATAAGCCTTCGGCGTCGGCATAATTCTTTTGGGACCTTTCCGAGCTAAATGAGTAATTGCTTGAAAGTTCAATGACAGTAAATACTGAAATGAATCAACTTTTACTCAGTTACGGTGGTTTCCGTGCGCTGACTATATCAAACCTTGCATCATCTGCCTATGGGCTAAGCTTATGTTTCTTGCGAAAAGTATAGCTTGAATGATCAGTTTTTAATCAATTTTAGTATTTTTTTAGGTCACAGTAACTGTATGAATTCTACGCAAGAATGGCAAAGCGTCACCTGGTTTGAAGTGGACGAGCATCAGGCGGGTCAACGTATTGATAATTTCCTGTTTAGTCGTCTGAAAGGTGTGCCTAAAAGTCGCATTTATCGTCTGATTCGTGAAAGCCAAGTTCGCGTCAATAAAAAACGCGTCAAAGCGGAAACCAAACTCAATATTGGTGACCAAGTTCGAGTTGCTCCAATTCGTTATGAGCAAAAAGATGAGTCTGCGGTTCCCGTATCGGACAAAGTGGCACAAAGTTTACTGAGCCGTGTGGTGTACGAAGATGAAGGCTTAATGGTGGTAAACAAACCTTCTGGTATTGCTGTTCACGGCGGTAGTGGTGTGGCGTATGGTTTGATCGAAGGCTTACGTGCCGCAACAGGGAAGAAATACCTTGAGCTGATTCACCGAATTGACCGCGACACTTCTGGTTTGGTGATGATTTCGAAAAAACGTAGTGTGTTAAAAAGCCTGCAAGACATGTTACGTGAGCACAAAATCCAAAAAACTTATGCTGCTGTGGTGAAAGGCGTGGTGAGTTTGGATAAGCAGCTCATTGATCAGCCTTTGCATCGTTATGAACTGGCGAATGGCGAGCGTCGTGTACGTGTATCACCTAAAGAAGGTAAAGAGTCGAAGACGCTGTGGAACGTGAAAGAACGTTTTATGCATGCCACATTGGTGTATGCGTCTCCACTTTCGGGCCGTACCCATCAGATCCGTGTACATGGTTTAAGTATTGGTCATCCATTGGTGGGCGATGAAAAATATGGTCATGAAACTGAATACCGTGGTCCCAAGCCACGTCGTTTATGTCTGCATGCTATGCGTTTAGAAATTCCGGGTTACCAAACCATTGAAGCGCCATTGCCAGAAGATATGCAAAGCCTTGTGGCGCAGCTACGCGCGCAAAAAGCCGACAAAGTGGTGAAGTCTTCAGAAGATGACGAGTAAGTTTTAAATATTAGACTTCTCCCCCCTGAGCAGGACTGCTTCGTAAGTTTTCTTTCTCCCTCTCCTTTAAGGAGAGGGCCGGGGTGAGGTAAATAAATTGATGCACTCCAGAATCTGAATTACCAAACACTGAATCAAATCTAGGAAAACGTATGAACTCAGCTGTAAAACTAGTCATTTTCGATTGGGATGGCACTTTATTTGATTCTGTGGGTCAAATTGTAGCGAGTTTAAAATTTGCAGCAGATCAATATTCACAGCCGCTGACCGATGCTGATGCGAAAAGTATTATTGGTTTAGGTCTGCCGGAAGTCGCACAGCGGTTATTTCCGACGGTTCCTGAATTGCACAGCGAAATTTTGCAAAGTTATGCCGATCACTATGTGGCCCATTCCAAAGGGGATATGTGGTTTGATGGTGTCGCGGATATGTTGCAGGAATTACGCGATGCCGGTCTACAATTGGCTGTTGCAACAGGAAAAAGTCGTAAAGGTCTAGACCGTGTCTTGGCTCAAACGCAAAGTCATGAGTTGTTTCGTGCGACCCGTGCAGCCAGTGAAACCAAATCTAAGCCAGATCCGTTGATGTTGGCAGAAATTTTGGCGGAAACAGGACTACGTGCCGATCAAGCCATTATGGTCGGTGATACGTCGTATGACTTGGAAATGGCACTGAATATTCAGATGCCGCGTGTAGGCGTGAGCTATGGAGTGCATACTGTAGAAACACTCCAGTATTTTCAACCCTTACATATTGCACATAGCGTAGGTGATTTGACTGAATTTCTCCTAGAACACGTGAAATTACGTCTAGCTGTATAGTTTTAGATACAAACGAGTAAAAGGGTGAAATTTGTTTTCACCTTTTTTGTTACCAAATGAATAGTAATGCAAGCTCTACTTGTTGAAATCAGTAAATTCAATTATTTAAAAAAGTAATAACACTAGATTTTTCTACAATAACAAGCAGTCTTCTAGCAAATTTACCTTAAAAAGTTGAGCGCAACTATTTGGCCTTTTACCACAAGCTGGAATAGATTTTTTGTTTGAATTTTTGGTTTTATCTTATTGTTGTTTATTGATTTATTTTTAAATTTTCAATTTATTAAACTAAATCAGATGAAATTGAACACCTATGTGTAAAAGCTGGCCTGACGCTAAAATAACCTTTTAATCTTATCTTTTAGTCGTATAAGCCAAGTTTTTTAGTAGAGATTCAGATTTAAGGGCGAAAAAAATAGTGAATTTTATTTAATTATTTTGACTTAAGTTTTTGAATATTAATAATAAATAATGATTAATTTATAGCTAATAGCTATAGTCATAAATAAAATAAGTATTGGTATTCACTTTATAAAATCTCGATGCTAAATGCATCTAAACATAACGTGTAGTATGTCAAGTGAAATGCTTTAGGCGAATCCTGACATGACTTTCATCACTTTGATTTTGATGGTGATGAAACACGTTGTGCATCCAATTTTTGCAGTTTAAGGAAACATTGATGTCGAATTCTGCTGTTGTTGAATCAGTTGCGCAAGCATTACGCGATGCGGAAGTAAATCAGGCTGCGATTGCACCGATCCGTCCACAACTTGGTGGTGAAAGTGCTGATGTAGATATTGCTTATGCCGTTCAAGAAGTGAATACCAAACGTGCGGTGGCAGAAGGTCGTCGCC
This sequence comes from Acinetobacter sp. YH16042, assembly GCF_013417245.1. Lineage (NCBI taxonomy): Bacteria > Pseudomonadati > Pseudomonadota > Gammaproteobacteria > Moraxellales > Moraxellaceae > Acinetobacter > Acinetobacter sp. YH16042. Next base: position 22,180 of record NZ_VPEJ01000002.1, read on the forward strand.
TTGTAGGTCGTAAAATTGGCTTAACTTCAAAAGTTGTACAAGCGCAGTTAGGTGTTGATCAACCTGACTTCGGTATGTTGTTTGCTGACATGGCGTATGGCGATGGTGAAGAAATCCCTGCTGGTTTATTGATTCAGCCAAAAGTTGAAGCAGAAATTGCTTTGGTGATTAACCAAGACTTGACCAAAGAAAAACACACCTATGCAGACATTATTAGTGCAACTGAATATGCACTGCCTGCTATTGAAGTGGTTGATAGCCGTATCGAAAACTGGAAAATCTCGTTGATTGATACTGTGGCAGATAACGCATCTTCAGCAGGTTTTGTACTGGGTTCTAAGCCTGTAAAACTTGCAGATCTTGACCTTGTAAATTGCAAAATGGTCATGACGCGTGGTGAAGAAGTGGTTTCACAAGGTGTGGGTAAAGCATGTCTTTCTAACCCATTAAATGCAGCAGTGTGGTTGGCTGATGAAATGGTTCGTCGTGGTCGTCCATTGCTTGCAGGTGACATCGTATTGACCGGTGCTTTAGGCCCAATGGTTGTGGCAAACCCTGGTGATGAATTCAAAGTTGAAATTGAAGGCTTTGGTTCTGTGACTGCAGCATTTGCAGCGAAATAAGCTTGGGTTTTACGGAATTTTTAAGAGTACACATTCATGAAAAAGATTAAATGTGCATTGATCGGTCCAGGGAACATTGGTACTGACTTGCTTTACAAACTTCAACGCAGCGAATTTTTAGAACCAGTATGGATGGTTGGTATTGACCCGACGTCTGAAGGTTTGGCTCGCGCTGCTAAAATGGGTTTAAAAACCACTGCTGAAGGCGTAGATGGTTTACTTCCACACGTAATTGAAGACGACATTAAAATCGCATTTGATGCAACTTCTGCTTATGTTCATGCTGAAAACAGCCGCAAATTAAATGAACTTGGCGTGTTAATGATTGACTTAACACCTGCTGCAATCGGTCCATTCTGCGTACCACCAGTAAACTTAGAAGCGTTATTGGACGCAGGTGAAGTTCCGAACGTCAACATGGTGACATGTGGTGGTCAGGCAACAATTCCTATGGTGGCTGCGATTTCACGAGTTCAGCCTGTTGAATATGGCGAAATCATTGCAACAGTATCAACAAAATCTGTGGGTCCAGGTACACGTAAAAACATTGATGAATTTACTCGTACGACTGCTGGCGCTATTGAAAAAGTGGGCGGTGCGAAACAAGGTAAAGCGATCATCATCATTAACCCTGCTGAGCCACCACTGATGATGCGTGATACTGTTCACTGTCTTGTTGAAGGTGAACCAGATCAAGCAGCAATCACTGAATCTGTACATGCGATGATTCTTGAAGTTCAAAAATATGTACCAGGTTACAAACTTGTAAATGGTCCTGTATTTGACGGTAACCGTGTTTCAATCTTCTTAGAAGTTGAAGGTTTAGGTGATTATCTTCCTAAATATGCAGGTAACCTCGACATTATGACTGCGGCAGCTGCACGTACTGCAGAAATGTTTGCAGAACGCGTTTTATCCACTGTTGAAGCTTAAGGAGTAGCCACATGTCTAAGGTTATTATTCACGATATGACTTTACGTGATGGTATGCACCCAATGCGCCATCAAACATCAATCGAGCAAATGATTGCTATTTCAACTGCGCTTGATGATGCCGGTGTACCGCTGATCGAAGTTACTCATGGTGACGGTCTTGGTGGTAACTCAGTGAACTACGGTTTTGCTGCAGCAACTGATGAAGAATACTTAAAAGCCGTTATTCCAAACCTAAAACAAGCGAAAGTGTCTGCACTTTTACTTCCGGGTATCGGTACGGTTGATCATTTGCATATGGCACATGATGTTGGAGTTTCTACTATTCGTGTGGCAACACATTCAACTGAAGCAGACGTTTCTGAACAGCATATTACGGCGGCGCGTAAACTCGGCATGGACACTGTGGGCTTCTTGATGATGGCGCACATGGCTACGCCAGAAAAATTGCTTGAAGAAGCACAAAAAATGGTGTCTTACGGAGCAAACTGTATTTATGTAACAGACTCTGCAGGTTACATGCTGCCTCAAGATGTGACTGACCGTGTAGGTATCTTACGTGCAAACTTGGGTTCAGAGATTGAACTCGGTTTCCATGGTCACCACAACTTGGGTATGGGCGTTGCAAACTCTGTCGCTGCTGTTGAAGCGGGTGCGATCCGTGTTGACTTGGCATCTGCTGGTCTAGGCGCAGGCGCAGGCAATACACCACTAGAACTATTTGTTGCAGTTGCCAACCGTATGGGTATGGACACTGGCGTAGACTTGTTCAAAGTTCAGGACGTTGCTGAAGAATTGGTTGTACCAATGATGCATCAACCGATCCGTGCTGACCGTGATGCAGCAACTCTAGGTTATGCAGGTGTGTATTCTTCATTCCTATTGTTCGCAAAACGTGCTGAAGCGAAATATGGCGTGTCTGCTCGTGAAATTCTTCTTGAGCTTGGTCGTCGTGGTACGGTTGGTGGTCAGGAAGATATGATTGAAGACTTGGCCTTGACCATGTCTAAAGCAAAAGAAGCCAATGCTTAATTTGCTTTAAATCAAAAAGCGCCCGAAATGGGCGCTTTTTTTATGTCTGAAGTGGCTGTGTTGGTTTGAGATGGGCTTGAGATTATGTTGAGATTGATTTGAGGCATGAAAAGTGGATTGAAATAAGAAATGTCTTACGAACCAATGGCTGATTTCGAGCAGCCATAGTAGTAAAATTTAACTTTAAGTTATTGATGATTATATAAATTAAATATCATGTCATAGCTAAATTTTATAACTCAAATAAGGATAAATCTCAGTAAAAAACTTTGTTTAAACTTAAAAGCAATTAATACAGCGCATGTAATTGCAAAAAATAAAAAACTTTAAATTTTATGTTAATAAAACATGGGGTTAATTTAATCAGCCGTTCTAAATGATAAAAGGGAGTTATTGTTTTAATCTCTAAGGAAAATAACCAGAAATAGCTTCCAAAGTTCAAGTCGTACAAAAGCCTGATAAACCTTAATACTGTAGTCGGATTTTTTTCCAAGGTATTGTTGAGCATGATGATGTCATAGCTTAATTTGATCACTGGGAATAAGCCATGCGTCGTCAAAATTTATGGATAGCAATTCTTGCTGCGACAGCAACATTAGGAACATCTGCAACTTATGCGGACTTTGTTGACGACAGCCAAGTACAATTGAAATTTAAAAACTTCTACTTAGACCGTCAAATTAAAGAAAATCCGGCGGGTAACTGGGGTTCATGGTCACAGGGTGTGACTTTGGATGCCAAGTCAGGGTATCAAGATATTGGTGCAGGTATTCAAGTGGGTGCTGACCTTTTGGTTCAACATGCATTTAAACTCAATGCACGTGATAAAAACCCAGACTGGATCTTGCCGCACGATGGTAAAGAATCAAAAGATAACTTTGGTAAAGTGGGCGTGACCCTTAAAGCCAAAGTATCTGAAACTGAGTTGAAAGTGGGTGAGTTATTACCGGTTTCTCCAGTGTTGGTTTTCGATCCATCACGTCAGTTAATGACAACCTATAGCGGTGCATGGTTAGAATCGAAAGAGATTAAAGATACTAAGTTAACTTTGGCATACATTGACGGGATCAATAACCGTTATGACAACCAATTCCGTGATTTATCAATGTTCGCTCCAGGTAAAAGATTACCAGATGGCACCGTGGGCCATTATGATCTTGGGCCAACTTCTGATGGTATGTATATTGCGGGTATTGACCATCAATTTACACCTGAGATTGGTGGTAGCTATTGGTACGCTGATGTTCAAGACATTTACACACAGCAATATGTCGGCGCGAACTATAAAACCAAGTTAGGTGACAAAGCCAAACTGGATAGCCATATCCGTTATTTTGACAACTCAGATTCGGGTGACAAACTGTATGGCGAAATTGATAACCAAGCGTTATCGGTTGGTGCGAAAGTGAATTACGGTTCGCATACCTTTGGTGTGGGCTATCAACAAATGTTTGGCGATAATGCCTTCCCAACACTAGGCGGATGGGTGCCACAACCGTACTTAGTCAACTGGGGTGTAGCAACCTTTACCAATGTGGATGAAAAGTCATGGGGCTTTACGTATGGTTATGACTTTGCAGAACTTGGTGCGAAAGGCTTAAATGCTACAGCGGTTTACTTTACCGGTTCTGATGCAGAAGTTGCGGGTAAGAAAGATCAAAAATCTGATGAGCTTAACTTAATCGTGAACTACACCGTACCTGAAGGAAAGTTGAAAGGTTTAGGTTTTCAAGCGATGTATATCGACGCCAACTATGATTGGAAATCTGATTTGCAAGAGTACCGTGTCGCGACAACTTATACCTATAAGTTCTAATTTCTCAGGATAAAAAAGAGGGAAGTGGATTCATTGCTTCCCTTTTTATTCGCTGGGTTATTTAAAAAAGAAATACCTCAAAGATTATATGGATATATTTTTGAGTTATGCATTTAAAAACAACAACTTAAATTATAGTCTATTTATTGTTTATGATCGTAAATATGTATCAGTTAGCAGTGGCTGAACAGGTAATATGAGACTGTAAAAACCACAAAATCCAAAAGAGTCCCCCTTGTGTTTAAATCCGTTATGGATTGAAACATAAGCTCTACGCAATACGAGGAGCATGTATGAGCACTGTTCAGATTCCTGACTATACAACTGATTCATTCTTTGGTTTAGAAGATAAATGGATTGAAACTGCTGAAGGCGAATTAACGCATTACCACGAAGTGGGTGAAGGTACCCCAATTCTATTTTTACACGGTTCAGGTACAGGTGTATCTGCTGCGGCAAACTGGTGGTTAAACCTTCCACAAATTGGTGAACAAGCTCGTTGTATCGCTATCGATACGATTGGCTATGGTCAAACTGTTGTTGCACCGAATACTGCTTATGGTATCCGTGCTTGGGTTGATCACGCTGTACGTACGTTAGATGCCCTAGGTATTGAAAAAACTTGGTTAGTGGGTAACTCACTCGGTGGCTGGTTAGCATTCCAAATGGCTTTGGACTATCCAGAACGTGTATTGGGTATCGTTTCTATGGGTACAGGCGGTGCTAAACAAACTGCAGCACTTAAAGCACATGCAAACCCTGTATTAACCGAAGAAGGCATCAAGAAAACCTTGTCTATGTTTGTTGTAAACAAAGACTTGATTACTGATGAATTAGTAAAAGTACGTTTCGCTTCTGCTGCAAATGACTATGCATCTAACCGTTTGATGGATGTTGTTGGCGCACGTGACCGTGACCGTTTCGAATTCCCATTAGATTTTGAAAAAATGAAAGACATTACTGTGCCAGTATTGTTGATTCACGGTGTACAAGACGTGGTGATTCCAGTATCTCGTACGTGGGATATTTTGAACACAGTTCCAAATGCGGATGCGCATATCTTTAGCCAATGTGGTCACTGGTCACAAGTTGAAAAAGCAGAAGAATTCAACACCGTGATTAAAGATTATTTAAAAGCGCGTGGTGTGTAATTTCTTGTCACTGACATGAAATTCAAAAAAAGGATGGTTTTGCCATCCTTTTTTTTATATAAATCTTTTGAAAGAAATACTTTAAATGAGTATTATTCTCATTAATGGGTCGACAGTGTACGGTCTAAATCAGTAAAAAGGCATAAAATAAGCTCATCTGAATGGTTGGGGAAGGGGAATTATTTATTAGACTTAAGTTGTAAATCGGCAATTTTTAGCAATTTTTATCAATGTCTAAACTAAAATTTATAAGTTATTTTCCATCAAGTCGATATGCATGATAGATAAAATGCGTCGATTAAAACATTTAAACGATTAAAAAAGCGACTTTTTAGCCATAAAAAAAGCACCATTATTCATTTTAAAAATAATGGTGCTATATCTATAAATTATGACTTGGCGAAAATTAACGCTGTTCGCGATTAATATCGAGATAAAAAACTTTGGTTAGCAGTTCAAGGAATTTATCTACAGCCACAGAACTCGCCGTTTTTCGGTAACTTACATACAAGTCTAGATACGGTAATTCGACATCTAAAGGACGAATCACCGTATTGTTCATGGTCAATGGCGCGATGTATCCCGGTAGGATCGTGCAGCCTAAGCCCATGCCGATGGAGTTAATGTTAAACAGGATATTGTCGGCTTTTTGCACGATATTAAATTGAATATCATGGGTCGAAGCAAAGTCCAAAATGGCTTCATGCAACGTGCCAGATTGTTCACGTGCAGGAATGATAAAATCAATCCCATTCAATGCTTTAACTGGAATGCGCTCGTACTTCGCTAAAGGGTGATCTTTGGGTAAAATAAAGATCAGCGGTTCACGCAGTACAAACTGACTTTCAATTTCGTCGCTGTGGAAGTTATTGCGGGTAAAAGTGATGTCCAGTTCACCTTTTTGCAGTAATTTCATCTGATCACGGTTATTTAAACTGAGTAATTCAATTTTGAGTTCTGGGTTCTGAACACGTAGATTAGGTAGTACATAAGGGAAGATTTTCATCTCTGCGACAGGGACAAAACCAATGCGCAGCATCTGTTGCTTGGCTTGTGAAACCTGACGTGCCATCGCCACGGCCTTGTCTGCTTGAGCTAGTGTCAAACGTGCTTGTTCTAGAAATACGGCACCTTCTTCTGTGAGCTCAACTTTACGTTTAGTCCGGTGCAACAATTTTACGCCGACATCTTCTTCAAGATCTTTAATTTGTTGGCTTAAAGAAGGTTGAGCAGTATAAAGTTTTAACGCAGCTTTACTGAAATTGAGTTCTTCAGCGACAGTAATAAAGTAGCGTAAGTGTCGTAATTCCATATAATCAACCCGTGGAGTAATCCAAAAAATGTCTTACTTAGAAGTCCGTTCAGTATAATCTATAAACAACTATTGCGTGAAGATTATTTTACCATTCACGAAATAAATGGTGTTCTCGGCAATTTAAAAAAAATGCTATAAAAAAAATCTACCGTAATAATCCATAAAATCTCTTAATTAAAACAAAATAAATATTTCCCGAATATCGCTCTAAAATCCATCATCGTTGAAAAGTTGAGTCTATTACTTTGTGCCTTATGGTCACAGGAGAGCTTTTCATGAGTGGAAAAATTGATGTGCGCGAAATCGATGCTTTAGTCGATGCACAAAATGGACGTATCACGCCATCTATCTATACCGATCCAGACATTTACGAACTTGAATTAGAACGTGTGTTTGGTCGTACATGGTTATTCCTATGCCATGAGAGCCAAATTCCTAAAGCCGGCGATTTCTTCAATACCTACATGGGTGAAGATCCAATCATCGTTGCACGCCAAAAAGACGGCTCAATCAAAGCATTCTTAAACCAATGTCGTCACCGCTCTATGCGTGTGAGCTTCGCAGACTGTGGTAATACACGTGCATTTACTTGCCCGTACCATGGCTGGTCTTACGGCATTGATGGTTCTTTAAAAGATATCCCACTTGAAGACCGCGCGTTCCCGCACGGTGCTTGCAAAGAGAAATGGGGTCTTGTTGAAGTTAACCGTGTTAAATCATACAAAGGCTTAGTATTCGCTTGTTGGGATGAAACTACACCTGACCTAGAAGAATACATGGGCGATATCGCTTGGTACTTAGATGGTGTTCTTGACCGTCGTCCAGGTGGTACAGAAATTATCGGTGGTGTACACAAGTGGGAAATCGAGTGTAACTGGAAATTTGCAGCTGAACAGTTTGCATCTGACCAATACCACGCATTGTTCTCTCACGCATCTGCGATCCAAGTATTGGGTGCAAAACCAGATGACGAATCATCTAAGAAATTAGGTGCTGCACAAACCGCTCGTCCTGTTTGGGAAACTGCGAAAGACGCGATTCAATATGGTTCACGCGGTCATGGTTCAGGCTTCTTCTTTACTGAAAAACCAGATGCAAACGTTTGGGTAGACGGTGAAGTGGCGAACTACTTCCGTGAAACATTTGATGAAGTGAAAGAGCGTCTTGGTGAAGTACGTGCACTTCGTCTTGCTGGTCACAACACCATGTTCCCAACATTGTCTTGGTTGAACGGTACTGCAACGCTTCGTGTATGGCACCCACGTGGTCCAAATAAAACTGAAGTGTGGGCATTCTGTATTGCAGACGCTGAAGCATCTCAAGAAGTAAAAGAAGCATTCGAACGTTCTGCAACACGTGCATTCGGTCCTGCTGGTTTCCTTGAGCAAGATGACTCTGAGAACTGGATTGAAATTCAAAAAGTTTTACGTGGTTATAAAGCCCGTCAAAACAAATTGATTATGGAAATGGGTAAAGGTAACGAGAAAGTACGTGAAGATGGTATCCCTGGTATCACCAACTACATTTTCTCAGAAACAGCTGCACGTGGTATGTACCGTCGTTGGGCTGACCTATTGATTCATGAAAAATGGGAAGACGTTGAAGCTGCGGCTGACGAATATGAGAAGGAGCTTATGAAATGAGTCAAATTAGTTTAGAACTCCATCACCAAATTAGTCAGTTTCTTTATCGTGAAGCAAAATTGCTTGACGATTGGAAGTTCCGCGATTGGTTAGCTGTATTAGCGGAAGATATTTCTTATACGTTACGCACAACACCAAACGCGCAAACACGTGACCGTCGTCGCTCGATTGAGCCGCCAACAACTTGGGTATTTAACGATACTAAAGATTTGTTGGAACGCCGTGTAGCTCGTTTAGAGACAGGTATGGCTTGGGCTGAAGAACCTCCTTCACGTACAACACACATGGTGTCTAATGTGATTGTTGAAGCGACTGAAGTTGAAGGCGAATTCGACGTTTACGTAACGTACTTGTTGTACCGTACCCAGAAAGAGAAAGATGTAACAATCTACTGTGGTAAGCGTCACGACAAGATCCGCAAAGTCGACACTGAGCAAGGTTTCGAAATCTTCAACCGTAAGATTACCCTTGATCAGGTGACTTACAACTCACATAACCTGAGCGTGTTCTTCTAATGAATAAGATTTTTGTTTGCCAAGTTGACGAATTAGACGAAGGCGAAGCATTGAAAGTAGATTGCGGCGTTAACGGTATCGATGCGCTTGCAGTATTCAACAACAATGGCGAATTTTTCGCGATGAACGACCGTTGTTCACATGGTAATGCTTCAATGTCTGAAGGTTACCTTGAAGATGATGGCACTGTTGAATGTCCACTTCATTCGGCTCGATTCTGTTTGAAAACTGGTCAAGCATTATGCTTACCAGCAACAGATCCTATCAAAACATTCCCTGTGATTGTTGAAGATGGTGCTTTATACGTAGAGATGGCAGGAGAGTAATCATGGGTTGGCTACAAGGCGAAGTTGCACTTATTACCGGTGGTGGTTCAGGCTTAGGCTGGGCATTGGTTGAACGTTTCTTAGAAGAAGGTGCAAAAGTTGCTGTTCTTCAACGTTCTCAATCGAAAGTTGATGCATTGAAAGAACATTTTGGTGACCGCGTGCTTGCGATCGCAGGTGATGTAGCCAGCTATGAGGATAATGTTCGTGCAGTTCAAGCAACTGTAGAACATTATGGCAAACTTGACTGTTTCGTCGGAAACGCAGGTATCTGGGATCATTACGCAGATATCGTCAATACATCGGGTGAACAGCTGGAAAAAGCTTTTGATGAGATTATGGGTATTAACACCAAATCTCTCATCTTAGGTGCCAAAGCTGCACTTGATGCATTGATAGCTTCGGAAGGTTCTATCATATTTACTTTGTCTAACTCAGCACTGTATTCGGCAGGCGGAGGCCCTGTATACACAGCGTCTAAGCATGCTGGCGTTGGGATTATGAAAGAATTAGCCTATGAGCTTGCGCCTAAAGTACGAGTGAACGCTGTTGCTCCGTCGGGTATGAATGTAAACATCAAAGGTGCTGCTTCTTTAGGCCAAGAAAACCTCGGTCTACTCGATGCACGTGATCCTGAGAAGATTGCACGCGGCATGCCGCTCAATTTCTTACCCGAACCTGAAGATATGACTGGTTCATACGTGTTATTGGCTTCTCGTCAAAACAACCGCCCATTAACTGGTGTTTTAATTAATGCTGAATGTGGTCTGGGTATCCGTGGTTTACGTCAACCACGTGCTGGCTTCTTTGACGAGATTTAATTCGCCAAATACGTAAAGGACTTACTCGGCAGCCGTCTTGGCTGCCTTCCGTTTAGGAGTCACCCATGGCCGTTAAACTTATTTGTGCATCGCACAGTCCCCTAATGGAATTTGCTTCTCCGCAAGAGAAATACAAAGAGGAAAAAGTTCGCGAAACTTTTGCCAAACTTGCTAAAGAAGTCGAAGACTATAATCCAACATTGATCATTACTTTTGGTCCAGACCATTTCAATGGTTTCTTCTATGACCTCATGCCATCTTTCTGCGTCGGTATTCGTGCTAAAGCAGCAGGTGATTGGGATTATGGTAAAGACAATGACCACATCAATGTGCCTGAAGAAACAGCAATCAGTCTGGTTCGTCGCGTATTGGATGAAGGTGTCGATGTTGCATACTCTTATCGTATGCAGGCAGACCACGGTGTGACTCAACCATTACATTTCCTTTGTGGTGGCAAGCTTGATCGTTATCCAACGATTCCAATTTTTATCAATGGTGCAGCTGCGCCGATGCCAACAACCAAGCGTACAGTCGCTTTGGGTCGTGCAGTCGGTCAGTTCATTAAATCATTGAACTTAGAGAATGAACGTGTACTTGTTTTGGGTACAGGTGGTTTGTCTCATGATCCACCAACGCCGCAAATGGGTTCAGTTCCACCAGAAGTGGAAGAGTTCCTGATTGCAGGTCGTAATCCAACTGAAGAGGCACGTAATACACGTCAAGGCAAAATCATTGCTGTCGGTCAAAAACTCGCAGCGGGTGATACTTCTGTCGCAGTGCCTTTAAACCCAGAATGGGATCGTGCATTGCTTGATACTTTCGCCAAAGCTGACTTTGCTGCCATTGAAGCGATGACTGAAGCTGAAATTCGTGTTGAAGGCGGTCGTGGCGGTCAAGAAGTTCGTTCTTGGATGGCTGCTTTTGCTGCACTACATGAAGTGGGCGAATACGACATGACAACACATTGCTACGAAGATATTAGTGAGTGGATTGCGGGCTTCGGCATCGTATCTGCAGAATTGAAATAAGGAACAAACCCATGAGCCAAAATGGTATCGAAACCATCGTTATTGTTGGAGCTGGTCAAGCTGGTGCTAGCGCCATTTTAGAACTCCGTGCGAACAAGTATGAAGGCAAAATCATTTTGGTGGGTGATGAAACACATCTTCCTTATGAACGTCCGCCTTTGTCTAAAGACGTAATTCTAAAACCTGAAGAGACCAAAATCGAAATTCTGTCAGAAGAAAAATTGGCAGAACTCGGTGTTGAACATATTCGTGGCAATGGCGTTGTGAAAATCCATAGCGATGCGAAAACAGTTGAACTGAAAAATGGCGAAATTGTTGCATTTGACAAGTTGCTTCTAGCAACCGGTGGTGCAGCACGCCGTTTACCGAATTTCGATGCTTTGGGTAAACACGTTTATACCTTACGTAACCTTGAAGATTCACAAGCATTGGTGCCTGTATTACAAGCGGGTCGCCGTATTGTATTGATCGGCGGTGGTGTGATTGGTCTTGAGCTTGCTTCTTCAGCACGTTCTAAAGACTGTATCGTGACCGTGATTGAAATGGGTCCGATGGTCATGGGTCGTTCATCTCCACGTGTTTTAAGTGAATTCTTATTGGCACAGCAACGTCTTGCAGGTGTAGATGTTCGTCTTTCGACTTCTATTGCTAACTGTAAGCTTGATGGCGAAGAAGTGTTGATCACGCTTGAAGGCGGTGAAGAACTTCGTGCCGATGCAGTGATCTATGGTATTGGTATTGTGCCAAATGCTCAACTTGCGGTTGATGCAGGTTTAGACGTTGATTTTGCCATTAAAGTGAATGATAACTGCCAAACTTCGCATCCAGATATTTATGCAGCGGGTGACGTTGCGACTCAGCTTCGTGACTGTGGTAACCACCGTCGTGTCGAAACTTGGGAAAATGCGAACTTGCAAGCAGGTATCTTTGCTCGTCATGTAATGGGTGTTGAACATCCAACCCCAAATCCAGCGTGGTTCTGGACAGATCAATTGAATATCAACTATCAATTTGTAGGTGATATGGCTGCAAGCGAATGGATCGTTCGTGGTGAAATTAAACCTGAATTGGCGGCTGAGTCTTCATTTGTATTGTTTGGTGTAACTGACGGTGTCATTGTTGGTGGTATTACGGTGAATGCTGCAAAAGAGATGCGTCATTTGAAAAAATTGATTAGCAAGAATGCAGCGTTTGAAGCGGATAAATATTTAGATTTAAGCCAAGATTTACGTAAACTTGTAAAGTAAGCTGAATGTCTAAGATGAGCAGACTTACGGTAACGTAGGTCTGTTTTTTTATGTCTTTAGTTTTAGCATCGCACTTATAAAGCTATTTTTGTAGTCCATGTATACAGTTTTAGCTTATATAGATCTATTCAACGGTTTTAATCCTCCCAGCCCTCCTTTTTCAAAGGAGGGAGTAGTCTTTGTGAAGAATGGATTTCGTTTGGATGGTTCCCCCTCTTTTTTAAAGAGGGGCTAGGGGAGATTATTGATCGTTTGAAGAGAAGTCCTTATACCCCAAACGATCGGGTGGCATTCATACCGCCTCCAATTTAGTTGATAAAGGGGAGAACAATAATTGGTCTTAAACTTTATTAGTTAATGGTCTTACGAGTAGTTCCAGATCTGAATAGTGGGTTTCAGGTTAAGTCGTTAGAACAATCAAATTTGAGAATGAAATGAAATCTTCACTGCCGCTGACGGCAAGTATATATGCTCTTTTGGTACTGATTTGGGCGACGACGCCGCTCGCGATTGTGTGGAGTGTACAGGAAATACATCCGATGTGGGTGTTGATTATCCGTTACTTCGGTGCATCTATTATTGCGCTGTTTTTGTTGAAATTGATGCGTGATCCTTTGCCGTTTGATGAAACCTCATTAAAAAGTTATGTGGCAGGGAGTTTGAATTTGATTGGCGCACAGTTATTTATTTATCTGGCAGCCAATTATCTCACCTCTGGTTTAATGGCACTGATTTTTGGTTTTTCACCCTTAATTGCCGGTTTGATTGGCCATGTAATTTTAAAAACACATAAATTGGTCGCTTTGCAGTGGTTGGGCATGGCGGTTGCAGTGGGTGGTTTAACTTTTGTCTTTGCAGATTCTGCTGATAGCAAAGTCAATCCAATTGGCGTTGTACTGATGCTAATCAGTATGGTGTCATATATCAGTTCGATTTTTTGGGTGAAGCAGATTAATGCACCGTTAAAGCCGATGTCACAGGCAACCGGTTCCCTGATTGTTTCTGCTTTAGGATCGATGCTCATTATTCCTTTTATCTGGCAGCATTTTCCAACCGAATTGCCAAGCGGCCGTGCAATGATTGGATTTGTCTTTACCATGATCATGTCATCCATTGTGGCAATGCTGTGTTACTTCTGGCTTATAAGACGTTTGGCCGCATCAACGGTGTCACTCAGTAATGTGATGACACCTGTCATAGCATTGGTTTTGGGAGCGACGTTGAACAGTGAATATATTAGCTCCAATGCCTTTGTTGGAATCGTGGTCGTGATGTTTGGTATTGTGATGTACTTTTGGAAAGAGTGGCGCGAGCAATATTTTAATAAAGTACGTTGAACCGTGTACATCTACAGAATTATAAGGAAGCTGCGGCTTCCTTTTTTTTCTATACCTTTGCGCTAAAGAGCGTGTTTCACATGGAACATGATGGCATTGTCGAAACAATCGACAGTTGGTGTAAAAACAACAAAATAACAAACAACAGCTACAGTCAGTTTGAGTACTATGGAATGAGCTATAAAATCAAATAGATCTGTTTGATAAAAATAAATTTAGGACAATTTTAAATGTCTGAATCTAACAAAATCGTGGTATATGCAGCGCTCTTCGGCAATTTAGCGATTGCACTGGTGAAGTTTGCCGCTGCCTATATCACGAATAGTTCGGCCATGTTGAGTGAAGCAATTCACTCTGTGGTTGATACTTTAAATGAAATCTTACTGCTCTACGGTATGAAAAAATCGCAGCAGCCAGCAAATGCACGCCATCCGTTTGGCTATGGGCGAGAGCTGTATTTTTGGGCTTTTATTGTGGCGTTGATGGTCTTTGCTTTGGGTGCGATCGTGTCGATTTATCAAGGGATTAGTCATATTTATCACCCCGAAGAAATGCAAAATCCGATGATTAACTATATCGTATTAGGTATTGCGATTTTGTGTGAAGGGACCTCTTGGTTTGTGGCATTGAAAGCATTTCGTAAAATCAAAGGGAAACAGGGCTATTTTGAAGCATTTCGACGCAGTAAAGATCCGACGACATTTACCGTGTTATTTGAAGATTCAGCAGCGCTGATTGGTCTGTTTATTGCCCTGATCGGTATCTATTTATCACACGCGCTGAATATGCCAATGCTTGATGGTCTGGCATCAATTCTAATTGGGGTTGTACTCGCTATTTCAGCAATTTTACTTGCACGTGAGACTAAAGGATTGCTCATGGGAGAAACTGCTGACCCACAATTGAGGCATAATGTCTTGATGGTTGCAGAGCAAGATCCAGCAGTGCATTCTGCCAATGGGGTGTTAACAGAGCAGATGGGTGCACATCAAGTTTTGGCATCTTTGAGTCTTGAATTTAAAGATAATTTAACGTCAGATGATATAGAAGCTTGTGTCAACAGAATTGAAGCACAAATTAAACAGCTTCATCCTGAAATTGTGGCACTCTTTGTCAAGCCTCAATCTCGGAAGGTTTGGCTTGAGCGCATGAAAGGTCGTCTTGATCAATAGGTCTGCGAGGTTAAATACTTTGCAAGGTTTGTCAGCATAGTGAATGAATTTTAAATACACATGAATCAAAAAACTCAATCAGCACAGTTTCAAATCAGTACTAAAAGCTATATGAAACATACGTGGACGAAGCCTGTATTTGATTATCTGGCAACTGACCATTTTAATGGGGAAAAATTCTTTAATACCCTTCGAAATCCAGATGCGTTTACGCGTAAAGATATGCTGAAATGGATCATGACGCGTAAAAGCGATACATGGAAAGTAGATCGTGAGCAAGAATACCAACAGTTTTTTGCTTCTTCGCGTAGCATTCCGCACAATCGGCCATCGGCTAAAATGGATGATTGGTTGGTTTGGTTTGTCGGACATGCGACGGTTTTGATTCAAATTGGGCCATATAATTTTTTGACCGATCCTGTATGGGGGGAGTATGCAGGCCCACGTCAAGGGACTGGACCACGACGTGCTTGTCCTGCAGGAATTGCCTTAGAAGAATTACCTACAATTCATGGGGTTTTACTGAGCCATAATCATTATGATCATATGGATTTAGCAACCTTGAATTGGTTACATGAACAATTTGCTATGCCGATTTATACTGGTTTAGGCAATGCTTATTATTTACCCACACATTTCAATGTCATTGAACTTGATTGGTGGCAATCGGAAATGTTTGAAGATTTGCGTATCGTTTATACGCCTGCACAGCATGGTTCAGGTCGTGGTTGGCGAGATCAAAATCATGCCTTATGGGGAGGTTTTTCCATCGTGCATAGTACAGGACATTTCTTCTTTGCTGGAGATACGGGCTATGCCGCGCATTTCAAACAAATCCATACACGCTTAGGTGCACCCCGAGTAGCGTTATTACCGATTGGAGCTTATGAGCCACGTCGTTTAATGAAATATTTGCACATGAATCCCGAAGAAGCTTTTCAGGCGCATAAAGATTTACAGTCAAAATGTTCATTGGCAATGCATTATCGGACTTTTCAGTTGACTGATGAAGCGAGAGACCAACCTGAACATGACTTACATCATGCAATGCGAAAAACATCAAAGTTAATGAATCCATTTTTAACCATGCATGAAGGCAAAAAATTGATTGTTTAAGGATTAATTAGAAGGTAATTGGAATATTTAATGCCAAGAAAAAACCACCTTAAAAGGTGGTTTTTTTATTCAAAGATAAAACTTAAAGCAAGCCTGGATTACCTTGAGCTGGATCAGTTGCACGAGCAGCTTGCGCATCCGCTACAGTTAAGCCTAATGCTTTTGCAACACCTTCACCATAAGCTGGATCACATGCGTAACAGTTACGGATATGACGATATTTGATGAAGTCGAGTGCATCGCCCATTGCGCCAGCAGTGTTATTAAACAATGCTTGTTTTTGTTCATCATTCATTAAGTTGAATAATGCACGTGGTTGACTGAAATAGTCGCTGTCATCTTCACGATAATCCCACAAGTCAGCATCACCAGTAATTTTCAATGGTGGTTCTTTGTATTGTGGTTGCTCTTGCCATTGGCTGAAGCTGTTTGGTTCATAATGCGGTGTTGCACCATAGTTACCATCCATACGGCCTTGTCCATCACGACGGTTCGAATGAACAGGGCAACGTGGTGCATTTACAGGAATTTGGTAATGGTTTACACCCACGCGATAACGTGCAGCATCAGCATAGTTGAATAAACGCGCTTGCAGCATACGGTCAGGTGAGAAGCTAATACCCGGCACCAAGTTACTTGGTGCGAAAGCGGCTTGTTCAACATCTTGGAAATAGTTTTCAGGGTTACGATTGAGTTCGAATTCACCCACTTCAATCAACGGATAGTCGCCTTTAGGCCATACTTTGGTTAAATCAAATGGGTGATAAGGTACTTTTTCTGCATCAAGTTCAGGCATGATTTGAACGTACATTTTCCATTTTGGAAAATCGCCGCGTTCAATTGCATTGAACAGATCGGTTTGTGAGCTTTCACGGTCTTTGGCAATAATCGCTTCAGCTTCAGCATCGGTTAAGTTTTTAATGCCTTGTTGAGTGCGCATGTGGAATTTAACCCAGAAGCGTTCATTATTGGCATTAATAAAACTGAAAGTATGACTGCCAAAACCATGCATATGACGGTAACCATCTGGAATACCGCGGTCAGACATCACAATCGTAACTTGGTGTAGAGCTTCAGGTAGTAAAGTCCAAAAATCCCAGTTATTAGTTGCACTACGCTTATTGGTTTTAGGATCGCGTTTTACTGCTTTGTTTAAGTCAGGGAATTTACGAGCATCACGTAGGAAGAAGACAGGGGTGTTATTACCAACTAAATCCCAGTTACCTTCTTCAGTATAGAATTTAAGGGCAAAACCACGAATATCGCGTTCTGCATCTGCAGCACCACGCTCACCCGCTACGGTAGAGAAACGAGCAAAAAGTTCAGTTTTTTTACCAACTTCTGAGAAAATTTTAGCGCGGGTATATTGGGTAATATCGTTAGTCACGGTAAACGTACCGAAAGCACCAGAACCTTTGGCATGCATACGACGCTCTGGAATTACTTCACGAACGAAATTACCGAGTTTTTCATTAAGCCATAGGTCTTGGGCAAGCAAAGGACCACGTGCACCTGCCGTCATACTGTTCTGGTTGTCTACAACAGGAGCACCAGCATCAGTTGTTAGGTGGGTGACAGGACATTTTTTAACGTCGTCGCTCATTGAGTATCTCCATTATTATAATCATGTATTAAAGTTGGGAGTTATAACCCTTCAATTGATAACACGCTCAACAGCACATGACATTAACCGTTTTGTTAATTCATTTTAAAGTGACAATGTGACAACAGTTTTTCTCTCATTCTAAAATTTTTCAAGCAGCAATCAATCGAAGAGAAGTCATAAAACTGTAGCCGTTAAAAGCTTAAAAATCTTTATATACTTATTGACTCTAAAGCTTTCTGTGGCTTTTGACAAATGGAAAAATAGTTTTGAATAAATGGTTAATTCGATGAATCAAGTTATTGAATTTATATTATTTATTTATATATTTTGTTTTAATATTTTATCGATGAATTAAACTCAAATATATCGCTATGATAGGTAGAATAGGACGAAATATCTAAATCCATATTTCTATTATGGATTTTGGCCTTAATATAGGTTTTTTAGCTGATTCTAGTTAATGAAAGACATTTTTATGTTGTTAATATTGGAGAGCTTTTTTAACATTAAAGACATTATTTAATACTTAAAATAAGCTAAAAATACAGCTGAAGAAATATTGGCAAGTGGTCTAAGTTGTTTTAGAAAATTGTAAATAAATTTTTTATGGGGTGATGCTAGTTGGCACACCTATCTTTATTGTTGTCAGGTCAGGTGTTGTCACTCCAGCTTGAATCGATTCCTACATCATATCAACATACTAGGCAACCTTACGTGATCGCATATCGTAGTTGAGGGGGTTAATGGCGAACCCATTTTGACCTCGGGATATATTTTACGCCTAAAAGGATAAGCACTTAAACAAGACTGGACCGTATTGGCATGAGCACATGGCACGACTGTGTGGCTGATACAAGTGCTCCTTCAAGTGATTATACAATGGGCCTGTATATAGTTTGCAACTAGTCATAGATAGTGCAATCGACAGTTGTTTGAGGCATGGCTATGTAGTGGTTGCAACAGATTATAAGGACTGGGTAAGCCAAAACTGCGCCCTCATATGAATGTAGTCAGTTAAGTTTATAACTTGGTGGATTCTGTGCGTGCATTGCATTCTTGGAAGCCGAGGCAATTTAGTAAAGACTGGATGGTGATGGGGCGTAGTCAAGGTGGTGCAGCTGCTATTGCGGTTGCAGCTCAGGGGCAAAAAGATGCGCTTGAATTAAATTTTAAAGCTGCAATACCCTTGGCACCGGGTGGTTATCAATATGAATGTATTGCTGAATACGTAGAAACCAATCCAAATCCAGATACCAATGTAGCGGCATTTTTCCCCAGCGTGTTGTAGGGAGCAGCCGCAGCAGATCGATCAATGTAGATCAACAGGTTAGTCCAGATATGCAGTCTTTACTAAATCAGGCCCGTAAACGCTGTTTATCAGAACTAAAAAATTAGTTAAAACAAGCACCTCAGCCAATCTTTTAAAAAATTCAGACTTAAGGCCATCCCTAAGCTATTTAAAACGGTAGTCGATTGAATATATGACCCTAACCGTAACACTGATGTTTGTTTAAGGCGCCGCAGACCATTTGTAGATCACCTTGGTACTCAAAGTTATTACCAGCAAGTGTGCAAACAAAAATTGCCAGCGGTCTATCATGCGATCCCAAATGGCGATCATCGAGATGCATTACGCCATAGCCCGAAATATACGGCTGAGTTTTTAAAGAGCTTACAACTGGCCAGCATTGCAAAGGCGTATAAATGAGATAAGTAAGCTAGCAATATAAGCTTAACTTCTAAAACACTTTTATTGAAGGATGAACCAAGTGAGGAATGATTTTCTTCTACCGTAAAAATGAATTTCCTAAATATTTAAAATAACTGGTTTAAGAGCCGTTTTTTTGTAAATAACATGACTTTATTTTATTCACCAATGCATTTGAAACGTCATTAGACTTGTCCGCGAAGTCTAATCGCGCAACATATGAATTATATCTCGCTTTAATTCATCCCATTCAGTAAAGTTTGGTACGATCAACAAGCTTTGCGAAACAAAGCCATAACACACCCGTTGCATATTTAAAGCCATCGACTTGAGCTGTTCATTATCCTGTATAAATGGCTCAAGAATGCGCTGCCACATCTGTACCATCATGGCATAACTTTTACGGTAACTTTCAATATCTGAAATTTGCCGTTCCAACAAAAACACCTGTGACCATAAAAACTGCTGCGCTTGAATTTGCTCAATTTGAAAGTGAATAATTTGCTCTAAATATGCTTGAAACTCCAAATCTGTGGATAACTTGATCAAGCTTTGTGCATAACTTTTTAAGCTTTCCGCATTGTGTTTCACATGCAAATGAATGGTTAGCGCAATCAAATCTTCCTTTTTAGAAAAATATTCATAAAAGGTTCCCAAGCCCACGCCTGCAAGGTCGGTAATCTCCCGAATGGTAATTTGACTGGCAGGGCGCTCATGCAAAATCCGAACAAAACTGTCCTGTAAGGCTTCTTGGGTTAGTTTGGCCCGTGATTGACGCGGCTTACGCCGTATTTGAATGGCTGAATGCTTCATATTTTTAAGCGCGGAAAACCGAACGTCTATGCTTTAAATTTTCTCTATACTGAAATGAAACGCCAACAAGAACAAGCGGAAAATATAGACGATGAATACATTAGAACAGACATGGATGACACATCAAATCAGCAACCAATTTGATGAACTAGACAGCTACAATCTATTTTCAAGCGATACGGTTTTGCATGAAATCTTAAAGCGCTATGGCAGCCATGATCAGCCGACCCTATGCGAAATGGGCAAAGTCGCAGGTTCGAGTGAATACTTTCAGCATGGGGCTTTAGCCAACAAACACACGCCAATCTTATATGCCTTCGATGCTCGTGGTCGCCGTACCGACTTTGTTGAGTTTCATCCTTCATGGCATAAATGGATGGGACTCAACCGTCAGTTTGATACCCATGCGCATCCTTTTAATCAGCCTAACTCCAAGACCAAATGGGTGGAATGGGCAGCACGTTTTTATCTTGCAGGTCAGGTCGAATGCGGTAACTTATGTCCAAATTCGATGACGCTCGGCAGTATTCCGCTCATTCAACGTGAGCCTGAACTGTGGGCGAAAATTGGCGAGAAACTATTATCGACTGAATACGATGAACGTGATGTGCCGATTGCACAAAAAAAGTCGATTTGGCTCGGTATGGGCATGACTGAAAAGCAGGGCGGTTCAGATGTACGTGCCAATGAAACCATTGCTGTGCCTGTAGCAGAAAGAGGGCGAGGTAAAGCCTATTTACTCACGGGGCATAAATGGTTCTTCTCTGCGCCAATGTGCGATGCGCATTTGGTGGTGGCAAAAACCGAACAAGATGGCTTGGCCTGTTTCTTTGTGCCGCGTTGGCTGGAAGATGGTACGAAGAATAATATTCAGGTACAGCGTCTGAAAGAAAAAGTCGGTAATCGCAGTAATTCAAGTTCGGAAGTCGAATTCAAAAATGCATGGGGCATCATGATTGGTGAGGCAGGGCGAGGTATTCCAACCATTATTGAAATGGCGAACTACACTCGTCTGACCTGTTCGGTTGGTTCGAGCGCCATGCTGCGTCAAGCTTTGGTGCAATGCATTGCTTATACCCGTCAGCGTCAGGCTTTTGGTAAACATTTGATTGATCAACCGCTGATGCGTGCAGTCTTGGTAGATTTAGCTTTAGAAAGTGAAGCAGCGACGCAGCTCAGTTTCCATTTGGCGCAGTGTTATGAATCGGATGATGCTTTGTCTGTGGCATGGAAGCGCATCATGACGCCAGCAGCCAAATTTTGGATTTGTAAGCGTGCGGTAGAGCTAACAGGGGAGATGATGGAAGTTTTTGGCGGCAATGGTTATGTCGATAACGGCATCATGGCACGCATCTTTAAAGAAGCACCGGTAAATACCATTTGGGAAGGTTCAGGCAATGTCATGTGCTTGGATGTACTGCGTGCGATTGGACGTGATCCTGAATCTATTGAAGTGCTGTTTAAGGATCTCGCTTCTACTGCAAGTACTAACGAAACCTTGCAAACAGAATTACAGGACTTATTCAGGTTGTTCCATCAATCGCCTGAAGATTTACAATTTATGGGGCGTAGCCTAGTCAGCCGTTTAACGGTCTTGGCACAAGCGGTATTACTGAAACGCTATGCGCCTGACTATGTAGCAAATGGTTTTATTCAAAGCCGTTATAGCGCTAAACACGGGCAAGTGGTGGGCATGCTGGATGCTAAAAAGGTCGATGTAGAGCGAGTATTAGAACGGGCTTTTGCTAGCTAAATACAACGTATTTCCCTCTCTCAATGGGAGAGGGTTAGGGAGAGGGAAATAATGTGGCAAAGCAATTTTTTTATGGCCTTGGGGCTAACTACGCTGTATCAAAAAGCCATAGGAAAGTGCTTGAAAAAATCTAAAAATAGATCAATATATGCACTACAGTACGAGGGTGCTGTATAGGCAAAAAGGTGAATGCAAATGGCAAAGAAAAAAGTCCTGCCTGAAGTTGAAGTTCGCAACTTTGTGGCAAAACACATGAACGATTTTAACAAAAGCCAAACTTTTGTAGATCGAAAGAAAAATGCAAAACGCGGCTATGCAAAGCACAAAAAAGGGGGATATTCGAATGATTATCTCCCTTTTTATTTCAGTGTATTTTCTCAGTTTTTAGTCTACTAAATGATTCGGCTTCAACATCTGCTTAAACAAATTCCACATCATATTCCATACGTTTTGCTGTTTGCTTCGCAATCTCTAAGCCATGCAATTTGGCCACAATATAAAGCGATGCATGGATCCCCGAAGAAATCCCCGCAGCATCTAAGACTTCAACTTCGTTGAATAATAAGATACCAACGTTCATTTAGGTGGTTCCATGCAGGATTTAAAGCATTGGTTTTGAGTTGAAATATTGAACATTAAAACACCGCTTATTTTGAAAATAAGTCTTCAAACATTTTGTTGAATGTGGATTTTTGTTGTGGTCTAGACGCTGTGCTTTGATGTTTTACGGCGTTATTAGGTTGCTGAAGTATGTGTTCCACCTGACTGGTCAATTGCTCAAACCATGTTGCGTCGCTGTGCTGCGTCTGATTTAGCTGTTTGGCGCGCTGTGCAGCCAGCACCGATGGATCATTTTTACCTAAGCGGCGCTGCTGTGACGCAGTAATTTCTATACCGAGTAAGGGGGGAATACGAGAGCGGCTGACCGGAGCTTTGGATTTTGTTGGCTTGGTTGGGCGTATATTGACTTGTTGTGCTTGGGACGGTCTAGGTCGAGTTGAGGATACTTTTTCAATCGGTGTATCGTGTTGCAGCTCTAACATTTTTTGTTTGAGTTGCGGATGGATCTTTGTCATATAAAAGGCAATGGCGACAAAAGCCAAAAAAAATAAAAAATCCATCATCACCTCATTTTATTATTTTACATGAGTGTTCTTAAGCACTCACGATTCGGGTTGCCGATTTCACCATATCACCAAGACCATGAGTCTTGAAGTAGTACTCCATCATGCTTTTCACCATCAGTGGATTATTCATGCTCAAAGCACGATCCAAGAGCTCTTTTGCATCTGGCATCGGCACATGGCAGATGGCTTTACGGACTTTGAGGATATTACTCGAACTCATCGATAGGGTATTAAAGCCCATCGCCATCAGTAAAATAGCTGTGAGTGGATCACCGGCCATTTCTCCACAAATACTAATCGGCTTGTCGTATTTATGACATTCTTGCACCAAGCGAGTCAGCGCACGAAGTACGGCTGGGTGTGAGTGTGAATAGACATTGGCAACTCGTGGGTTATTTCGGTCAACCGCAAGTAAGTATTGGGTTAAATCGTTAGATCCGACCGAGAAGAAGTCAACCAATTCAGCAAACTCATCGATCTGTAACAGCACACTCGGCACTTCGACCATGATGCCGATTTTGGGTTTGGTAATTTTCACCTGTTCTTCTTCTTGCACCGCTTGCCAGTCACGATCGAGCAAATACAACGCTTCTTCGACTTCGCTGACACTGGTCACCATCGGCAGCAATATATGCAAGTTGTTCAGGCCAATACTGGCTTTGAGCATGGCACGAATTTGGGCTGAAAAAATCTCAGGATGATCGAGGGTAAAGCGAATTCCACGCCAACCCAGTGCTGAGTTTTCTTCTTCAATCGAGAAATAAGGAAGGTCTTTATCTGCACCAATATCGAGGGTACGCATCACCACTGGTTTATTGGCAAAATGACTGAGCTGTTGACGATAAATAGCGCGCTGTTCTTCTTCACCGGGGAAGCGATCACGCAGCATAAATGGAATTTCAGAACGGTATAGACCGACACCTTTGGCGCCACGTTGTACACCGCGAACCACATCGATCATCAAGCCAGTATTTACAAACAATCGAACCGCAACACCGTCAGGGGTGATGGCATCTTTGGTTTCGTATTGCTTCAGATCTTTAGCAATTTGCTCTTCTTCTTTTTGAATCTCTTTATAACGTGTGCGTAAACGACGAGGTGGATTGATGAATACACGACCTTGATGTGCATCGACAATCATTTCGACATCATCGAGGGTATTAATTGGTAGTTCAGTCACACCGACTACGGTTGGAATACCGAGGGCACGTGCCACAATCACCATGTGTGAGTTCATGGCACCTTCAGTGGTTACAATCGCCGCTATTTTATCGACAGGGAGTTCAACCAAGGCAGCCGTAGAAATTTCCTCACCAATTAAAATGCTTTCATCGGTGATTTCACGGTGACTGGCATCTGCTTCTTGCAAAAAGGCCAAGATACGACGCCCTAGATCTTTTAAGTCTGAAACACGTTCGCGGAGATAGTCATCTTCCATCTGTGCAAAGAGCGCAATATGTTTATCAATAACAATGCGTACCGAACCTTGTGCCCAGTTACCGTCACGAATTTCACTTTTGATTTCCGCGGGGAGGGCATTGGCATCGAGCATCCGCAAGAACACGCTAAATAATGCCCGCTCTTCGGCCATGAGGGCATCTTGCATCTTTTCATCGAGAGACAAAATTTCTTGACGAACTGCGTCTATGGCATTGTCGAGTAATTCGAGTTCTTCACTGATGTCATCGGCTTCACGATCGGGGACTGAAGCCAAATCAGCAGGTGGATACAGGATGACTGCACGACCTAGCGCAATACCGCCTGAACCTGAAATACCTTGGAAAGTTTTATAGGCAGGGAGGTTGTTTGGTTTACGAAAGACTTCAATATTCCCGACGGCATGTGCATGGGCAATCACCCCTGAAAGTTGAGCGCACAGGGTCACGAGGAAAGATTCGGCAGCTTCGCTAAAGTCTTGAGGCTCTTTGTTTTGAACCACCAAGACGCCCATAACTTTACGGCGATACATCACCGGAACACCGAGGAAGGAATTGTAAATTTCTTCCCCCGTTTCTGGCAGATACATAAAGCGTTCGTGTTTGGGTGCATTGTCTAAGTTGACGATTTCTTCACGTTGTCCAACTAAGCCGACCAAACCCTCACTGGTATGCAAAGAGACATGCCCAACGGCTTCAGGGTTTAAACCCTTAGAAGCCATTAGTAAATAACGATGATTTCGTTCATCAAGCAAGTAGATTGAGCAGACATCCACATGCATGGCTTCGGCCACTTGATTGACCATAATGTCTAAAGATTCATGCAAACTGGCCGACGCATTAATCTCTTGGACTATGCGTCTTAAGGTATCCAGTTGCATGTTCGACATCGTGTCTGCTCCAAAATTTATTCTGCTTTATTTATAACAACACTCATCCTAAAAATCTGCATCCATTCTGCAAATTTTTACGGTTTTTGCGGAAGCTGATTGCACAGCTCCACCATGGCTTTACGATATACATCGCGTTTAAAATTCACCACTTGACCCAAAGGGTACCAATAGCTGACCCATTGCCATTGATCAAACTCTGGTGGGTCTGACAAATCCAGCTGAATATGCTGTGCCGAAGCCGTCAGTTTTAATAAAAACCACTTTTGTTTTTGACCAATACAAACGGGGTCTGAATCCGTACGTATATACCGATGTGGCAAACGATAGCGCAACCACCCTTGGGTTTGTGCTATCACCTGGACGTGTTCGGGCAGTAAGCCAACTTCTTCTCTCAGCTCACGGTAAAGTGCCTGTTCGGGGGTTTCTCCATGTTGGATACCTCCTTGTGGAAATTGCCAGGCATTGTGACCAATGCGCTTTGCCCATAAAACTTGTCCAATGTCGTTTGCCAAAATGATCCCGACGTTGGGTCGGAAACCTTCTGAATCGATCATTTGGCTACCTAAATATTGTGTAATTTATGACTTTGCTCACGGGGACGTTTATTTCTGTGTCCATCTCGAAAAAGCAAAGTGTAAAAATGTTAAAATTGTTATGATCTTAACGAATTTCTATCGACTAGCGGAGATAGATTTACAATTTTTTTCTTAAATTTCAGCTTTTACGAGTATTTTCATGAAATTGGCACTGTTTGACCTTGATCACACCTTATTAAATACCGACTCAGACCATTCTTGGGGGGAGTTTTTGGTCAATGAAGGCTTGGTTGATCCAATTCGTCATCGTGCCATGAATGACAAATTTTATGATGATTATAAAAAAGGCCAGCTCGACCCGATTGCCTATAACGAATTTGTATTTGAGTTTTTAACCCAAC
Source organism: Acinetobacter sp. YH16042 (assembly GCF_013417245.1). NCBI lineage: Bacteria > Pseudomonadati > Pseudomonadota > Gammaproteobacteria > Moraxellales > Moraxellaceae > Acinetobacter > Acinetobacter sp. YH16042. The sequence continues at coordinate 48,527 of NZ_VPEJ01000002.1, forward strand.
ATGACAATGCCTACTTAACTGAGTTACATCAGTTGTTTATGAAAAAAGTTATTCGTGCGCAAATGCGTCCAGAGGGCTATGCTGCCATTCAGCGCCATCAAGATGCAGGGCATCAATTGGTCGGGATCACCGCAACGTCTGATTTTATTACCGCACCGATTTTTCGTGAATTCGGCATTACTGAAATCATTGCGACCAATGCCGAAGTTGTAAATGGTAAATATACAGGTAAAGTAATTAATACTCCGTGCTATCAAAAGGGCAAATTAGTCCGTTTGAATCAATGGTTAGAAGGTCGTGATGTGACAGAGTCTTGGGCCTATTCAGATTCAATCAATGATCGATTCTTATTGGAATATGCGGATCATGCAATTGCAGTCAATCCAGATGATCGTTTAGAGGTCCTAGCAAAAGAACAAGGTTGGGACATTCAAGACTGGTCAATTCAAGCCTAAAGATGAATAGGAAAAAAAGCATCTTGAGATGCTTTTTTATTTGACGTCCTTTTGATTAAACTTCAGCTCACTAATTTGAACTATCGCTCTATATGCAGACAGAAGCTTCTTTTAAACATTTAATTCAAATCTTTATAGGGCCACGTGCTCAATCTTATTTAAATTTCATTGAACAACAAGTTGGACAGAACAATGGTCTGAGTTGGGCAGGGCTAATTTTTGGACCCTATTGGTTACTCTATCGAAAGATGTACCGCTATTTCTTCTTATTCTTTGCGGTTGGTTTTTTGATTAGCATGTTGGCACTCATCATCGGTGTGCCTGAACAAGTCTTGATGGGGCTGTCATTGATTCCTAACCTCATACTCGCTGGGATCGGAAAGCGGCTTTATAGCGATTTTGCTGTGCAAAAGACCAAAGCCTATATGCAGCAGCCGAAATATAGTGAACAGGTGTTTGCTGAAGAAGGCGGAGTGAACTGGGGGCTGCCTTTATTGTTGGTATTTATTCAATCTGTCGTGATGATTATGCTCAGTTTGCCTTTTATTCAATTTTCACCGCTATAGAATTCTGTAATTGAGTGCGTGTTCGTTCCGTGTTATATCCTTAAAACAGAAATTTTGTATCCATAAACAATAAGTTTTAACACGGAGAATGACAATGAGTGTACGTCCACGCATGACTCATCTATTTGAACAACTGGGTTTAGATTCGAGTGAAGACGCGATTGCTTTATTTATCGTGACGCATCAACTCAGTGCCCAAACTAAAATTACCGAAGCAGATTATTGGACAGATGCTCAGCGCCAGTTTTTGGCCGAAAAAATTAAGTCAGATGGTGAATGGGCGATTATTGTCGATCAATTGAATGAATCATTACATGAAGATTCATTGACGAAGTAAAACTGACAGGTCTTCCTTGGTTTTTTTAATGGGATCGGCTGAAATAGGCGATCCCATTTTTAATGCAAAAGAAATTTAAGCGACCACTCAACACATAGAAAATTATTCGCTTTTTCTAAATGCTTAAACAGATCACTAAAAAAAGCCACCATAGCGGTGGCTTGATTAATAATTGAATTTTGTAGGCAAAAAAATGAATTAGATGTGTTTCATCAATTCAACCAGCTTTTGTGCAGCAAGTGACTGAGTACGGCCTGGGTGCCATACCATGCCCAATTGACGATTCATGTTTGAAGGTAAATTCAGTTGTTTTAAATCTTGGTTCAATAAGGTTTTAGGAAGGACTGACCAACCGAGACCAATGGAAACCAACATACGAATCGACTCAAGTGAGTTATTGCTCATGGTGACTTTTGGTTTTAGTCCATACTTTTCAAATTCAGCCAAAGTAATTTGACTGGTATAGGTTTGCGCCGCAGGCAAAAGACTTGGGTATTGGATCAAATCTTCTAAGGTTAAATGCTCAACTTGCGCCAAAGGATGGAAAGGCGCAACCACGAATACCAGTGGATCATTCCATGTCGTGATGTATTTTAAACGGCTGTCACCTTGTGGCGGTAAAGTCAAAAATGCCAATTCTAAGTCACCTGCCAAAACTTGCTCATGGGCCTGTTCAGAATCAACAAAGTGTACATCTAAGGTTACTTCCGGAAACTGTTGCACATATTGACGCAAATGCGCTGGTAAATGGTGTAAGCCGATATGATGACTGGTACCAATTTTCAGTTTACCTTGAACCTGACCTTGCTCATGGCTGAGCGTATGGTGAATATCGCCCAACTCATTCAGCCAGCTTTTTACTTTTGGCAAGAGAGAGTTTGCTGCATGCGTCGCTTGAACACCACGACCCGCGGATTCAAAAAGTTTGACACCGAAGTATTCTTCTAAACTGTGAATACGCTTGGTTACAGCAGGTTGCGTAATGAAGAGCTGATCTGCTGCCAAAGAGATCGAACCAGTTTCCATAACTTTTACAAAGGCTTCAAAGGCTGCGAGATTCATCTTCATTCCTATAAAGAATTTTTATGCGTAGTCTCATTGTTATAATATTTTAAGAATAAATCAAAGGAAAAGTTGTATCTTTTGATTTAAAACTAGGCGTTCAAGCCAGATGACGCGTTAAATCTGAGGGGATTTTCCGGGTTCCATAGTGTTATTCGAGTGCCTGATCGTTGCATGATTAGAGATTGGGCTGTGACGTTTTCAGCTCAAATGCGCTGTTACAATGTTGTTTTTTAAACAGAAACCGTAGTTATGCATAATATAAAAAATATAGGGCTGAAAAGTATTTTTAACCGTTTGAATTAAAGAGGAGAGATGGCTTTTCTTTTTAACTCAGCTTTAAACTAGAACAAAAAAATGAGTTCAAGTTTTGATGGCTTGGGGAACATAGTTTTCAGTGAATAATTAAAGCAACAGGTACAGTCAGGGCGGCATCGATTAGCGATGTTTTATCTCACAGGGAGAAGGTGATGGATATTAAACACATTAAAAATTTATTGGATGTTTTTGAAGTGACAGTCGAAAAGCGCTGTGCGATATATGAAATCGCAGACGATGAAGACGAAGAAAACCGTGCAGCTGCCGAGTGTAATGCGGCAAAAAACAAACTGATTCTTGCGATAGAACAATTGATCGAGGCGCATGGTCAGCTGGTCTTACAACAAAAAACCAAGCTTTGATGATCTGTCTACAATTGAATCTATAGGATGAAATGAATAGAAAGTTAAAGTGGATAGAGTAAAAGAACGTTTTGAGGTCATTAAAAAAACCACCGTGATGGTGGTTTTTTTACAAGGAGCAGGGTTGGATTAAGCGGGGATATTTTCCTCTACAGCTTTATCTTTCTTTTCCCAGACTTTTTCGTGGAAGAAAAAGGCAACCGCTTGAACAGTTGGTTCAAGTAAACTTAATGTAATGGCCATTGCAATACTGCCTGTCACGTAATAACCAACCAACATCGCAACCGTGATATGCATGATGTAATAACTCAAGGTTTTTTTGAACATGCGCTGATTATTTTCGACGAACTTGTTAATGTGTGCCATGAAAAAGCTCCTTGTTAAATTGATAAATCTTGGCAATGATTTAATAATAATGATTCTTATTTGCAATGTAAAAGAGAAAATTCGATTTATGACCATTGAATTTTTAAATTACTGTTTAAATAATGGCAGACAGTGAACAAAAAAGTCGGAGAAAATTCTAAAGTTTCATCTGCTGAAAGTATTGAAGTGAGCGTGTTTTAAACGCATTAATGGTCTTTAAAATGTAGCGGAAATCAGCAGTTAAATATCATTCCTATAAGTTTTTAAACTAATAAAAATGATAAATTAGATTTATGTGAATACGTGGTTATAATCGATTTGACGAAAGAATTTACCCAGTCCAGTGGAGCAAATCGACATGGCAGGCGAAACCCAAAAAGCGGAAACCCAAATAAAAAAAACCTTGTATGACAAATTGTGGGATGACCATCTAGTAAAACAGCGAGATGATGGCTCTTCATTATTGTATATCGACCGTCATTTATTGCATGAAGTGACTTCTCCACAAGCCTTTGAAGGGCTACAACTTGCAGGTCGTAAACCGTGGCGTTTAAGCGCTAATGTTGCAACGCCAGACCATAACGTACCTACGTCTACTAAGGAGCGTGCTGAAGGTATTGCGGGTATTGAAGATGATACTTCACGTATCCAAGTGCAAACTTTAGATGACAACTGTAAAACCTTTAATGTTGCCCAGTTTGACATCAACGATGTGCGTCAAGGGATCGCGCATGTGGTTGGGCCTGAACAAGGTTTAACGTTGCCGGGTATGACCGTGGTGTGTGGTGATTCACATACTGCAACGCATGGTGCATTTGGCTGCTTGGCACATGGTATCGGCACATCTGAAGTTGAACATGTGTTGGCGACTCAATGCTTAGTTCAAAAGAAAATGAAGAACATGTTGGTGCGTGTTGACGGTCAATTGGGTCAAGGCGTAACTCCTAAAGACGTGGTTTTAGCAATTATCGGTAAAATTGGTACTGCAGGCGGTACAGGTCACGCAATTGAATTTGGTGGTCAAGTGTTCCGCGATATGTCGATTGAAGGTCGTATGACCGTATGCAACATGGCGATCGAAGGTGGCGCGCGCGTGGGTATGGTGGCTGTCGATGACAAAACCATTGCCTATGTAAAAGACCGTCCATATGCACCGAAGGGCGAACAGTGGGATGCTGCAGTAGAATATTGGAAGACTTTAGTGTCTGATGAAGGCGCGCATTTTGATACTGTTGTGGTGTTGCAAGGTGAAGAGATTGAGCCACAAGTGTCTTGGGGGACTTCTCCTGAGATGGTGATTCCTGTATCTCAAGCAGTGCCAACTTTAGAACAAGCCAAAGATGATGTACAGCGTAATGACTGGACACGTGCATACAACTACATGGGCTTAGAAGCGGGTCAGGCATTGGCTGATATTCAATTAGACCGTGTATTTATTGGTTCATGTACCAACTCACGCATCGAAGATATTCGTGCAGCGGCTGAAGTGGCCAAAGGCAAAAAAGTGGCGGCATCGATTAAGCAAGCCATGGTGGTGCCGGGTTCAGGTTTAGTCAAAGCACAAGCAGAAGCAGAAGGCTTAGATAAAATCTTAATTGAAGCAGGCTTTGAATGGCGTGAGCCGGGTTGCTCAATGTGTTTGGCAATGAATGCCGACAAATTGCAACCAGGTGAGCACTGTGCATCGACGTCTAACCGTAATTTTGAAGGTCGTCAAGGCAATGGCGGTCGTACACACTTGGTGAGTCCAGCAATGGCAGCAGCTGCGGCAATTGCAGGTCACTTTGTGGATGTGCGTACATTCTAGTTTAAGCCCTCATCTCAACCTTCTCCCTGAGGGAGAAGGAGTTCCCTCTCCTTTTAGGAGAGGGTTAGGGAGAGGTCACGGATTCAGTGAGAAATAAACATGAAAAAATATACCGTTGAACAAGGTATCGTTGCACCATTAGACCGTGCCAATGTGGATACAGATTTAATTATTCCAAAACAGTTTTTGAAATCTATTAAGCGTACTGGCTTTGGTGCCAACTTATTTGATGAGTTGCGCTATTTGGATGAAGGCTATTTAGGTCAAGACATTTCAAAACGTCCAATTAACCCAGATTTCGAATTGAATAAACCGCGTTATCAAGGTGCGTCGATTTTGATCTCTCGTGCAAACTTTGGTTGTGGTTCGAGCCGTGAGCATGCGCCTTGGGCATTAGAAGAATATGGTTTCCGTACCGTCATTGCACCAAGCTATGCGGACATTTTCTTTAATAACAGCTTTAAAAATGGCATGTTGCCAGTGATCTTGTCTGAAGAGATCGTCGATCAGTTATTTAAAGAATGTGCTGCATCTGAAGGCTATCAATTAACCATTGATTTGGCTGCGCAAGAAGTGCGTACACCGAGTGGTGAAGCATTTACATTTGAAGTCGATCCATTCCGTAAACACTGCCTATTGAATGGCTTGGATGATATCGGTTTAACTTTACAAGCAGCCGATGATATCCGTGCTTATGAAGAAAAAACCAAAGCATCTCGCCCTTGGGTATTTGCAGACATTAAAGCTTAAGTCAGTGTCACTGTAGAACTTCTTAGTAGTCAGTCGGCTTAAGTCTTGCTAATATCAGGCGAAACAAAATTTATACGTTAGCCAGAATTTATCAGGTTGGGTTCGAAAAATGAAAAAGTTCTTCGGTCAGCTGGTTGTAACGGGAGCGCTGTTCGCAACGCTCTCTGCCTGTCAAAGCTTTGACACGGCACGCATTAAAAATGTGAAAGAAACTGAAAGTACAAAAAATAATGCTCTGATTTACTGTGCAGGTACAGCGCATTGTGAATTTGAGCGTTTTGATCAAATACAGGTGGTTGATCCAAATAATCAACATGTACAACGTGCTGCGATTAAAGCAGGTATTGTACGGTTGAATGGTCGTTCATTGTCTGAGCCTAATCCTTTGTATTTGTCCGTACCTTCAGGTCAGCATGAAGTCGTGATTCGCTATTATCCTATTTCTCAGGAAAAAGCAGAGCGCTTGCATGTCATTCACAACTTTAGGTCCAAACACGAGTACACCTTTAAAATGTACCGTGAGCGTTCAAAAAACAGAGGCAGTTTACTAGATAAATCTGCGCCTGATCCGCTCTGTGTAGACTTAAAGCAAGGTGCAAAAACGATTCGACGTTTCTGCCGACCGTACAATGTCCTCACAGGACTTGGTGAGTTTGTAGAAAAGAAACTTTAAATCTGACTGGTAATCAAGCCAGCGTATAAATGGAAAGACTCATGTCAAAACATATTTTGATTTTACCAGGTGATGGTATTGGTCCTGAAATCGTGAAAGCGGCTGAACAAGTGCTGACACGTGTAAACGAGAAATTCAACTTAGGTTTGACTTGGGAACAAGGTCTTTTAGGTGGTGCAGCGATCGACGCGCACGGTTCACCTTATCCAGATGTAACAGCAGCACAAGCGAAGACTGCTGATGCGATTTTATTGGGTGCAGTGGGTGGTCCTAAGTGGGATACCATTGAGCGTTCAATTCGTCCAGAACGTGGCCTATTAAAAATTCGTTCAGAATTAAATTTATTTGCCAATTTACGTCCAGCAATTCTTTATCCGCAGCTTGCAGATGCGTCGAGCTTAAAACCTGAAATCGTAGCAGGTTTGGATATCTTGATCGTACGTGAGTTAACTGGCGGTATCTATTTCGGTCAACCACGTGGTATTCGTGAACTCGAAAACGGTGAAAAACAAGGTTTCAATACTGACGTATATGCAGAATCTGAAATCAAGCGTATTGCCAAAGTTGCTTTTGAAATGGCGAACTTACGTGGTGGTAAAGTGTGTTCAGTGGATAAAGCCAACGTGCTAGAAGTGACTGAGCTTTGGAAACAAACCGTAACTGCGTTAAAAGAAGAGCAGTATCCTGAAATTAACTTGTCTCATATGTACGTTGACAATGCTGCCATGCAATTGGTCCGTGCGCCAAAACAGTTTGATGTAATCGTGACAGGTAACTTGTTCGGCGATATCTTGTCTGATGAAGCGGCGATGTTAACCGGTTCTATCGGCATGTTGCCATCGGCTTCTTTAGATGAAAATGGTAAAGGTATGTATGAGCCTTGCCACGGTTCAGCGCCAGACATCGCAGGTCAAAACATTGCGAACCCATTAGCTACAATTCTGTCTGTTGCTATGATGCTACGTTATACCTTCCGTGAAGAGGCGGCGGCAAAAGCAATTGAAGATGCTGTAGGTAATGTCTTAGATCAAGGTTTACGTACAGGTGACATCATGTCAGAAGGCAGTACTCAAGTCGGTACTGTTGAAATGGGTCAAGCTGTAGTTTCTGCATTGAACTAATGGCGAATCAAAAAACGCAGCGTTTATGCTGCGTTTTTTTGTGCCTAGAAATTATCAATCCTAGAATTGATGCGCTAACAGGTGCGACCAGTTAATCGGACATCAGTTGCAATATTATGCTTTAAGCGAAATTGAATAAGGCAGTTTAACTCAACCTCATAGCGTGTATTTCCACTGGGAATCGGCACAGCAGCGCCGCTGCCCATGCCCATCGTAGGATTTTCCGCCATCGGTAAAGGAATACTGATCGGGCGTGCGACACGATAACGAAGGTAGTCTGAACTGACCTCCACGGGAGAGGTTCTTTGATAGCCGAGTTTGCTGAGGTCGAGTTCTGCTTGAATCGTTTGGCTCGATTGACCAATAAATGAGGTTAAATAGCGTTCACGTTCAACGGAGGATATCGTTGATGTCGTGCTACAGCCAGCCAAGCATACAATTCTTAGAACGCATCCCATGCTCAATATCGGACGAATAAAACGCTGATCTTTGTAAACCTGATGTTCTAAAATAAATTCCATGGGTCAGTTTCTCACGAAATAAATTCAGTTTAGTCAGATCGGTCTGTATAACACTGTAGTCATTTGATACACGGTCAGCTGAGCAAGATTAGCCTCTAGTATTCTCATGCAGGATCAACAAGCTCTGCCAACATAGTCAATGGATTCAACTATTTGATTGCGTAATTTGAACTCGATTTTACATTGCATATCGACAGTGACACCACCTTTAGACGGCGTTGGGATAGGGGCGCCCATGGCTATACTGGTGCCGATATTTGGTGTACCAATCGGGATTGGCATCGAGCGTAAAATGGTATAGCTAAGTTTTTCATTGCTTTGTACGGGTGCTCCCATCACTTTATAGCCCAATTGACTCAAGTTGAGCTCTTTATGAACTTGATCAGCTGGCTGTCCAATATAGTGTTGTAGGGATTGATTGAGTTGTTTTTGGCCTGTCGTGGCGCAAGCCACACAAAAGATAGCACCGACTAATCCTAGATGTTTCATATGATTTTATGTCCTTATATTTTGAATTTTATAATCGAATTTTTATGTTTTTAGACTGTAAAGGAAAGCAAATTTGCAGTCAATTTTTATCATTGTATTGAAATAAATACAAAAAAAGCCACTTATAAAGTGGCTTTTTCGCTTCGCTAAAACTTAGCGCGCACGGTAAGTGATACGACCCTTAGTCAAATCATAAGGTGTCATTTCTACTTTAACACTGTCGCCAGTCAAAATACGGATATAGTGTTTACGCATTTTGCCAGAGATGTGAGCAATCACTTCATGACCGTTTTCTAAACGTACACGGAACATAGTATTAGGAAGCGTCTCGGTGACAACGCCTTCGAACTCGATGAGTTCCTCTTTATTGGCCATAGCCTACCTGAATGAATAAATTAGCAAGGCGCAAATTATAGTCAATTTTTTTTCAGAATACAAGCCGTAAAAGGCTTTGAACTGATCGACTGTCAGTAAAATAAGCGAACAATTCAGTTAAATATTTTCAACAAAAAATGTGCAGTAACAGTTGTCAGTTTGGTCAATCGCAGTTAATCTAAAATCAATCTTTTTAGGTATAAATGAAGTACATACAAGGAAGGTTCTGGAGTGGGTCAGCTAACTGATGCATCTGTTGTGTTGCGTTTAGGGTATCAAGCGATTCGTCGTGCCGGATTGCCAACAGAAGAAATTTTAACAAAAGCGGGTGTGGCATTAAATCAGGTTGAAACCAATGACCGTACCCCATTGAATGCACAATTTGCATTCTGGGTGGCTGCAGAAGAGGTCAGTAAGGATCCTGACATTGGTTTGCATCTGGGTGAGCATTTGCCTTTATATCGAGGGCAGGTGATTGAACACTTATTCATTTCATCTGAGAATTTCGGTGAAGGTTTAAAGCGGGCTTTGGCGTATCAACGCCTCATTAGCGATGCCTTTCATGCGCAATTGGTGATTGAAGATGACCGCTGCTATTTGACCAATGGTCATCAGCCTTGGGCAGAAAATATCGTGAATCGTCATTTTTCTGAATGCGCGATGTCGGGTGTTTTGCGTTTCTTTAAGTTTATTACTGAAGGGCGTTTTCAGCCAATTTATATCGACTTTAACTTTAGTCAGGGCGCGCCAGATGATGAGTATTTCCGTGTCTATGAATGCCCTGTGAGCTTAGGGCAAAAAGAAACCCGATTATATTTTGATCCGGCTATTTTAGAGTATCAATTGTGGCAGGCAGAACCTGAGTTATTACAATTGCATGAGCAGTTAGCGATTGAAAAACTTCAGGAGTTGGCGCGTTATGATTTGGTTGGTGAAGTTCGCCGTGCTATTGGTTCAACGCTTGAAAGTGGTGAAACCACACTCGAAACGGTCGCTGCACAGCTCAACATTACCCCACGTCGTTTACGGACTCAGTTGTCAGAAGCCAATACCAGTTTTCAGCAAATTTTGTCAGACTATCGCTGTCGTTTGGCTAAAAAATTATTGGCCAATACCAATGAAAGTGTGGAGCGCATTGTTTACTTAACGGGTTTTTCTGAGCCAAGTACGTTCTATCGCGCATTTAAACGCTGGACCAATGAAACGCCTGTGGAATACCGTAAGCGGAAGCAGCGTTAAGGTTGATCTTCGATAAAATCCTTTCCTAAACAGAATCCCCCCTTTGAAAGGGGTACTTTCATTTTTAGAACCTAGCAATGGCGAAAATGACACTCATCCCTCTGTGAAAGGGAGGTTGGGAGGAATTTTTTATTCAGGCATATTTAACCAATGAGGTCCCAGCGGAACTTGAGGAAGTTCAAACTGTGCTGGATAGTCTGCATGGATAAAATACAGCCCATCGGGCGGTGCGGTGACACCAGCTGCTTTTCGGTCTTCAGCCGCAAAAATATCGTCAATATGGTCAACGTCATACATACCTTGCCCAATTTCCAATAAACAGCCCATGATGTTACGCACCATGTGATGTAAAAAACCATCGGCCTGAATATCTAGGACCAAGTAACATCCGTGTTGGATCAAGCGACAATGGCTGACATGACGAACTGGCTGATTGGACTGACAGGCTGCGGCACGGAAGCTTTCGAAATTATGAGTGCCTTCAAATTTGGCCACGGCACGTTGCATTTTCAGCACATCTAGCTTGGCATAAACATGGGTCACTTGCTTATGTAATAAAGCTGGACGTTGTGGATTATTATAGACCACATAGCGATAACGACGTGCTTGCGCTTTAAAGCGGGCATGGAAGTCCTGATCCATTTCCTTAATCCATTGGATGGAAATATCACGGGGTAATTGGCTATTGCTGCCCATTAACCATCCACGAATGGGACGAATCGCCTGAGTATCGAAATGTGCCACCATATTGGTTGCATGGACACCAGCATCTGTTCGGCCAGCACCGTGCAACATGATTGGCTCATTTGCCACTTTACTGAGGACGGTTTCAATGGTTTCTTGCACGCTTGGTACGCCCGGTTGCTGAGTTTGCCAGCCCTTGTATTGCATGCCACAAAACTCAATCCCAATCGCAAAACGTTGCATAGTTACCTCAAATGACTTAATCGTTCCAATGCGCAGTCCAGTCTGCGTCACTGCCGTATTGTAAATACATTTTCAAACATTTGGCATAAAGATCTGCATGCCCCAAACAATTACTCAGTAAAATTCCGCTGTCTTTGACCCAGTCACTCACAGCATAGCGCTGATCTATACCGCCATGAACAACCTGTGTACTTAAGATAATTTTGCAATTTTTTTGTTGTATGGCTTTCAATACATTGAGTAATTCAGCATCAACGGCAATGTTGCCTGTGCCAAAACCTTGCAGAATCAAAACGTCTGGCGTGTGTGTAAGCAGAGTCGTTAAATTTTGACTGTGTAGCTTGGTTGCAATCGGTTGCCACATCCAATTCAGGCAATTGAAATGAGCCGCTTTGTCTAAATCATTGGCCTGAACAATATAAGGCGATGTCAGCATTGAAAGTGGCTGTGTGGCTGGCAGCCCATCAAAGGCTTTTAGATCGGTTGTATGCACTTTCAGTGCGGATTGAGCATGCATCAATTGATGGTGAAAGGCCAAATAAACCCCAACACTCAATTGATGTGCCGATTCCAATGCAAAATTTAAATTGTCGATGGCATCAGTAAATTCACGGGTATTGTCACCAGCCACATTAAACAGCGGATATTGGCTGCCTGTAAGCACGATATGAGCAGACTGTCCTATAAAGTGTGCAAGCACTGCACTGGCATAGCTAAGCGTGTCTGTACCATGAATAATTACGAAATGCTGAAATTGTTGTAATTGTAAGCTTTGAATTTGTTGAATCAGCGCCAGCCAGTCGGGCGCAGTACAAGCACTACTGTCACGAATGACAGGTGCAACAAAACATTCAATGTTTAGGTGTAGTGGCAGCACATGCTGTAATTTAGGTAAAAACGCATTCGCTGGCATGGGGCTTAACGGTTCACCGATACAACCGAAGGTACCACCCATATAAATAAGAGCAATTTTTTTCATCATAAAAAAAGCAGCCTTGAAAGACTGCTTTAGTTTAAATCGCTTTTGCTTAAGATGCGATTTGATTCAGTAACTGATCTGCTTGTTGACGTTGAGCTGAAGAAAACTCAGCTTCTTTTTCAGTCAAAATTTCACGTGCAGCGTCATAAGCACCTAGTTTGATGTATTGCGCTGCCAATTCAAGATTCAATTCAATTTCATTGACTTCAACCAGTTCAGGGAAAGATTGAACCAATGGATCGTTTTGGTCTGTAGCAGATGGGGTTGACGGTGTGCCTAAACCGCTAATGTCAAAACTCACACCACTTGATGCAGGTACGGCAGGTTTCTCTTTAGGCGTAGACTCTAAGTTAAACTCTGTTGCAGGAGCGACAACGGCTTCTTCTGTTTTTGCTGTTTCAAAAGCACCTAAGTCAAAGTTTAAGGTTGGAGCTTCAACTTTGTTTTCTTCTACAACTGGTGTTTCTGTTGTAAATGAAAAATCTAAAGGCTCGATTTTTTCTTCTACAGTTTCTGTTTTAGTTTCAGCCGCAGCTTCAGTGCTTGGGGCAAAATCAATTGGTTTGATTTCTTCAACGGCAGGAGATGGCTGAGCAATCTCTTCGGTTTTCAGTGTTGCTTCAAGTGCAGGTTCTGGTGAAATTGAAAGCGTGTCAAATTCAAGCGGCTGTATTTTTTCAGCAGGCGCACTTTCAACTGGGGTAGAAATGTCTGCTTTTGCAGGCGTTTCAGTGGTGAAATTAAAATCTAGTGGTTTAATTTCGGCTGCTTTGGGCTCAACAGGTGCAGCAGTTGAACTTTGCATTAAAGCATCAAAATCAGAGGTATTTTGGGCTTTTGAGGGAGCCTCTTCAGTGATCGGTGATACAAAGTTAATGGCATCATCTTTCACATTTTGAGAATTTTCAAACTCTACTTTTTTTGCTTCAGCTTGTTCTAAAATTTCATCAAGTTCAAGTGAACGAATATGGCTCAGCAATTGGCTGATGGCAAATTCGTCTTTTTGTAAAATGTGAATATCTAATAGATATAGATACAACTCATGTTGTGAGTTGTCACGTTTTAATGATTGATTAATTTGCGCTTCAGCAGAAAAGAAATTACGTTCCGCAATTAATTTTTCAATTTTACCACGAGCATCGGTCGTTAACGGCGTCATTGATTTTTTTTCAATGACACTGCTTTCAACCACTTGAGTTTTCTTCGGAGTCGCTTTGGCTGAAACACCCGATTTCTTGGTTTTAGTGGATGTTGGTTTGGCTTTATCTGATTCTTGACCTTTTTGGCGTTTGTTTAAAAAAACCAATACGATCACTAAGATCACTAATGGAATCACATAAATCAGCATGTTTTAACCCCTTGGAGATAGAGCGATATACAGTTGCACTCATCCCTATAAAATCTTGATTGGTAACGTTTTAGTTTATTGGCTTCTTTTATCTGCTTGTTGAGCTTTCAACTGTTGTTGCAGTTGAGCAAGACGAGCATTTAATAATTGAATTCTGTGATCCTTTTGATTTAGCGCCAATTCTAATTGAGTTACGTTTCTCTGTAATTTAACGGTTTTTTCACGAGATGTCATAACTTTTAATGACAACTCTTTCGAAGTTTTATTCTTTTCTGCTGCACTGTTGGCAGAAGATTGTGCCGAATCTTGCGCTTTCTCTGCCACCAGACTCATTTCAGCTTGATTCAAGCGGTATTTGGTTTTGCCTGACTGCTTCGAAGGCACTTTGGCAAGTTCTGCCGCAGAGACTTTGACAGGCTGTTTTGCTTGCTGCATACCATGCAGATTTAAAGCCGCACCACGGCGCAGACGGTTTACATCGCCTTGAATGAATGCATGTTCGTTGCTGTTTTTAATCTGTTGCATGACTTCAGAAACAGGGCGGTTTTGTTCTGTCGCAATACGTGAGGCAATCCCCCAAAGGCTTTCATTCGAGCGAACCACATATTTTGCCGCTGGTGTTGCTGTCGATGCAGCCGCAGTACTTGTTGGTTTTGGTGTAGATGCTGTTTGAGCTGTCGTTGTTGGATTTTCACGTTTTTGTGCTGCCTGCTCCGCAGCAAATTTTTGTGCCAATGGGTCTTGAGATCTTGCAGTTGATGCTGTTGCAGTTTGTGTGGCTTGCATTTCTGAACTGACAGAGCCGGTCGAATTGGTTTTTGTAACTTTCGAAATTGATGTTTCAGAACCTGATGAAGTACTTGCGCTATTTTGCTCCGCAGGCGTAACACTATAATTTTGTACATGCGTGACAGGTTCAATCGCAACAGGCGTTGACGTTGCTAATTGTGCTAACTTTGGCGGTTCTTTGGTACTGAGTAATAAGGGTTGTTCTGCAGCTACGGGTGCTTTTGCGGTATACAGTGTGCTGACAGGTAAATTTAAGGCAATTTCTTTTTCATTTACAATCACGACAGGTGTTAAAGCACGCTCATTGGCACGGGTTTGAGTCGCATTTGACGGCGCTGGATTGCGTTTTAATGGGGTACGAATTTGTTGCAGGCGTGAAGCATTCCCTTCTTTAATATTAACAATAAAATTAAGTTCTGCATCGGTTACTGGACGCGAAGAGGTAATGGTAATTACCCCGTTGCCTGCACCATCACGACGCGTAAAGAAGTTTAAATGTCCCGGTGGTTGATGCCCTGTACCCATACTCAACAAATCCTCTGCCGTGGCTAAACTTGCATTGAGCGGCACAGATGTGTTTGAGTGGCGAAAATGAATCTCAGCGTACAGCAATTCCCCGGGTGCTGACTGGACTTGTACAGGATCAATGCTGATCGCTTGAATGTTTTGAGATGCAATAACGGCTAAAATGGCGATCTTTAATTTGTTATATACGGTCATCTTAATCTTTAGCTCGAATATATGTCGCATGGCGAAAATTATAGATTAGCGAGTTGTCAAAGAATTGTAAAATATTTACACGACAGTTACATAAAAAAGCCGATCAATTGTGATCGGCTTCCTGTTCAGAGACTTAAAAATGCTTAAGCATTTTTATAATCAATGAGAATTCTTAGCATACGACGTAAAGGTTCAGCAGCACCCCAAAGCAATTGGTCACCTACAGTGAATGCACCTAGGTATTCTTTACCCATGTTGAGCTTACGGAGACGACCAACTGGAACAGACAAGGTGCCTGTTACAGCAACAGGAGTCAAATCAGTCATTGACGCTTCACGGGTATTTGGAACCACTTTAGACCAATCGTTGGCACTTGCGATGATATCTTCGATTTCATCCAGTGGAACATCTTTACGAAGTTTTAAAGTCAATGCTTGTGAGTGACAACGCATCGCACCGATACGGACACAGTGGCCATCGATTGGAACGATTTGCTGGTTGCCTAAGATCTTGTTGGTTTCAACTTGACCTTTCCACTCTTCTTTCGACTGACCGCTTTCAAGCTGTTTGTCGATATAAGGAATGAGAGAACCCGCTAAAGGCACACCGAAGTTTGCAGATGGGAAACCTTCGCCACGTTGTAACTGTGCAATTTTAGAATCGATATCTAAAATTGGTGAACGTGGGTCATCCAGCAAGTCTTTGGTATTGTTGTACAAGTAGCCCATACCTGAAATCAGTTCACGCATGTTTTGCGCGCCTGCACCAGATGCTGCTTGATAAGTCATTGAGGTTGCCCATTCCACTAAATTATTTTGGAATAGACCGCCTAAACCCATTAACATTAATGAAACGGTACAGTTACCGCCCACGAATGTTTTTGTACCTTTTACTAAGCCGTCTTTGATTACATTCATGTTTACTGGGTCAAGTACGATGATTGCTTCATCGTCCATACGTAAAGTCGATGCAGCATCGATCCAGTAACCATTCCAGTTTTCAGCTTTAAGCTTAGGGAAAACTTCAGTCGTATAATCGCCACCTTGGCAGGTGATAATGACATCCATTTGCTTCAGACTATCAATGTCCGTTGCATCCATAAGTGCTGGGGCAGTCTTACCACCAAACGCAGGGGCTTCACCACCTGCATTACTGGTAGAAAAGTAAAACGGTTCGAAATGAGCGAAATCGTTTTCTTCAACCATACGTTGCATAAGGACGGAACCAACCATCCCGCGCCAACCGACCAGACCTACTTTCATGTCACTTTGCCTCGGTGCGTTAAAAAAATAAAAAGGGGGTTCGAGTGTACCAAAAGGGCGCATAACTGCAAGCGCTACATAATGAAAACACCAATAATATTGTGCAATATATCTTGTTTATGTTACATGCAAAACTGATATAAATTTATGAATCAATAAAAAATAAAGAATATAAGGGAGGCGTAATGATTTGGATTGAAATACTGGCTGGCTTCGTCATTTGGTTGACATTTTGGTCACTCATACCACGAGATGAATGGTGGTTTCGTGGTGCAGATTTTCCGCGTCTGCAAATCTTGGCTTTGGGCATATTTGCCTTCATAGGCTTAATTTTATGGAATGCTGAATGGGACTTGGCGCGTGAAATCATTTTAATTGGGTTGATTGCTGCCCTGGCATATCAATTAAAAATGGTTTTGCCTTATACCTTTATTTGGAAAAAACAAGTCAAAAAAGTTCGATCAGACCAGTTAGATAAACAGAAACAAATTTCAATCATTGTCTCAAATGTACTTACGCCGAATACTCAATATCACTTATTATTGGCACAAATACAAAAGCATCAACCTGACTTAGTACTCACGCTAGAAACCGATCAAACTTGGCAAAATGAATTGGCAGTGATTGAAGCTGATTATCCTTATCGCGTACCCGTACCTTTAGATAATTTGTATGGGATGCATTTGTATAGCAAGTTAGAACTTAGTGAAACTGAAGTCAAATTTATTCTCAGTGATGAAATTCCTTCGATCCATACCCGAGTCACCTTAGCATCAGGAAATCAGGTTCAACTGTATTGTTTACATCCCAAACCGCCAAGTCCAACAGAAGCCAAAGATTCAACTTTACGCGATGCAGAATTGCTGATTGTGGGCGATCAGATTAAAGATTTAGATGAAAGTTGCATCGTTATGGGGGACCTGAATGATGTGGCATGGTCACGTACTACACGACTCTTTCAACGAATCAGTGGGCTTTTAGACCCACGTGTTGGACGGCATTTCGTAAATACCTTTCATGCCAATTATCCACTGCTGCGTTGGTCGCTCGACCATATTTTTCATAGTACAGATTTTGCATTGGTACACATGGAACGCTTGCCCAATATAGGTTCAGACCATTTTCCAGTCTATGTGGTGCTGCAAACAGGCAGGGTATTTGAGCAAATCCAAGAAGAATTAGAGCAAACAGATGAAGATGAACAAGAAGCGCAAGAGGCAATTCAGGAGGGTATAGAAAAAGCTGAGAAAGAGGAGAAGATTGTGACTGATGAAATCGCCCATGATTATAAGGATGGTACGAAGGCACCTTGATTTTGTTTGATTTAAGAGAAAAGTGTAAGAAATAGCTTACACAGCTTTCGGCTTCTGACGAATGGTCAGGTCAAGTGTATTGACTTATTCTTTGTTCATCGGCACATGGAACTGGGAAAGGAACATCCCACTAAGGAAGACGAAGCCGATGGAAGCATCACGGAACGGATGCAGGAAAGGAAAGCCAATAAAAAATAAAAAGAATACTTGTGAAAGCACAACCTCATAGACCCGAGTTTTGCAGGATGCAGAACTCGGGTTTTGCTTTTGTGATATAGATTTTTTGCTTTTCTTTTGATCAATTTCTTTATACAGTGTGCCAAGAAAAAAACGATGAATTTCCAATAAAAATATAGGTATGAGACGTTCTATGCTGTCCGAATGGCACCAAAAAATATTGCAGATTACACACTTATCCACCGATGCACTTTCCATTTACCTTGGCTTAATACTGTTCTTTTTTGTGGCCTTTTGCCATCACCGCCAATTGAAATCACCTTATGCGATTTGGACGGTTGTGGTCGTCGCAGTGGGATTGGAATTGTTTAATGCACGCCATGATATTTTAGATAGAGGCTTTTGGCGTATAGGGCAAAGTTTGAAACATATTCTAAATGTCATGTTGTTGCCGCTGATCCTTTGGTTGATGGCCCGATACCGTGTATGGAAGGGTTGAATCACCATTGAGTCATTCATAATAAAAAAGGATATTGTGCATTTCACAATATCCTTTCTAGATGATAATCGAGTTGCCGAATTAAAAATATTTCCCGAGCTTCATCCTGAGCAGTAAGGATCAATGGCGTGTAGTCAATCAAGCTGAATGCTGAGAGACCACTTGCGTATACAACTCCAAAGTCTGATCACACATCTCTTTTAAACTAAACATGCTGATAGGCTGCACGTGTTGTGGTTGGTCTAAATGCAACTTTAAGGTGTCGAGTAATTGTGTTTCATCATCGACAGTGACTAAACCTTGCGGATAGACATTCGATAAAATTTCAGCTACGCCACCACGGTTCCAACCGATTACAGGTGTACCTACAGACAGTGCTTCAAGTACTGTCCGTCCAAAGGTTTCCGCTTGGCTCGACAAAGACAAAACCAAATCGCTAAAAGCTAACCATTCACGGATATCTGAACGATGACCGACAAAAGTAATCCGATCACTCAGCCCTTTAGCCGCAATACTGTCTTGCATTTCTTGTAAATAAGCCGCTTTTTTCGGATCTGCACCACCGACCACCACCGCATGTACGTCGGGATACTGTGTTTGTAGCTGTTCCATTAAATGGATCAGGGTTTCATGACCTTTCAAACGGGTGATACGGCCTGGTAAGCAAATCAGACGCTTATTTTCTAGTTCAGGGAAATCTTTTAGGGTTTGATTGAGCCACTGTGCTGAGGGTTGATAACCATGTGGAAAAGCAGCGGGGTCAATGCCACGATAAATACGCACAATGTCCTTGGTAGGACAGTTTTTGTAGTTGTCCGTGATGTATTTGACAACACTATCCGAGACCGCAATGACTTTTTCAGCCTGCGTCATGATTTGACTATAGCGATTAATCGAATAAAAACCATGTACAGTTGAAATCAGGTGAGGTCGCTTGTTTGCAGGAATCCCTTTGAGGGCAAAATGTGTGAGCCATGCAGGGACACGTGAGCGCACATGCACGATGTCTGGTTGATGTTGCTCAATCAGTTTACGTAGAGGACGAATTTGCCATAAGCTTGATAAGGCTTTTTTATGGATTGCGAGCGTGAGGTGAGTTGAACCTTCAGCTTCCAATTGTGCCACCATGCGGCCACCATTTGAAACCACTAAGGACTCATGACCGGCGGTCACTAAAGCACGAGCTATTTCTAAGGTTCCTCGCTCGACACCACCACTGTTCAATTCAGGTAAAAGCTGCATTACTTTCATAGCATTTCTCTTTTTTATGTGCTGAGTTGAACTCAATAGATTTTGTCATAGCCTTGTGGGCGGGTTTTAAAGCGGCGATGGAACCACATGTATTGTGTCGGTGCGATTCGTAGCTGATTTTCAATAATTTTATTGGTTCGAACAGCATCCGAAACTTCATCTTCACTCGGAAAATTATCCAAAGCAGGTTCAATCAGCACATGATATTGAGGGTTGCTGATGTCGCCATCGCGATAAAAATACAATGGAATCGCTACGGCTTTAGCAATTTTTAATAAGCGACGATGCGCAGTAACAGTGGCTGCGGGAGTACCAAAAAACGGTGCCATAACCCCTTGTTTTAAACCAAAGTCTTGATCGGGACTGTACCAAATGGCATGGCCATTTTTCAGATTGCGAATCAAGCCACGCATATCGTCATGGTCGATTTGGTTGGCATAGATGGTGGCACGGCAACGCACAATCAACATATCCAACAGCGGATTATTTTGCGGACGATAAACCACATCCGGCTCAAAGAACTGTGCGCATAAATAGCCACCAGCATCGAGCAGGGTAGAATGTGTGCCGAGGAGTAAAATACCTTTGCCTTCAGCTTGTGCATTTTGAATATGTTCTAAGCCTTCAATTTGCACCCGATTTTTGAACCACTGCGGACTGTACCATGCATTTAAAGTTTCAAAAATGCCAATCATTTGGTCGATAAAAACCTGTCGTGCATTGGCCTCAACCTGTTCTGCTGTCCATTCAGGAAAGCAAACTTCCAAGTTGCGAATCGTGGTTTTACGACGTGATTTGAGATTTTTAAATGCGACAGAACCGAGGAATTGTCCAAGGCGATACTGAACTGCCCAAGGAAGAATCGCCAAAATCATAAGAAATACAATCCCTATCCATATTCCCCAATACTGAGGAAGTAAGAAAGACCATTGGAATTTTCCGGGTTGATATGTTGGCTTTTGACTCATAGGGCTAAATCAAAGATTAAAAAATAGGGTTCAGTTTAGCATGAAGCTGAATTGAAAGAGAAAGTTCAAACTCATGCTGCGCTAGACTTAACCTTTGACTAAACCGCCATCGACAATCAAATTCTGCCCGGTGACTGCACGTGAGTAAGGGGACAAGAACATCATGATGGCCGCCGCAAATTCTTCAGGTGTGGTCACTGTGCGTAAAGGTGTCGATGCTGCGATTAAATCAAACACGGCATCGGGCGTCGCTTTACTGGCATCGGTTCTTTGTAATAAGCCACCTGAAAGCATATTCACATTAATCCCAAACTCACCCAGCTCATGCGCCGCTGTGCGGGTGAAGGCCAACAGAGCTGCCTTTGCTGCAGTGTAGTCGTGGTAAGGCACGACAGGGTTTTGTACCAGGTTGGTACCAATATTGACAATGCGACCAAAACCCTGTGCTTTCATCTTGGGAAGCGCCGCTTGCGTGGTGTTGAGTGCAGCGACGACTGCGCCATCAAACTGTTGCTGTAAGTGCTGTGCAGTCAGTTCTTCAATTTTAGGACGAGCATCGCCATTAAATTGAAAATGGATGAGGGCATTATTTACGACAGAGGTGATCGCGGTACCAAAATGTGCTTCTGCTGCGGCAAAAAGCTGTTCTACTTGAGCTTTATCTGTGACATCTGCTTGATAGGCAAACACTTGCTGAGGAAATGCGGTCGCCAACTGTTCTGCCGCAGTTTGACTGGATAGATAGTTCACGACCACGCGTGCGCCTTCAGCAATTAAAGTTTGGCTAATCGCCAAACCGAGGCCACGTGCGCCTCCTGTAACCAAGACAATTTGATCTGAAATTTGCATGCTCGTGACTCAATCTAATGTTGAGCGTCACCATAGCAAGCTTTTCACATTAGCGGAATCGTCTTTACAGACGCTGTATGCTCCAATTTGAAACTGAGTCATCCGATCTAATAATTCAGTCGAGTCATATGACATAAAAAAAGCCGTATCGAAATACGGCTTTTTCTTTGCGGAATATTTGTAGGCTTAGCCTTTTGCGAGCGTTTCTAGCTCATCTAAACGTTCCATTTTTTCTAGCATTTCGTCATCAATTTCAGCAAGACGCTGTGATGCTTTGGTCGCAGCATCAGCATCAGTCATAAACCAAGAACCGTCGGCTAATTTTTCAGACAATTCAGCTTGCTCTTGTTCTAATGCTTCAATTTCAGTCGGCAGTTGTTCTAAAGCACGTTGGTCTTTATAGCTGAGCTTGACTTTTTTAGGCACCGCAGCGGCAGCCGCTGCTTCGGCTTTAGCCATGGCTTTTTTCACATCGCTTTTTTGATCCACGACAGTTTGGTCAGGACGCTGTTCCAAATAGTCTTGGTAACCGCCGATGTATTCATCGATTTGACCTTTACCATCAAAGACCCAAGTTGAAGTCACCACGTTGTCCATAAATGCACGGTCATGCGAAATCAGTAACAGTGTGCCTTTGTAAGCACTGAGCATTTCTTCTAACAGTTCGAGAGTCACCATATCCAAGTCATTGGTTGGTTCATCCATCACAATCAGGTTCGATGGTTTGAGCAATAATTTAGCCAGCAAAATACGGTTACGTTCACCACCCGATAATGCTTTTACAGGTGTGCGTGCACGTTCAGGAGAGAATAAGAAGTCTTGTAAATAACTGTAGATGTGACGACGGCTACCGTTTACATCGACATGGTCTGAGCCTTCAGAGACGTTATCTTTCACTGATTTTTCAAGATCAAGTGCATTTCGAAGCTGATCAAAGTAAGCAACTTCAAGCTGTGTACCTGTTTTTACTGTACCAGTATGTTCTTGCTCACCCAAAATAGCTTTGATAAGAGTGGTTTTACCCACACCGTTGTCACCGACTAAGCCGATACGGTCACCACGTAATACCAGTGCCGAGAAGTCTTTGATGATTGGTGCGCTGTTGCCAAATTGCACAGCTAAGTTTTCAATTTCAAAGACCACTTTACCTGAGCGCTGCGCATCTTGCGTTGCCATGCTCACTTTACCTTGTTGTGAACGGCGTGCTTTAGACTCTTCACGCAATGCTTTTAGGGCACGAACACGACCTTCGTTACGGGTACGACGCGCTTTAATGCCCTGACGAATCCACACTTCTTCTTCAGCGAGTTTTTTATCGAATAGCGCATTTTGCTTTTCTTCCGCTTCCATTTGCTGAGCTTTGAGTTCGAGGTAACGTGAATAGTTACCTTCATAGCTACGCAAAATGCCGCGGTCAAGTTCCACAATACGAGTCGCAATATTGTCGACAAATGAACGGTCATGCGAAATAAACAACAGGGTTAAGTTGTTTTGATCAAGCAGGAATTTTTCGAGCCATTCAATACTTTCAACGTCCAAATGGTTGGTCGGTTCGTCGAGTAGTAATACGTCGGGCTGCGTCAAGAGAGCACGTGCCAATAAAACACGACGCTTACGACCACCAGACAAATCTGCAAGGTCAGCTTCTGGGTCTAGGCCCATTTTACTGAGGATAGCATTCACCTTGGTTTCAAGTGACCAGCCATCCATTTGATCCATCTGATGTTGTAGGTTACCCATGCGCTCACAGGCGTCCATATCACCGAGTACGCAGGCTTCGCTGGCTTCATGATAAGCACGCAGTACAGTAGCAGCTTCACCTGCACCATCGGCTACAATATCAGCGACTTTGCCCGAATCCATGGGTACATCTTGCGCAAGCATTGAAATCGTAATGCCATTTTGTAATGAAACTTCACCGCCGTCTGGCAATAAAGTTCCCTCAATCAGTTTAAGTAAAGTAGACTTACCTTCACCATTACGACCGATTAGACATACTCGCTCGCCACGTTCTAAACTGAAGTTCGCGCCGTCGAGTAGGGAAGGTCCGCCAAATGCAAGCTGGACGTCCCTTAAAGTAATATAGGCCATAATGTTTCCTGAAATCTTATATGAGGAGTGTAAATTGACTACACAACAAAATCTTGATGAACAGGCGTCATTTTCCGCACCCATTGAAGATTTGCAAGTCCGAATTGCATTTTTAGATGATTTAGTTGACCAACTGAATGATCAAGTTGCGCGTCAAAACGCCGAAATCGCTGATTTAAAGAAACAAATGCAGATGTTGTATCGTCGTATTGAATCGGCAGATTTATCTGAAGGTATTGCGGCATTTGACCCGATGACCAACCGCCCACCGCATTATTAATGTCGATTATGAATGACAAGCAGATGACGAATCAGCGCCAAAGCTGTGGATTGGTGTAAATTTATTTGACCTTTTGCAGCGTGACAGGTCTAATGCACCGCATCTGCTGATCGAAACCCATTATTTCATCTCATGAGTCAAAAAGTTGTCCTGCTAGATTTGGAAAATAACCAGCCCACAGCAAATCTATTGCGCAATATCATTGAGCATTACAGTACTTTGTATGTGTTTAGCTGCAGCGGAAAATTTGAATATGCACTTGAAGATTTGACTGAAATTGCAGGGTGGATTGCGAGTGGTCAATTGGTGGTTTTGGATATTCCAGAAACGCCGCAAAAAGAATTTGAATATGCGGTGATTGTGGGGCAACTGATGGCCTTGATGGATCTAGATTCGCATATTGAAGTCATTTCAGCAATGTCTGATATTGAATTACTGATGGAACAATTGGATGGCTCTGGACTCAGTGCACATCTCATTCAAATTCAGTCAGAACAAGAAGTTTCACATAAAGTGAAGTATAAGATTCCTGACCTAGAAACCATTCGGAATAAACCTGATTTATTACTGATTAAACACTATTGTGATGGTCTGGAAAAACTCAGTGGCAAGCCAAACAGTTTGGATAAACTGAAAAACTCGCTGATGAATATTTTGCAAGTCTCTAGCGAAAAAGCTCAGCATTTGGTCGGTATGTTGATCAATCTAAAAATCGTCAAACGCTTTGATGAGCAGATTTCGATTCGAAAAAAAGTACTCAAACAATGGGTGCAGCTAGATTTAAATGCGACTGCTGAAACAGCATTGCCCATCAAAACAGACCTGAATGCATTTTCTGCTTCACTCGAAGATCAAACCTCAAATACTGATGATACGGCATCGATGATTCAGGCTGCACAGCAAGGCTTATTTAAAAATTTCAATAAGATTGATCCTGTGCAAATGGAAGTGATCCGAAAATTGCATGAATTAAAGTCAGATAAACCAAAAGATATCTACGCCTTACGTGATTTATTGGAGCAAATGTTCCCACAATCTGATGTTCGACTATTACTTAAAGAGTTGATCGAAAAAGGATATATCTATTGGAATGGTCACGAAGTGCTGTATAGCCACGAGATGTTCCTGAATTAATATAAAATAATTAAATGGGTGAGCTATGAAAAAAATATTATTACTTGATATTGAAAATTTGCATAAAACTGAAAATGAGTTGCTAACTTATTTAAAGCAATACTCATCTATTTATTTAGTTTACGCCAAGTCTCCAATAAGTTTTAGCTTGGATGGTTTGGTTAAGCTCTCTCCATTTATTATGAATGGCAAACTAAAAGTATTAAAAATGCCAAAGATTGGGAAGGATGCAGCTGATTTTGGACTAACATTTATTGCAGGCCAACTTTCTACACAAGTTTCGGCTAAGGAATTTAGTTTTGATGTTATGTCTAATGATCATTCCATGGGGTATGTTGTTGATTTATTAAAAATAGCTAAATTTGAAGCTAAAATTATTCATGAAAAGCCGCTAGTTTCTGCTCATGTAATTAACGAAGTGAAAGCTGAGCAAAATGTGGGTGAGCTAATTTTTCAATATTGTGAATATTTAACAAAAAATGCAGCTAGACCTGCAAAGTTAGAAAGTTTATTAAACTCACTTAAAGCTATACTTAAAGTGAGTGATGATGTTGCCAAGGTTTTAGTTGAGTTATTAAAAAAACACAAAATTATCCGCTTGGATAATAGTAAAATATATTATCAAGATCCAAGTTTGCAGAAGTTTTTGAAATCAAATAAACAAACTGCTGAAACTGCTGAAACTGCTGAAACTGCTGAAACTGCTGAAACTGCTGAAACTGCTGAAACTGCTGAAACTGCTGAAACTGCTGAAACTGCTGAAACTGCTGAAACTATTGAGCAAAAATTGATTGAGATAAGAAATAAATTACTCGCTCATATGGATGTAAATAACCATACTCCTCCTAAATCTTTAAGTGGTTTTACTAGTATTTTAAAGAGATGTTTGCCTGAAGATGATGTTATTAACTCATTAGAATTATTGAGGAAATATAGATTGATAGAGGTTAATAGTAAACGGCAAGTTAGTTATAACCCGATATTGCTAACTAATATTATTCATTAAGCATGCTTGCGTTTTATATTGCGCTTATGCAACTCTAATAAAGGAATATAAAGGTTGTGCTATGGAAAATACTGGAATCTGGGTTACCGTTTTTATTGTGGTCTTTGTACTTGGGTCGATTTTTGGACTTCGAGTAAATCCTAGAGAAAAAGCCTTGGGCATTATGCGCGAGAAGGCGCGTAAGATGGGGCTGCACCCACGTTTAGTGGCTGCACCTGCTTGGACCAAGATTCCAATGGCATCTGAAAAGCGTGCCAGTATGGTGGCGTATTACAGTGTGCTGATTCCAGATGCGCGTTTGCCTTTAATGCGTGCTTTAGTGGTCGATGACAAACTTGAACTGGTGCATGGTGATGACAAGTTCAAGGATTTAGCCATTACATTAAAGGGCATTTATGCTATTGATATGCAGGCAAACTGTGTAGGACTCTATTGGAACGAAGAATCTGACTTAAGAGCCACACAGCTTGATGATATGAAAGCATTTTTACATTCATTGGCTGAACTTTAAATTTTAAAAAACCTATTAAACAGGAATGATGGTTAACTATGGCGAACGCTCCTCGGTCCACATCTAAAAGTACCACAGCAAAATCTGCCGATGCTGGGAAAAAGCGTGCGTTAGTGATTGTGGAATCGCCTGCAAAAGCGAAAACAATCAATAAATATTTGGGCTCTGATTACATCGTGAAATCATCGGTGGGTCATGTCCGTGATTTACCTACAGGCGGCTCGAGTAAAACAGCAGAGAAAAAGCCAGTAACTCGTGCAAAATTAACTGAAGCTGAAAAAGCCAAAAAAGCACAAAAAGCTTTGGTTAATCGTATGGGTGTAGACCCTGAAAATGACTGGAAGGCACAGTACGAAGTCCTACCGGGTAAAGAACATGTTGTTGCGGAACTGAAAAAGCTTGCATCGCAAGTTGACGAGGTCTATCTCGCAACGGATATGGATAGGGAAGGAGAAGCAATTGCTTGGCATTTAAAAGAAGTGATTGGCGGTGACGACTCACGTTATCAACGTGTGGTGTTCAACGAAATTACCAAAAATGCCATCCAAGAAGCGTTTAAACATCCTTCTCGCCTCGATACAGATAAAGTAAATGCTCAACAAGCCCGTCGTTTCCTCGACCGTATTGTGGGCTTTATGATCTCGCCACTCTTATGGGAAAAAATCGCTCGTGGTTTATCGGCAGGTCGTGTGCAATCTGTGGCTGTAAAACTTGTGGTTGAGCGTGAACGTGAAATTCGTGCCTTCATTCCAGAAGAGTTTTGGCAAGTTTTTGCAGATACCAAGTCGAAGAAAGACGATATCCGCTTAGAAGCGGTGAAGCAAAATGGCAAGACTTTAAAACTGCACAATAAAGCTGAAACGGATGCTTTACTGAACCTGATTAAAGATGCCGACTACACAGTTTCAGCACGTGAAGACAAACCAACCAAGGTCAATCCAAGTGCGCCTTACATCACGTCTACACTGCAACAAGCAGCAAGTACACGTTTAGGTTTTTCTGTGAAAAAAACCATGATGTTGGCACAGCGCCTATATGAAGCCGGCTTTATTACTTACATGCGTACAGACTCCACATTCTTGAGTGATGACGCTGTGAATATGGTTCGTGGTCATATTGAAACTGAGTTTGGTCAAAAATATTTACCGGCAAAACCAAACCGTTATGGTAATAAAGCTGGTGCGCAAGAAGCCCATGAAGCGATTCGTCCATCAAATGTAGCGCTAAAAGGCGATAGTTTGGTGGGTGTAGAGCGTGATGCGCAGCGTCTTTATGACCTGATCTGGCGTCAGTTCGTTGCATGTCAAATGACCCCTGCAGAATATTTATCATCAACGATTTTAGTCAATGCCAATGGCGTCGAACTCAAAGCCAAAGGCCGTACATTGGTCTTTGATGGTTTCACTAAAGTGCGTGGCCAAAACAAATCGGATGATGATGTACTGCTACCTGCTGTAAAAGTTGGGGAAGTACTCAAGCTTGAAAAATTAGATCCATCTCAACACTTTACTAAACCACCTGCGCGCTTCACTGAAGCATCATTGGTCAAAGAGCTTGAGAAAAAAGGGATTGGTCGTCCATCGACGTATGCTGCGATTATCTCAACCATTCAAGACCGTGGTTATGTGAAGCTCGATAACCGTCGTTTGTTCGCCGAGAAAATGGGTGAAATCGTGACAGACCGTCTCGATGAAAACTTTAATAACTTGATGAACTATGCATTTACGGCAGACCTTGAAGGCCAGCTGGATAAAGTCGCCGATGGTGATCGTAACTGGAAAGAGTTACTCAATAGCTTCTACGGTGATTTTAAAACACGCTTAACCACAGCTCAGGGTGAAAATGGCATGCGCCGTAATTTACCTGTAGAAGTGGATGCGGTGCACTGTAAAGAATGTGACCGTCCGATGCAGATTCGTACAGGGACTACAGGCGTGTTCTTGGGTTGTTCAGGTTATAACTTACCGCCAAAAGAGCGTTGTAAGGGAACTTTAAACCTGACACCTGTAGAATCATTGGCTGCATTGTCTGACGATGACTCGGCAGAAACAGCAGATTTAATGTCGAAAAAACGTTGTCCAATCTGTGAAACAGCCATGGACAGCTATGTGATTGATGGCGGTCGTAAGTTACATATCTGTGGTAATAACCCAGACTGTGCTGGTTTTGAGCTTGAAGAAGGTGAGTTCAAAATCAAAGGTTATGATGGTCCAACCATTCCGTGCGACAAATGTGATGGCGAAATGCAATTGAAGACAGGCCGTTTCGGTCCTTACTTTGCATGTAATAGCTGTGACAATACACGTAAAGTGTTGAAGAGCGGTCAGCCTGCACCTCCACGTGTAGATCCGATTAAAATGGAGCACTTACGTTCAACCAAACATGATGACTTCTTTGTCCTTCGTGATGGCGCAGCAGGTTTATTCTTAGCTGCAAGTAAGTTCCCGAAAGTACGTGAAACTCGTGCACCGAAAGTGGCTGAACTACGTTCTGTCGCAGATCAGTTGGATGCGAAATATCAGTTTATTTTGCAAGCACCGGATGTCGATCCTGAAGGAAACCCAACATTGGTGAAATTCAGCCGTAAGAACCAAGCGCAATATATTGGTTCTGAAAATGCTGAAGGAAAACAAACCAAATGGTCTTTGGTGTACCAAGACGGTAAGTGGGTTGAGGCTTAAGCTTTAAAATCAATAAAATGCTGACTTCGGTCGGCATTTTTTATGTCTTTTGATCAGGGATATTTGATGATAGGCAATCTATTGAGCTTTTAAATTGTCCAAGACATTTTAAGAATGTTCTGTTTTAATTCTGAAAATAAATGCTAAAAATTAATTGAGATCTTGGGGAATGTGGAAAAAAATTCGGGTACTGTGTTTACTGCTGATTCTACTAGTGGTCGCAGTCAATGCCTATAAAGACAAAAACCAAGACTGGAGTAAACCGATCTTTGTATTGTTACATCCAATTAATGCCGATGGTCGAGAGAGCACACAAGCTTATATACAGCAGCTCTCTGTCAATGATTTAAACGATGTTCAACAATATTTACAAGCGACAGCACAGAAATACCGAGGGCAACCGACTTATGTGTATTTTAAGTTAGGTCGTGAGCTGAAAGTTTTACCTCCCAAAGTACCCAATGATGCTGGCATGTTGGACGTTATCTTATGGAGTTTGAAATTCCGCTACTATGCTTGGCAGCAGCATGAAAATGTAGATGGTGTTTCGAGTGTGACGCTATTTTTAAATTATTACGATCCGACTCAAACCAAAGTACTTAAACATTCCACAGCTTTGGAAAATGGTCGGATTGGATCGGTGAATTTATTTGCATCGAATAAACAGACAGCGCAGAATAAAATCGTTTTAGCCCATGAGTTATTACACGCTTTTGGTGCAACTGATAAGTATGATTTGGCCACAGGTCAGCCTATCTTCCCTATCGGTTATGCAGAACCCCAAAGGCAGCCTTTGTTTCCGCAAAGTAAAGCTGAACTGATGGCAGGGCATATTCCTACCTCACAGACGCAAAGTAAAATGCCTGAAGATTTAGCTGATACTGTGGTGAATGACGTCACAGCGATTGAAGTGGGATGGAAAAAATAATGTGGATAAAGCGTATTTTATCCACAGTTTCAATTGGCAGTGTGGATAAGATTTGGACTTTTCTTTCATTTTTCTTCATCATAAAGTTGCATAATCCATTGAATAACGAATAACTTGAGAAAAAACATGAGAACAGTAGGCAACGATTTAATTCGCAGTCAGCTCCATGAAAACCGTAAGTGGTATCTCGGTTTAGGTGCTTTATTGGTGGTCTTCGGATTGGTCCTTTTGGCAGCTTTGCCATTTGCGACACTTACGGTGATTTATATTTTTGGTGTGCTGATGATGTTAGGTGGCGTAATCCATTTCATTGCAGCATTTAAAATTTTTGAAGGCGGTTACCGCTGGTTCTGGGCACTATTTGGTGTGCTGTATTTGGTCGCAGGTTATTATGCATTTACAACGCCTGTCAAAACGGCCATTGTCCTGACCAATTTATTGGCGATTATTTTGATCATTGCTGGAGTCATTCGTATCTTTAATGCTGTGCTATTTCGAGCATTTCAAGGTTGGGGATGGACACTATTTTCAGGGCTACTGACCTTGATTACGGGTGTGATCATTTTGATGTCGCCTGATGCGCCATTTTGGGTATTAGGATTATTCTTGGCGGTTGATATTTTATTCCAAGGGGTCAACTACCTTACTTTGGCTTCTTATATTCGACGTGAAGTGCCGAAAAGCTCGGCAGAGCAGTAAGCTGCTTGCGGATCCGATAAATAAAAAAAGAGTGCTGAGGCACTCTTTTTTTATTCACTTGAAATGTGTACAACCCGTTAAGGTTTCACGCTATAGCGGCTACTAATTGCGATACGATTCCATGTATTAATGACAATTGCGAGCCATTCAATCGCACTGATTTGATCATCCGTTAAAAAGGGTAGAGCATCTTCATAAACTGCATCGGGAACTTGGCCTTCGGCGATCAATGTAATCGCTTCGATCAAGCTTAAAGCCGCACGTTCTTTTTCATCGTAGTACGCAGTTTCACGCCATGCATTGAGTAGGCTAATACGTTCAATGCTTTCACCTGTTTTAAGTGCATCTTGCGCATGCATGCGAATACAGAACGCACATTCGTTGATTTGGGATGCACGTAATTTGAGTAAATGAGCTAATCCTTCACTTAGGCCAGCTTCATTTATTTTTTTCATTGCCAGTGCATCAAGTTCTGCGACTTTTTTATATAGCTCAGGTGCAGACTGACCTAGATTGATTCGTGACATTTCGAGCCTTTCTGATGTTTTTAGATATACCTGCTATTTTAAAACCGTTATGGTTGAGGATAAATTTTATTTTGAGCATTTAGATGACCACTTTTGTTCTTGCGCCAGATTCATTTAAAGAAAGTATGAGTGCTCAACAAGCCTGTGACGCGATGCAGCGTGCAATTTTAAAGCTCATACCTGACGCCAATGTCATCGCTGTGCCAATAGCAGATGGTGGTGAGGGAACTGTAGATGCGTTACTCAGTGCTTGCGACGGCCAAAAAGTGACGATAGCGCTTACAGGTCCTTTGCCCAATCAAGCTGTGACGACGTATTTCGGTTTGATCGACGGTGGAAAAACTGCGGTGATTGAAATGGCAAAAGCCAATGGAATTCATCTTGTCGATATTGCTCAGCGAAATCCTTTACTGACGTCAACTTATGGTACGGGCGAAATGATCCAGGCTGCTCTAGACTTCGGAGTAAGTAAAATTATTATTGGCTTGGGCGGGAGTGTGACCAATGATGGCGGTGCAGGTATGGCGCAGGCCTTGGGGGCGCAATTTTTAGATGAAAATGGCTTGGAAATAGCAGTTTGTGGTGGTTGTCTGGATCAAATTAACAGTCTTGATTTGACGCAGCTCGACTCACGTTTAACGCACACAGAGATCATCATTGCTAGCGACGTCATGAATCCATTATGTGGTGAAAATGGCGCATCCCATATTTTTGGCCCGCAAAAAGGAGCAACGCAGGAGATGGTGCGTCAGTTAGATCGGAACCTCAGTCATTATGCCAATGTCGTTGAAGCGACACTGGGTTGTGCTTTACGTGATGTCGCAGGTGCAGGTGCTGCAGGTGGATTAGGTTTTGGGTTGATGGCTTTTGCGGGTGCATCGATGCAATCAGGTGTGGAATTGGTCATTGAACAATGTCAGTTGAATGAAAAAATAGCACAGGCAGATTATGTGCTGACAGGTGAAGGGAAAATTGATCATCAAACTAAGTTCGGTAAAACGCCATTTGGTGTGGCGCAAGTTGCAAAAAAGTTTAATAAACCTGTGATCGCCTTTACTGGTCTAGTGGGTGAGGGGATAGCAGAACTCTATGATTTAGGTTTCACACAGATTGTTGGGATTAATCCACCAGATTGTAAGTTGGAAGATGCATTAAAAAATGCGGAACTAAATTTGGAACATTGCTGTCGAAATGTGATGAGGTGTTTGAAATAAAAATCAAGGTAAAATTTATGAATGCATTTAGCGAGTTTTAAGATAATCATAGTTAGAAAATATGATTAATTTGGTTGAGAATCTTTGCAATATTTTTCCATTGGTTTTTGATTTTTTGGAATTATATTTTCAATGTTTTTTATATTTTCTATTGCATTTTCTTTTGCCCGTTTCGCTTTTAATAATTCAGAATTCTCTGAAGCAATTTCATATTGTGCTTTACTCATTTTATAAGTTGCACATAAATTATCGGATATAAGCTTATGATTGCCAGAAATTAGAGCTACAGCTAGATCATCATGGAGTTGAATTCCTTTCTGATTATTTTTACTTATCAAGTGATCAAATTCAGTTTGAGTCAATTTTTTTTGCGTAAGATGGATGATTTGTAAATATTAAAAGTAATAAAACTGGCTGAAGGAAATGGCTAATTAGCTTAAAATTTTTCATAAACTTATCTTTTTCTAGTTGTAATTTTGATCCTACATTAGCATGTATTTTTTTTCAATCTGCTAAACTATACCTATCCATGAAATGATGAGTACATATGAGTTTAGCCAACCTGATTGATGAATTAAATCCTCAACAAAAACAAGCCGCAACAACAGAAGCACAGCATAGCTTGGTTTTGGCAGGAGCAGGTTGTGGTAAAACCAAAACCATCGTAGCGCGTGCAGCTTATTTAATTGATCAAGGCGTGCCTGCCAATCAAATTCAAATTTTGACTTTTACTCGCCGTGCGGCCAGTGAAATTGTCGCTCGTGTGGAGTTGGCTCTAGGTGAGCAAGCCAAAGGGTTACGTGCATCAACCTTTCATACTTTTTGTATGTACCTATTGCGCCGTATTCCAAATGCCTTTGGCCTAGAACAGTTTTCGATTATTGATCGTGATGATCAACTCATGATGTTCCGCCTGATTCGTGGTCGTGATGATAAGAAAAACCCCAATCACTTGCCCAAGCCGAAAGAACTCTGTGATCTGTATTCCTTTGCGCGGAATACGCGCCAAAAACTCAGCATTGCTATGGAAAAGCAAATGCCTGAGTACTTTGCGTTGAAAGATCAAATCGCGGATATCATGAAAGAATACGAAGCCCGTAAACGTGCGCGTAGTTTTTTAGATTATGACGATATCTTGGCGATTGTGGCGAAAGCCTTGGCGGAATCAGATGGACTGGTCGATTATGTCGCTTCAATTTGTCGCCACATGTTGGTTGATGAAATGCAGGATACCAATCCGCTGCAATGGGCGTTACTTGAGCCACTAAAGGAACGTGTCAGTTTGTTCTGTGTCGGCGATGATGCACAGTCAATCTATGGCTTCCGAGGTGCAGACTTTGAAAATATTCATCATTTCAAAGAGCGGGTACCCGACGCACAGATTTTTAAACTTGAAAAAAATTATCGTTCAACCCAAGAAATTTTAGACCTGTCGAATTGGTTGTTGGATGAAAGCGAAATTAAATATGACAAACGCTTAGATGCCTATCGTGGTGAAGGGATTAAGCCGAAAATGCATATTTTCCCGAATGAGTTTGATGAAGCCAAATGGATTGCCATCGACATTAAAGAACGTCATTACCTCGAAGGCAGCAAATGGTCGGATCATATGGTGCTTGTGCGTTCAAGCTTTGCTGCTCGTCATATTGAAGCGGCCTGTATTGCCGCAAATGTGCCGTATCGCTTTATCGGCGGCATGAAATTACTTGAAACAGCCCATGTAAAAGACTTGCTCAGTGTGCTGCGTGTAGTGGCCAATCCTTTAGATGATATCGCGTGGATGCGCTTTTTAACCTTGTGGAATGGTGTGGGTGATGTCGGTGCGAGTAAGTTATCGCAGCAGATTTTACTTGAGCCAGAAATGCAAGCCATTGCAACCAAGTTGGAAAAGTTTGGCAAAGTACCTGACCAAGCGATTCTGATGATGAAGCAAATGTCGGTGTTGAAAGATCAGGTCAAAGAATGTGTAAGCTTGGCTGTTCAAGCGATTTCTGAGCAGCTGGAAGAAAACTATAAAAAAGATTGGAACCGCCGTGTCGGTGATTTTGATCTGGTGAAACAATTGGCATCCAAACATACGCAGTTGAGTGAATTCTTAGAAGAATATGTCCTTGATCCAGTTTCCATTTCTGAAATTGAACGCCAATCTGACAGTGATGTCGTGACTTTAATTACCATTCATTCGGCAAAAGGAACGGAGCAAAAAGTCTGTTATGTGGCGAATGTCACACCAGGGCAATATCCACATGCACGTGCCCAAGGTAATTTCGATGAAGTGGAAGAAGAACGTCGCGTGTTATATGTGGCGCTGACACGTGCGCAAAATGAATTGATTTTGACCAAGCAAAACTTGAACCACTGGGCACGTGAAACTGTCGATGAGCAAGGCCGTAAAGTAGAAAGTTACTTTATGAATGATTTAACTCGAAATTTATGTAGTTTGGAAACACACTATAAAACCCGTCAGCAAACCGTAAAAAGTGCGTTAATCGAAAGAAAATCGATTAATTTAGATTTTGGTATCGATCTCGATTAAAATAGATTTTTGACGTGATTTACACGCAAGTTAAAAAGCAAAATAGACAAATGCTTTTTGATGATGCTGTCTATTTGGAAGATTGAATGAAAATTTTAGTACGTAACTTAGAGCGTTCAGTTACTGAAGCAGAATTGGTTGAACTGTTTAAACCATTTGGCGCAGTAGAGTCTGCTGTTGTTGTTATGGATGCAAGCACAGGTAAATCGAAAGGGTTTGGTTTTGTCGAAATGCCAAATGGTCGTGAAGCTGTGAAAGCAATTAAAGGCCTGAATACTTTGAAAGTCAAAGGTGCAGGTATTCGAGTAAAAGCGGCTGAAGATAAGCCTAAAGCATAAATTCAAAAAGGAGCGTAACGCTCCTTTTTTTATCGGTGATCTATGAAAAAACGCTACTCGGCTTTGTCGATTGTTGCGCCATCTGGTTCGAACATTGCGTGTGGGCTTAATGAAGTCCGCTCATGGCAGCCCGAACATTTGCCTTTAAAAGATTTAGTGATCGTGGAAAATCAACGCTACTTACATGAAAGCGGAGATGAAGATATTGGACGTGCAGTGGCGATGGTCGATGTCTATGACGTTCATGCATGGACTGAAACAGAGGTAGAGCAAGCGCAGGCGACCTATTGGGCCGCAGGGTACTGGGCTTGGCGTCTGGAAAATATCAGGATGATTGATTGGGATATGCCTGTTCCTGCAAAGCGTGACATTTATTTAATTGAAATCGATCATCCATAATATTTATTGTGAATTTCCTAAAAATCCGTTTAAGCTTATTCATGTAGAAAAACGCCAAAATTTAGGGAATTGTTCATGTCTCGTGTTGCTCGCTTTCATGCTGATCGTACCAATCAAAAATTATATTTTAGCCGTCTTGCATGTCAGCAAGCCGAGCAGACCGATCATGTTCAACAAGCTCAGGCTTATCGCGAAGCAGCGGTTTTTCATTTACATGGTGCAGTACTTGCGTTTTTACAAGAGTTGGTGCGTTACTATCGTTTAAATGATCCTGCACCCACGTTAAAGTCGATTGAAACACTGATGGCTGAAAAAGGTCAGGTATCACCTGAAGTGACTGTTATGCAGCAATTGGCCAAGCAAGGTTTTATTGCAGAGCTGAAACGCGCACATCGTATGTGTCAGTATGCACCTGAACCGTCTGCACCTGAGCCAGAAGATGAAACGTCTTCAAATTTAATTATTAAAGTCACTCAAACACCGCAAGCTTGGTTGCCAGATACCGCTATTTTGCGTGAATGGCATCGTGATCTAACCCAATTGATTGATGGATTTCGTAACGAGATGGTGGAGTTCTAATCGGACTATTGCTACTTGAAATAAATTTATTTAACCCGATATAAGATTATCTAAGTAATACAAAGTGCAGATGCCTTTATCACCATGTTGCGCATGGAGGGATATATGTCTATAGAACAGTTGAAAGAACTCTTTGGGAACCAGGAAGCAATTTTAGAGCTGGTTCAATTGGAAGGTGGTGAGTTGGCATTGCGTAATGCAGGCTCAGAAAAAGAGCCTTTGGTGACTATCCAATTCAATGAAGAATTACGCAATATTTTGGGCGATCAAATGAGTGTGATCGCTCAGCAAATGATTCAGGCTGCATTGTTTGGTTTGTTAGAAAAACAAGTGGATGAATGGCATGCCGAAGTGGTCGATGAAAAGCCTAAATATATGAGCTAATCATATAGGCACTGATTTTTAGATCATGATGAAAACGCACCTTTCGGTGCGTTTTTTTATACCCAAAATGGCACTTAGACTGTGCCCAGTTCAGTAGGTGAGATCAGTATCGAACCTAAAAATACAATAAAGACCCCGATGAGCTGTAAGAAAAAAGGATTTTTGGCATCTTGCCAATACAGAATCAGAAAGACGATGGAAATGGGATAAAACAATAGACAGCCCAGTCACCATAAAATACTGGTTTTAAATGCAGCGATGAGAAAGCCCAGACCGCCAATCAAAATAATGGCAAGGCCTAAATAGAGGATGTACATGTTTTTCTCGTTTCTCGTTTCTCGTTTCTCGTTTCTCGTTTCTCGTTTGAAGTTTTTAAAAATGATGCTTCGTTTGATGCTTATTTTATCAATATGTTTTTTAAATTCAATTATTTGTAATTTTAAAATTAATGAATTATATCCATTAAAAAAAGGCGATGCTTAAATGCATCGCCTTTTTGGTATCACCTTTAAGCGCTTAATTTGACATCTTAGTGTGTCGGTGTTTGGTGATGGGCAATTTGGATTTGATTTAAAATATGATTGCTCATATTTTTCGCCATTTCCTCTTTGGCATAATAAACCTCACCGACATTGTCGCGACGAATGACTTCAGCTTCTTCTTTGCTTTCCGCACACACCAATACTTGGATGGATGGATTCAGCATTTTTGCAATGTCGACAATTTTATGAATATCTAAAATATCCATAGGTGAAATGACCAAAAGGCGTGCGTGTTGAATATGGGCTTGAATTAAAACGCCGGGTTCTGTTGCCACACCAGATACCGCAGCGATGCCTTTTTCCCGTAAGTTTTCCACGATTTCACGGTTTTCTTCAGCAATAACCACTTTAATGTTTTCATTCATTAATTCGCGGGTAATACGACGACCGACTTCACCATGACCAATCAGCACCACCTGATCACGTAGATAATCCTGTGAGACCTCATCCGGCAACATGGCCAATGGGTCACTACTACGTTCCAGTAAACGAGCCAAATTCGAGCGCTCACGGATGAGTCGCTGCATAGGCTCGATTGCAGAAAATATAAATGAATTCAGCGTAATCGAGATTAAAGCGCCTGCCAGTATCAGATTTTGACCTTCCATTGAAAGGAGATTTAGAGATACACCTAAGGTCGCCAAAATAAATGAGAACTCACCAATCTGCGCCAAACTCGCCCCAACGGTTAATGCGGTATTGATGGGGTAACGGAAGAACAACACCAACGCCATTGCAGCGATGGTCTTACCAATCATGATAATGCCGACTACTGCTAAGACGTGAAGCGGTTGTTCAATCAAGATCCGTGGATCAAACAGCATGCCGACGGAGACGAAAAACAAAATCGAAAAAATTTCACGAAGCGGAAGGGTTTCTTCTTCTGCACGGTGACTAAAGTCAGACTCTTTGACCACCATACCGGCAAAAAATGCGCCCAGTGCCATGGATACACCAAATACCTTGTAGGCACCAAAGGCAATAGACACAGCTGCTGCAACCACGGTAAGCGTGAATAATTCACGTGAGCCTAAGCGTGCAACCACTTGCATAATCATTGGCACTAAGCGTTTACCAATGATCAGCATGAAGGCAATAAAGCCAGCGACTTTGAGTAAAGTTAGACCTAAGGTCAGCCAAATATTTTCATCAGCACTGCCTGCTATGAGCGGTTGACCACCAAGCAATACTGCTGTGGCAGGGAGTAAGACCAGAACCAAGACCATGACCAGATCTTCAACCAAGAGCCAGCCTACAGCAATTTTACCATTCACGGAGTTGAGTAAACCGCGATCACCTAAGGCTTTGAGTAGAACGACAGTACTTGCACACGACAAACTTAAGCCAAACACTAAGGCTGAGCCCATGCTCCAGCCCCAAAGCATGGAAATTCCCATACCGAGTAAGGTCGCCACTGCAATTTGTAAAATGGCACCCGGGAGGGCAATACGACGTACTTGCATCAAATCATTGAGTGAAAAGTGCATACCCACGCCAAACATCAGGAACATGACACCGAGTTCGGCCAATTGGTTAGCGAGATGGATATCGCCAACTACCCCAGGTGTGTTTGGGCTAATAATAATACCGGCAATCAGATAGCCGATAAGGGGAGGAAGTCGCAGGCGTGCAGCAATATAGCCAAAAATTAAGGCAAAACCAAAGCCAACAGCAAGTAATATTATGAGTTCTACATCATGAGGCACTAAAAACTCCTTAAGCCTAAGTTAAGGGTAAAAAAGACAAGCACAAAAAGTGCCAAAAAGCATTTTGAAAGTTTAGCAATTCGAATAAAAAAAATGCAAAAAAAAACGACCTAAGTAGGTCGTTTTTTTCAAAAAACTAAAATTATTTGATTTTAGCTTCTTTGAAGATTACGTGTTGACGGATTTTTGGATCAAATTTTTTGATTTCCATTTTTTCCGGCATAGTACGTTTGTTCTTAGTGGTAGTGTAGAAATAACCTGTACCAGCAGAAGAAACTAGGCGAATTTTATCACGCATGTTCGTAGCTCCTTAGATCTTTTGACCTTGAGCACGTAGGTCAGCAACAACCTTTTCGATGCCCAATTTGTCGATAATACGCATACCTTTAGTAGTTAGACGAAGACGTACGAAACGTTTTTCGCTTTCTAACCAAAAACGGTGGTGATGCAGGTTCGGCTCGAACCGGCGTTTAGTTTTGTTGTTGGCGTGTGAGACGTTGTTACCAACGACTGGACGCTTGCCGGTAACTTGGCAAACCTTAGACATGGTGTAACTCCATTGATTTAGCCAACAGCAAATCTGTATGGCCAGTCAAAAAAAACATTGAATTCATTCAAGGGGCGTTTTATATCAAAAATGCGCTTAAAAGACAAGCGATTTTGCATAAAACGAACGATCACCTAGTGTGATCGTTCATGCCTTGATCGTTTATCGAAGAAGTGTCTTCGAAATCAGTTTGTGGATCGGCTTATTGAACGGTGGAAGAATGAATTTCAAACTATAGAGTTTTGGATTCGACATCACCGAGCGTTCATGCGACAAACTGAAGAAACCTTCTGGACCATGATATTTCCCCATACCCGAAGCCCCCACACCGCCAAACGGCAGGTCATCTTGAGCAACATGGGTTAATACCGTGTTTTGTCCGAAATGTCCTGAATGGGTACGTGTTGCGACATAGTCGGCACGTGCCTGATCAAAGTCGAAATAGTATAAAGCAAGTGGACGAGGACGGCTATTAATAAAAGCAATAACCTCGTCAATTTGATCATATTCCATGATCGGAAGGATCGGACCGAAGATTTCATGCTGCATAATTTGCATGTCTGGAGTGACACCCGTTAAAACAGTCGGTGCAATTTTACGTACAGCGTCCACATCTTCATTTTGTGGGTTAAAACTGATGATTTGTGCGCCTTGATCACGCGCATCTTCTAAATAACCTTGTAGGCGGTTGTACTGCTTGTCATTAATAATCGAGGTGTAGTCCTGATTTTGGGCAATACTTGGGTACATGGCTTCAACGCACACTTTATAGTGATCTAAAAATTCAGCTGTTTTACCACGAGGTAAGAACACATAGTCAGGTGCAACACAAGTTTGACCTGCATTCCAAAGTTTACCAACCGCAAGACGCTGTGCGACATCTGCAAGGTCAATAGACGGATGAACCAATACAGGTGACTTTCCGCCTAATTCTAAAATCACCGGAACTAAGTTTTCAGACGCTGCCGCCATGACGGTTTTACCGACATTGGTCGAGCCAGTAAAAATCATTTTGTCGAAGGCAAGGTGACTAAACGCATCTGAAATTGGGCCACCACCGTTGACGACTGCGACCAATTCTTGAGGAAATGCTTCTGCGAGGGCTTTTTCGAGCACATCACCAAATGCCGTAGAGGCACTCGAAATTTTGATCATGGCATGGTTGCCCGCAGCCAAAGCACAAATCAGTGGGCCTATAGAAAGAAGCAGTGGGTAGTTCCATGGCGTAATAATGCCGACGACACCAAGTGGTTGATATTGCACCCATGCTTTTGCAGGTTGGTGAATAATTCCGACATGGCGTTTGGATGGTTTCATCCAGTCTGTCAAATGCTTGCTATAATATTTGATGTGCTCAAGACATGTGAGTAACTCACCAATCTTGGTTTCACCAATAGAACGGTTACCATAGTCTTGATTAATTGCATCAGCAAATTGATCTTGATACTTAACTAAGATACGCTTAAGCCGAGCCAAACGATCAATACGTTCCTTCGCTGTAGGCAATGGGTAACGTAAATACGCTTGTTTCTGCTGTTCCAACATATTGTTGAGATGCTGCTGATCAAAAGAATGTGGTGTCATTGAAGTTGTTTTTGTCTGACTATTCATGTCGCACGACCATATCCAAATTAGCGATTAATTAATTTTTAGAGTAAATGCTCTAAATAGTCAAGTTACTTTATGTGTTAGTGTTCTAATGCTTTGAAATAAATGGTTGTTTTAGGATGTCTCACACCAAAACCTTAAAAACGAAAGAACGTATTTTGCAGCTGAGTTTGCAGTTGTTTAATGAGCGTAGCGAGCGTTCAGTGACAACCAATCATATTGCTGCTGAACTGGGAATGAGCCCAGGTAACTTGTATTACCATTTCCGAAATAAAAGTGAAATTATTAAGGAATTAATGGAGCAATATCAGCATGAAACGCTAGAAATGTTAGCGCTTCCTGATGATCGTCAGCTTGATGCCAATGATAAAATTCGCTATTTCCAAGTGTTAAGTAGCCAATTATGGGCTTATCGCTTTTTACATCGTGATGTTTATCACTTGGTCGAAAATAATGAAGATTTCCGCAAAATGTATCCACGTTTTGCCGGTCAAGTTATGCAACAAGGGCAGAAAATTTATCGTGCCTTTGTCGATGCAGGCTTAATGCAGATGACCGATTCTGAAATTGAGGCCTTAACCATTAACTTGTGGATCGTGCTGACCAACTGGACCAACTTCCTTTATATGTCGGGCCATATTACCGACTCCAACACTTTGGAAGAAAAGTGGGTGTGGCAAGCACTGCGACAAATGGTGTTCTTAGAAGGCGCATATCTACGTGGTGAAAGCCGTGAAACCTATGAGCGACTGCTCGATACTTTAGGGCCGTCGGACTTATTTGCAAGTCTTTCAAACGCAAAGCATCAGGTTACTGAATAAGACTATTTAGTCTGGCTTTAAAAAGCGTTAGAATACTCGGCTCTTTTTTCAATTTAACTGATTAGTGATATAAACCAACATGAATATGTCGACCGCTAACACAGCACGCTTACTCATTACCTGTGAAGATAAACCAGGGATTGTGCAAGCTGTATCGAGCTTTTTGTATCATCAGGGAGCAAATATTACCGCACTTGATCAATACGCGACTGAAGCTCAAGGGGGGCGATACTTCATGCGTGTTGAGTTCGAATTGGACAATCTACAAAGCCGTAAAGAAAGTCTAACTCAAACATTTGCGAGCAATGTTGCTGAGCGTTACAACATGCACTGGCGTTTAGCTTTAGTCAGTGATGTGAAGAAAGTCGGTATCTTGGTGTCTAAAGTTGACCATGCATTGCTTGAACTGTTGTGGCGTCATGCACGTGGTGGTTTGCCATGTGAAATCACCAAAGTCGTGTCTAACCACGATGCTTTACGTGAATCTGTAGAAAATTTCGGTATTCCGTTTGAAGTTGTTCCTGTGAACAAAGAAAATAAACGTGAAGCTTATGAGCAAATTGATCAATTGATGCAAGGCAATGATTTACTCGTTCTTGCTCGTTATATGCAAATTTTAGACGAAGAATTTGTTCAAAAATGGGAAATGAAAGTGATCAACATTCACCATTCATTCCTCCCAGCCTTTGTTGGTGCGAACCCATATAAACAAGCGCATGAAAAAGGCGTGAAACTGATTGGTGCGACAGCACACTATGTGACTGCGGATCTTGACCAAGGTCCGATTATTGAGCAAGACGTAGAGCGTGTAAGTCACGACTTTACTGTTGAACAATTACGTGAGTTAGGTCAGGACGTAGAGCGTAATGTACTCGCACGTGCAGTCAAATGGCATCTTGAAGATCGTATTATTGTCGATGGTAATAAAACTGTTGTATTTCAATAAAACGAGATAAATTTTTGAATAAAAGGGCATACTTTAGGTATGCCTTTTTTATATTATGATTAAAAAAAGTCATTAAAACTGACGAATTAATAGTTGCAAATGAAAACA
This sequence comes from Acinetobacter sp. YH16042, assembly GCF_013417245.1. Taxonomy (NCBI): domain Bacteria; kingdom Pseudomonadati; phylum Pseudomonadota; class Gammaproteobacteria; order Moraxellales; family Moraxellaceae; genus Acinetobacter; species Acinetobacter sp. YH16042. The sequence continues at coordinate 91,635 of NZ_VPEJ01000002.1, forward strand.
CTTCTCATTTATTATTGCCGTACTTTAATTGTGCTAACCGATGAGCATGATTGTATTTTTGACAAAATAAATGCAATCGCTTCTTCAAGGTAACTGAGTTTAATGAGTCAATCTCCCGCTCCAATGATGCAATCACCTAACCCGATGAAAAAGAAAATCATTACTGCGCTTCTCGCTGTTGTGGTAGGGCATATGGGGGTATTGTGGGCGGTCAGCAATATGAAAGCACCAGAACTTAAACCGATCGAAAAAGATCCGATTAAAGTTCGCTTTGTGAAGATTGTTGAAGAGAAAAAACCAGAACCTCCGAAGCCAAAACCAGAACCGAAGAAAGAGCCACCAAAGCCAAAAGAAGTTAAAATTGTAGATAAGCCTTTACCACCTCCACCGAAGAAAGTGGAAAAAGTGGAACAGGTGAAAAAGAAAGATGCGCCGAAACCAACTGTTGAAGCGGTCAAAAACGTACCACCAACACCCGTTGTTTCAACTGTGGTTTCTGAAACGAAAGTCGTTCGTGTTGAACCAACACCTCCGGCACCTGTTGCACCACCACCTGCGCCTCCAGCACCACCTGCGCCACCGACACCTAAAACTGTGAGCATTGGTAATGGTGTCAGTTGGATTAAGAAACCGAATGTTCAATTTGAAGATGGTGAATTAAAAGCGTCGTGTACAGTTGAAGTTGCGATTGCAGCAAGTGCTGAAGGTAAAGTCGAATCAGCAACGATTAAAAACTCGACTTGTGGCGCTGCTGTAAACCGTAAAGTGACTGCTGCAGTGAAGCGTGCACGTTTATCCAAATATATTGATAATGGTGTGGCAACTCCGACGCGAGTTGATCAACCATTCAACTTTAAACTTAATTAAGATTCCGGCTAACCCATTAGGAGTTCGAATATGAACTTTTCAGTTTATTGGCAACATGCAGATGCAGTCAGCAAAACACTGTATTTCGTGTTACTTGCAATGTCGATTGCGACTTGGACGATCTTCGTTCTTCGTATTATGGGCACACGTCAGCTCAAACAAGTGGCGTATAACCACCTTGCAGATGCACTAAGCAAACTGAAAGCGAAATTTGCTCCTTTAGCTTTTGAACAACGTAAGGCTGTGGCTGAACAAGCATTACTACGTCAAATTTCGGTAGAAAAAGCTAATGCTGAAAAAGGCGTATCTGTATTGGGTACGATTGCTTCAATTGCACCGTTCGTAGGTTTGTTCGGTACAGTGTGGGGTATTTTCCATGCCCTTGTAGCAGTGGGTAAAAGCGGTCAAGCGGGTTTAGCGCAAGTGGCAACTCCAGTCGGTGAAGCTTTGATCATGACCGGTCTTGGTTTGGCTGTGGCGATTCCTGCGGTATTGGCTTATAACATCTGTGTTCGTTTTAACCGTACACTGTCGAATGAATTGCAAGATCAAGCGCATGGTTTATTGATTGATACTATGTTGCAACAAGAATCTGCAGCGAAGAAAGAAGACGTGAAAACTGCACAGCAAAGTTTAGCTGGAGGTCAAGCTTAATGGCTTTTCAATTGGGTGAAGACAACGATGCTGGCATGAATGAGATGAACCTCATTCCGCTCATCGATATTATGTTGGTATTGATGATCATCTTCTTGGTGACTGCGACTGTTGCCAACCCATCAATTCCATTAACCTTGCCACAAACGACTGCAGAAGTGATTGATCTGCCGCCTGAAAGCGTAACCATCAGTATTAACTCAGCGGGTGATATCGCTTGGAATGGTGATATTGTGACGCTCGAAGATTTAGAAAGTCGTCTAAATACAGCTGGTCAGCAAGAGCGTAAACCTGCATTGGTCTTAAAAGCCGATAAAGAATCACGTTATGACACAGTTGCGCAAGTGATGTCGCGTGCGAGTGGAGCCGGACTCAGCGATATCGCCTTTGCCAGTGATAACTAAGCACTGAGTAAAGATAGCTAAAAAAAAGCGACTGAAATGTCGCTTTTTTTTATGTCTCTATTTTGAAAAAATGTCGTACAAATAGATCACTCAGATTTGAGTAGGTCTTGAAATTTGCTACGTAATTTCATGAGTTTAGGTGGTATTGAAAAATTACAGTAGCCTTGGTTTGGGTTACGCGCAAAGAAGTTCTGATGATATTCTTCGGCAGGGTAGAAGGTCGGCATTGGACTGAGTTCAGTCACGATATTGATGCCTTCAGCTTTTAATTCTTCAATACGTTGTTCAGCGATTTGCTTTTGTGATTCGTCTTGATAGAAAATCACTGAGCGATACTGTGTACCGACATCATTGCCTTGACGGTTCAGCGTAGTGGGATCGTGGGTTGCGAAAAATACATCCAGCAATTGGCTAAAACTGATTTGGCTGTCATCAAAATTGATCTGAATGACTTCTGCATGTTGGGTATTTCCCTCACAGATTTGCTCATAGCTTGGATGCTGAGTAATTCCCCCTGCATAACCACTGACAACTGTTTGCACGCCCTGAAGTTGTAGAAAAACTGCTTCTACACACCAAAAGCATCCACCACCAAATACCGCTTGTTGCATAGTGAAATCCTATCTTGTTCCCTGATGTTTAATATGGGGTTATAGCTAAAAACTGCAATGTGCGTCTGTATACTAATCACAAGTTTATGTGCATTAAATGTCTCTGGCATGACTGAACAGTGAATAAAAAAGTCTGCCGAAGCAGACTTTTTTAACGATTTAACGCGGTTGAACAGCGCTTTCATATTGAATTAATAAATTGCCGTGACGGTCTAGCAATTTCAAGGTTTTTCCAAAAACTTGATAATGCGTTACCTTTTCGAGTGCTGAATGGTACTGTCGCTCTAGCCCATTGTTATTGAGACAAGCCATCTGTGTCGCAGCAATCGGGCCAAACGTTATGGTGTCTTTGCCAGCATTATAGCCGCCCATGATACGATTACAGCCATCTGCACCTGAGACACGTTTTGAAGCCGCATCGAATTGAATGCTTGGAATATTATGCGCATTGGGTGCTGTTTTGATTGGGGTGTTGCCAATCTGAGTGGCAATCCAAGTACGGTTTTGTAATAGGTTTAAATTTTCAGTTATGGTGTTGTCTTGTGCAGGCATGCTTTCACAGCCTGTCACCACTAAAGTTGAAACCAAAGTTGCAGCAACAAATATTTGTTTTAGCATCGGAATTTCCCCGTGGAAGCATTTCAATTATCTAAGCAAATATCGCACAGATAAGCTAGCCATATTTGTATCAATATTTAAGAATTACAATTGATTGGCGCTTGGATTAGACTGTGAATGCGGCAAACCTTGTCGGATTAACTTCGAATATTGTTCACTGCTCAGTTGCTTAATTTGAGAGACGCGGGGGTTAACATGGGCTTTTTGATACCATGTTTTCATATCCCAATTTTGGTCTATGGCATGAAGGTCATGCAAATAATTCGGCAAATAACCGGATGCAAATAAGCGGTAATCGGTTGGAAGTTGATGTTTGGAAACCGCTTGAATCATGTCAAATACCAGTGTTGTACAATTACTAGTGAGTGTGTTGTACCATTTGGGTTGAGTCTGCAGTTCATCGGCTTTATGTAGATATTCAATAAACAGCGCCTGCATTTCAGATTTTGGCATGTTTACGGGGAAGAAATAGACCTGTTCTCCGCGTGTATTGCTGCGGGTATAGATAATATCTTTTTCATCTGATGCAATGAGGCTCAGTTCATATTTACGGAAAAAACCACCAATCGCAGAGAATTCTTCATTTTTCTCTTTGCGAATTTCAATCGAAAACGTCAGCGGTGGTCGGTCAGCAAAATCAAAACTGACCAGAGTATGGGCAATTTTCGGCCCCATCCAATACGAGGTAATAATGTTGACGCCATTGATTTGACTCAGGTCATATTGGCGAGTTTCCCAACGCGGGGTATAGCTACCATCGGCATGCCAGTCGAAATTACGCACATTGTGTAAGGTGACGAGATTACCTTGCTTTTCATAATGTAGAATTTCAGCTACTTCAGGATTCCATTCACGATCTTGACGCGCTTCCATGCCAAAATACCAAAATAGACCGCAAATAAAGCCCATAATATAAATTAAGACATCTTTACGACGGCTAAAAAAGTGTTGGGTAATATAGATGCCTAAAATGCTCAGGGCAAAAGCAATCCAGATTCCAATGATAATGCGGCTGCCTAACCAGCCTGCCGGTTGCTGTATCCACAAGGCGGCACAGAGCCAAATCGAAGAACAGAGGACAAACACACTAAATAGAGCATGAAGAATACTTCGCCCTATTTTTTTGAACATTGCTTGTTGGTCACTCTGTTGCATATTTTTCTTTTAGCTTAAGATTTTTCTTTATTTTCGGTAAGTTGCGAACTCAAAAGCAATCCCAGTTTTGTCGTCGATATGTTGTTCTGACGCCACTTTTTGAAAGTCCGCAGGAATTTCAGGATAATGCGCATCACCTTGAACATCCAGTTCAACATGCGTGAGTTCTAAACGGTCTGCAATGCCGATGGTTTGCTTAAAAATTTCACCACCACCAATAATAAACAAACTCGTTGGTTTTTCTGAACTTGCAACATCAGCAACAGCTTGCGTTAATGCCTCGTCGATACTATATGCGACTTTGGTGCCTTCAAATGACCAAGTGTTATCTCGTGTAATTACCCAATTGACACGCTTCGGAAGGGTACGTCCCATAGACTCTAAGGTTTTGCGTCCCATAACCACCACACCACCTTGGGTGATGGCTTTAAAGTGCTGTAAATCGGCAGAAATATGCCACGGCAAATCATTACCTTTACCAATGCAGCGCTGCTGATCCATAGCGACAACGTGCACGATTTCTAAATTTTGAAATGCCATAGTTTGAACTCAAATAGCCGAATTATTTGCCGTCTATTAGAATGCAAAATCCCGCTTGAGGTAAAGCGGGATTTTGCTTTTCACTTGGGATTTCTAAAAATTAAACCGCAACAGGGGCTTTAATCGCAGGATGTGATTCATAACCTACGATTTCAATATCTTCAAATTTAAAATCGAAAAGATCGGTAATTTCAGGATTGAGTTTTAATTGGCACAGACCCATTGGTTCACGTGTCAATTGCAACTGCGCTTGTTCGAAATGGTTGGCATATAAATGTGTATCCCCACCGGTCCAAACGAAGTCGCCTACACCTAGACCACAAACTTGCGCAATCATGTGTGTTAACAGGGCATAGCTGGCAATGTTAAACGGCACACCCAAAAAAACGTCAGCACTGCGTTGATATAATTGGCAGGATAATTTTCCGTTTTGGACAAAAAATTGGAACAAGGTATGGCATGGTGGCAATGCAACATTACCTGCCTCATTTGGGTTCCAACCAGACACGATTAGACGACGAGAGTTAGGATTGGTTTTGATTTCATTGACCAACCATTTAATTTGGTCAAAACCATCTTGTTCATATAGGCCATCGGCTTTTTTGGTTGCACCGAAATTACGCCATTGATGACCGTAAACAGGACCTAATTCGCCAGCAGGACGACCAAAACGCGCAGTTTGTTCTGCTGTAGACCATTCATCCCAAATCGAGACTTTGTTGTCTTGCAAATATTGAACATTGGTATCGCCTTTAAGGAACCACAACAGTTCAATCACGATAGAGCGGAAATGAACTTTCTTGGTGGTGAGTAAAGGGAAACCTTGAGAAAGATCGAAGCGCATTTGATGACCAAATACAGAACGTGTTCCCGTACCCGTACGGTCGCCCTTGTCGCCGCCGTTGTCGAGAATGTGTTGTAAAAGGTCTAAATACTGGCGCATGTCTCTCTCATAATTTGCTAAATTTCTTGTGGCACATATTAGCTTGTTTTGCGTGTGGAAGGAACTGTGATGGGCGCTTGAATATAGTCAGGTTTAAAAAATCCAAAACATACGGTGTTTATTGGGTGATGACCAAATTTTGCAGGCAACAAGCGCTGAGTTGTCTGGGCTGAAGACGCCTATTTATAACAATTACATCAAGTGTTAACGAGACAATATGTCTGTTAAATCAAGAATGAAATTAGAAAACTTAAGCTCTATTGTTTATATATTGAGCGATGTTACATTCGCAGCGTTGAAAAAAATACAGATAAGTTTGATTAAAAAAATACACGTGATTTTTCTCATTTTAAAGAGGTGGTTTTGGGCTGCTATTTTTGATTAAGAGTTTGATATCAAAAATAAATCCAATTGAATTAAAAATAGACGATCGTATTTAAATGTGAAGATTTGTTTAAGAAATCTTACATTTTTTACATGAAAAAACATAATTTACGCGGTACTATCACCCTCGTTAAAATTTTTGAATGCCTAAATACAGGCGGGAGTGTGGGTTAAAGAATGGCTTATGATCACAATGTAAACTTGAGTGAAGTGCATGCTCCAGTTCAGGCAAATATCATAATTCGTTCTCAGGCGAGTAAAAATACGGGCAAGTCCAATACCACTCAAAAAGCAGCGACTAAAAATGTGGTATCCCGCAATGGTCAGCGTATCGATATCGATCGTTTGACTGGATTTTTACAAGGCATTACCCGCCAAAGAAGTACTCAGAAATGTGCCCGCAGTGTTCGTTTAGCACTTGAGTCCGCAGGGGCACGTTTTAACGGTCACCCCGTTGCCGCAGCAGATTGGGGCAGCACATTACAAAAAATTGGTTATCAAAAAATTAATTTAGCGTTTGATCGACCAAAGAAAGGCGATATTTATATTATCGACCGCAATCAAAGTAGCCGTTATGGTCATATCGCAGCATATTCAGGTAAGGATTGGGTGTCTGATTATCGTCAAGCGGGTTATGCGGTCTATCGAACTCCAAATGTGAAATACAGCTATTACCGCTTAGCGGATTAACAGCCCATGGCTGCAAAAAGGTTAGTCTTCAAACCTTTTTGCACGCTGACTGTAGATCGAGACGATAAATAATCCAATTGCCGCAAAGCCCATACATTGCAGCGCTAAAATCCAGCGTTGCTCATTGGGTAGAAAATAAATTAAGCACACTAAACATAAAATGGGCAAACTAGCCAAACCGCATTTTAATGACGGAGACAGTGTTTTCAGTTTGTTTATTCTTAGCTTATAAAGTAGATCAATCATCAAACCAATGGCTAAACTTAAGCCCGCAAAGCGGGGATCTAGTTGTTTTTGTTCAGCGCATAGAAAAATAAGCACACAGGTACTGATACAAATGATGAGCTTGATTTGTCGGTTACAGCGCTCAGAGTACCAAAACGTCAGCATTTAAACTTTACCTTCGGGCGAAGTGTTCTCGTTTTTATTCAGCAGTGAAATCGGGGAGAGCAGGCAGATCGCCAAAGCCATAAAGCCAATGCCTTGAGCACCCGGAATCAAAATTTCACCCTTATTCATGTTGATAAAAACCAATGCCAACAGCAGTGCAATCGGTATCCACGTCAATAAACGATAGAGCAAACCTGTTGGGTTTTTTGCTGCAAAATGAATCTTGCAATAACGACAAATCAGGAAAATGACGCCTGTACCCATGAACATTAGAATGGCTTGAAGTGTTAGGGGTTCCATCCAATACAGAACACCGGTCAGTACGACCATCGCAATAAAAAACAAGATTTTTTTAAGTACAGAAACGCTGGGGTTAAACCAAAATTCAAGCATGGATCGATAGTTTAAAAATAAGCTGAATAAACTGTAGCACAGATCGGTTGTCTAATTCAGTCACTTCATGTGCAGTAAATACGTATGAAGGGATAAATTTCAGCGCATAAAAAAGCGAGGCTTAGACCTCGCTTGCTTAAAGACAATTATAAAATATTAATGATTTTTTTGTGGACCCCAGTCATAGATTTTTTTCTGGTAGGCATACCACATCATCCATAGGCCAATCAGAATCATCGGAACTGTCAGGAACTGACCTTTACTCATCCATCCAATGAAGAGTTGACCATTGTCCGGCTCACGGAAGAATTCAACGGTGAAGCGTGCGATACCATATCCGATGAGGAACAAGGCTGAAACGGCATAACGTGGACGAGGTTTTGAACTAAACCACCACAGCACGATAAACAGAATTAAACCTTCACAGAGTGCTTGATAGAGTTGCGACGGATGGCGCACCAACTGAAGTGGATCGGTCGGGAAGATCATGCCGAAAGCAAAATTTGGGTCAGTCACTGCACGACCATATAGCTCGCCACCAATAAAGTTCCCAATACGACCAAACATTAAGCCTGTTGGAACGCAGGGTGCGATAAAGTCGAGGGTCTGGAACCAAGTCATTTTATATTTCTTGCACCACACTAACATGGCAATCATGACCCCAAGGAAACCGCCATGGAAGCTCATGCCGCCTGTCCAAACTTGGAATAGCCACAATGGGTTGGCAAGGAACTGATCGAAACCATAAAAGAAGACATAGCCAAAGCGTCCACCAATCACGACACCCAATGCACCGTAGAAAATCAGGTCTGAGACCATTTCTGCGTTCCAGCCGTCACGTTGTTTTGCACGGTAGGTTGCCAAGCCCCATGCAAATAAAAAGGCCAATAAATACATCAGACCATACCAGTGAACTTGTAGTGGCCCCAGTGATATCGCCACAGGGTCGATATTTGGATATGTCAGCATTGCTGTTCCTTGTCATTATGTTTTGCACAGATTTTAGCTGAATGTGCTGAAAAATGTTGTACATTCAATGTGTAAAGATATTGAGAGTTGAATATGTGCATTGTGGCTTTTGCTTGGCAGGTCTTGGATGACATGCCACTCTGCCTGATTTCGAATCGTGATGAGTTTTATCATCGACCGACGGCAGGCCTAAAGCAATGGGTAGATAGTCCGATTATTGCAGGGCAGGACTTACAGTCTGGTGGAACATGGATGGGGATAACCGCTCAAGGGCGTTGGGCGATTGTGACCAATTTTCGTGATGGTCGTGATCAGACCACATATCCCACTTCACGTGGCGCTTTGATTCAGCAATTTTTAGAATCTGAGCAAACGCCCATTCGGTTTGCGCAAGCACTGGAACAAATCCAATGTAATTATGCTGGCTTTAATTTATTCGTTGGCGATGCCACTCAAGCCGTTTATATGAGTAATCGCGGTGAAGCACCACAAGTCTTAGCCAAAGGGGTGTATGTCACATCTAATGGTTTAATGACTGAACATTGGGAAAAGACCCGACATTTACGCAAACGTTTCACTCAAGAATTTTTGCCGATGCTACAAAGCCAGCAACCACAGGCGGATATAGACGCTGCTGCGTGGGATATTTTGGAAGATGAACGTAAAATCATTCCATCATTGTTACCCAATACTGGGATTCAGGCGGAAATGGAACATTTGCTGTCTTCAACCTTTATTCAAAGTCCGGTGTATGGCACCCGCTGTTCAAATTTATTGTGTATGCGGGATTCACAGTGGCATTGGCAGGAAAAACAGCAGCAGGGTGAGCAACAAGGACAGATCACCCAGATACAAGTGCATTTAAAGGTATAAAAAAAGCCGACGATTCGTCGGCTTATTTTTTAAAGGTGTTTTATGCGGTTTTTTGTGTTGGCTGAGCTTGTTCTACCGCTTCGCCAGCAATCACCCCACCATCTTTACGGGTGATGACTACGGTCGCTGAGCGAGGACGTGAAGTCGCTGCTGCATTGGTTTGTGATGCAGGCCAGTGGCTGGTCGGTTCAGAATAGGATGCTGAATCTTCACCGGGATGTTGCACATTGATAAAAATCGCTTTGTAGTCAGGTGTCATCGTCACACCTGTGATTTCACATTCTTTAGGTCCAGTCAGGAAGCGACGTAAGTTTTCATCATTCAGTTTTGCCCCCACAATGGTTTCTTGACCCGATGAGGTCGTGGCTTTTGTGCCATCACCGACTTGACCCGGAAGCGCAGCAAGCATCATACAGTTGGTGGTATCGGTATAAGCACCGTCATCGGTTTGAATCCATAACACACCACGTGGGTCGAACCACATCCCATCGGGTGAAGACAAGTCATTGTTGTCATTTAGACCAGATAAGTTAATGTTGCTCGCCATTTTTGCTTCAGCACCAAACAGGTAGATATCCCAAGTAAAGCTGAGTGCTGTGGTTGTATCACCATCTTCACGGAAACGGATAATATGACCGTTGACGTTGCCTTTACCACCTTCAGGGTCGGTGTAGTTACGAGGGTTGGCTGCATCAAGTGCATGTGCTGTACCACGGTTCGAGTTATTGGTGAGGGTCACATAGACTTCACCATTGTCTGGATGTACAGCGACCCATTCAGGACGGTCCATTTTGGTAGCACCGACAGCATCTGCGGCAAGACGTGCGAAGGTCAGAACATCTGCTTGTGAGCTAAACGGATAAACGCTGTTGCTTTGGTTTAAACCATTGACGTTATAGCTCAATTCAATCCATTGACCTTTGCCGTCATTGTTAAATTTGGCAACGTATAACTTACCGTTGTTCATGTATTTGTCACCTGCAGCATAGCCACCGTTGACATCTTTTTTATTCCATTTTTGGTCGGATACAAATTTATAGATGTATTCACCGCGTGAGTCATCACCCATGTAAAATGCGAGGTTGTCATCTTCACGTAAGCGACTTGCACGGCAGTCTTCATGTGCAAAGCGACCCAGTGCAGTACGTTTTACGGGGTTTTCACGGCGGTCAAATGGATCGATTTCGACAATCCAACCAAAGGTGTTTGGACCATTACGATAATCTTCTGCTGCCTGAGTACCGGTAACATTCGCCGACCAACGGTCATATAAATCTTGAGACTCATTACTTCCAATCGCTGTTTCCCAACCATAGCGCGAGTTCGCACCCGCTTTTAGGCCATAACGGTTGAGTGCCACAATTTCAGCAGGACTACGTTTGGCATCATCTTCTTTTGCACGAGCGAAGTAACCAATGAAGTTTTCTTCTGTTGTCAGGTAAGTGCCCCAAGGGGTATAGCCATTACCGCAGTTGTTGTGTGTACCACGGGTTTGCTGGCCATTGGTTGAAAATTTCGTGCAAACTAAGCTTGAGCCTGCAACAGGGCCTTTAAAGTCCATTACGGTCGATGCGGTAATACGACGGTTAAATGGAGAGTTTTGTACCAGTTTAACGGCTTGAGTATTGCTGTCTTTTTCAATTTGAATGACAGAAACACCGTGTGCATTGACTTCACGGATAACTTCATCCTCAGGGCGACGACCATCTACTTTGGTTGGGCCCTGCGGGTGCAGGAAGGTTGGATTGATATATTCATGGTTCATCACCAACAAACCTTGGTCAGACTGTTTGGCATCATAACGTCCAGAGGTGGTATTTAAACCAAAGAAGCTCATACCGTCATGGCAGTCACCAGAGCGGAATTGGAAGCTCGGGCCAGAAGGAACATTGTTATCATCCCACGCTGGGTATGCAGGGTTAATCGAGTCACCCATCGCATATAGCACATGCGCTTGATAGCCTTCAGGAACGGTCACGATGTCGTCTAAATTCTTTTTCACTGGTGTGAAATTGAACTTGGTCGGTTTTTGATTTGGATCGGTAACTGGTGGTTTGGTATTGCTATTTGAATCTGAGTCATTGTCATCATTACACCCCGTTAATGAAGATGCCAATGCAAGTGCGACTGCTCCACTCGCAGTCTTGGTAATCAAGCTACGACGGCTGATGCGCTGTTCTAAAATGTCACGAAAATGAAGGTTATCCGAAGTGTTGTTATCAAGTTCTTGATCTTCGTTATATGGCATGTTTGTCATGAATTTAAATCCTGGCAAAGGTGTGCTGGGTAAAAGTTGATCACATAAAACTATCGATAAAATATGACAATGCTTTGAAGCTAATGTTGCAAACTGATGAAATAGGCGTTTGGCTTTCACGGCGTGAAAATTGCAAAACATTAAGATGGGCGCATAAAAAAAGAGGCTATCTCAGCCTCTTAGGTGTAAAACTCACCAAAATTGTCGAAACATATGTCTATTTAAGTTGCAGATGCACGTCGTTTTTCAATCAGCTTGCCAAAAAATAAACCTAGCTCGAACAGCATCCACATGGGAATGGCCAACATGATCATCGAAAGCGCATCGGGTGGAGTGGCAAACATGGCGACAAAAAAACAGCCGACGATAATAAAACGACGCTTCTCCACCAAGGTTTGAGTAGACACCACCCCGATCAAAATCAAAATTAGCGTGATGATGGGAATTTCAAAGGTCAGCCCAAACACCAAAAAAATCTTTAAGCAAAAACTTAAATAACTATTGATGTCCGTCATCGGGGCGACCGTTTCAGGCGAAACACTCATAAAAAAATGTAGGATGGACGGCAGGGCAACCCAATAGGCAAAGGCAATACCGACATAGAAAAGGATGATGCTGCCAAATAATAAGGGCATCGCCAAATGCCGCTCTTTTTCATACAGTGCAGGTTTGATGAAGGCCCAAAGTTGATAAATCACGAAGGGCATCGCGAGCATAAGCGCGACAAAGAAATTTAGCTTAAACGGCGCCATAAAGGTGGCGGTCACATCCGTTGCGATCATGGATGAGTTCATCGGCAACTGCGCACGCAGAGGCTCTGACATCAATTGATAGCTTTGATTGGCAAAGGGCAATAAACAAAAGAACAGAATCAAAATGAGCCCTGTAATTTTGATCAAATGCCGACGCAAAATCACCAAATGTTTGGTGATCGGCATTTCTTCCAAAACAGGTACAGTGTTCTGTGAATTATTCAGTGAAAGATCTGTCATACGGCCACCTGATATTCTGCTAATGCATCGGTCGAGCTTAATGCAGCAGATTGATCTGTTTTAATTTCGTGCTTTATTTTCATTTGGGGTGTAGCCACGGCAAAGATCGTGATCTGAGCACGTTCGATGTATTGATAACGTGGGGATAAATTTTTATTGTCAGGTAGGACGGCTTCTTGTTGTTTTTGCGCAGTCTGTTCTATGGGGTGTTGCGTTTGTTGCAATTCATTCATCTGCGCTTGCATACGCGCTTCGAGCTGTTGAATACGTTGCATTTCTTTTTGCATTTCTTCACGAAGTTCGGACATGCGAAGTTCACGATCAATGTCAGTTTGCACGTTAGTGATCAGTCGTTTAACTTTCCCGTACCATTTACCTGCAAAGCGGATACCTTCAGGCAGTTTTTCTGGGCCGAGTACGATCAGCGCAATAATGCTGAACACCAGTAATTCGCTAATACCAATATTAAGCATTATGACAACTCCTTAGCTTTGAACTGAGGAGTTGGTTTTATTTTGAGCTTCATGCTCTAGCGTGCGAGGCTCATTAAGCTGCGTATTTGCTGCGTCTTCATCACGCATCGATTTTTTGAAATCTTTGACCGCGCCGCCGACATCTTTGCCCAAGTTTTTTAGTTTTGATGTACCAAAGAGTAAAATCACCACAATTGCAAAAATCAGTACATGCCAAATCGATAGTCCAGCCATCTTGTTATCCTCTTGTTGGTTTGCACAACATTTCAGCAGTTGTAGATGACAGTGAAGTGACCAAGATGTTGCAGTTTAAAGACAGCCGCGAAGCTTATGTTCAGTGTTACTATGCATGGATTGAGCAGTGAGGGTGGTGTAGTGGCGTTTCTTCTTCCGATATTGGGTTTTTTAAGTGGCCTCGGATTGGCATCATTATCAGGAACCGCATCGCTCAAATCGATTTTCTCTAGCTTACTTGCACGCTGTTTTATTCCAGCTGTAATCATCTACAACATGGTGTTCTATCAAGCAGGCAGTTTAGCGCTCATGCTCTTTAGCTTTAGTGTTGCCGTGTTGATGTTTTATGTATTTCGCTGGCTGTTAAAAGATAGTTTACGTGCCTTGTGTGTCAGTTATTTGAACTTGGCTTGGCTGGGTTTTCCTTTTGCCTTAGCACTGTTTGGCCCTGAAATTAGTGCAGCGATGGTGGCTCTGTATGTCGGTGGCTCTATCTTTGGCAATATGTGGGCCGTGACAGCCGTCAGTTCAGCCCAATTACCATGGTCGAGCGTGATGCAAAAAGTGGCGATGTCTCCCCCTGTATTTGCCTTGATGATTGCAGGCGTCTGTCGAATAGTTGGACTGCAGCATTTAGAAGAACATCAGATCTTAGATTGGCTCTATCAAGCTGCAAAAATTGGAATGAGTTTCACAGGGATGTGCGTCTTAGGCATGTGGCTGCGCCAAACTAAGGTACAGTGGCGTGATCTGATGAACAGTAGTCGTATTTATGCGATGAAACTCACCGTTGGCGCGGTGATCTGTAGTTTGAGTTATGCCTTTCTTCCGATTCCTCAGATCGAGAAATATATTGGGGTGATGTTCATGCTGTTCTGCTTACCCCCTGCAGCCAATATTGTGGCTTTAGAAACGCATTATCAAGGAACAGGCACTTCGGCACGTTATATTGCTTCAGGCACGATTATGAGCTGTATCGTCGTCAGTTTTTATGGGTTAATTTTGCATCTTTTTTCGCTTTAAAATGAAAAGTTAATTATAAATGCCTAAAACAGTGATTACTTGAGCTGTTTGCGAATCTGCCAATCTCGCACGAGGGCATATATCATCGCGATACCTATCAGGCCTGGAAATCCAATCTGACCTTGCGACAAATTAAGCATGATCGACAGTATGATAAACACTGTAAAAATAGCGTAAGTGGTACGAAAGCCTGAGGTGAGCGGGTAGGTCAGTTGCACATGGCAATGAGAGCAGCTTATTTTTTGAAAACCAAGAAAAGAGCGTGTTGGGATTTCAGTTGAAGTGTGATTGCAAGCGTTGCATATGATCTGTATTGGTTGAAGTGCCATAATTATTCTATTTTTATTCAGGGATTGGAGTTAATCTTTGGCATTAAGATTAACTCCAATTCAAATTATTTCAAACTTGCTTTAAATAATTTCATCGCTTGACCACGATGGCTAATTTTATTTTTTTCTTCTTTTGATAATTCAGCACTAGAAACATTCAGTTCAGGCAGCCAAAACAGTGGGTCATAGCCAAAGCCATTTTCACCACGTGCTGCTTCCATCACTTCACCGCGCCAAATCCCTTGGAAAATTTGTGGGAGTGGGTCTTCAGCATGTTGGACCAAAGCCAAGACACATACAAACATACCTTCGATGGCTTCACCCTCTTTGCGGAGCGGTTTGAGGTCAGCAAGCAACTTGGCATTGTTAGCGGCATCATTGCCATGTTCACCTGCATAGCGCGCAGAGTAAATCCCTGGTGCGCCACCGAGTACAGGAACGCAAATGCCAGAATCATCTGCAATGGCTGGCTTGCCTGAAATTTTCGATGCGTGACGCGCTTTGATAATGGCATTTTCAACAAAGCTTAGACCGTCTTCAATGGCATCTTCAATGTTCAACTGACCTTGAGGAATCACTTCAACAGGCAAATTCAGTTCCGCAAACATTTTTTCAAATTCTGCAATTTTGCCTTTGTTATTACTTGCAAGCACCAAAGTGCCTTGAGATAACCAATCAGTTGAAGCCATGTGAATATTCACCATAAAACAAGATTTGAGGCTATTTTAACAAGATGCTGTGGTTGACAGGCAATAAAAAAGCACCCGAAGGTGCTTTTTAAGATTCAAAAACTTATTGCGCTTGAATCCATTTGTCTGCACGGTCACGTGCTTGACGAATTTGGTCTTGGCTTAAGTTGGCTGCCAATGCCGTTTTCTTACCTTCAGACAAGCTAATCACTTTGTTGTCGAGCATGCCATCACGGGTAGAAAGCTCATACCATTGGTATGCACCCATGTAGTTTTTCTTTTGCTCTTCCATCATGGCTAAGTTAAAGCTTGCGCGGTTATCACCACGGCTGGCTGCTTTTTCGAAATATTGACGAGCAAGCGCTTCATCTTTTTTAGTCCCAATGCCATCTGCAAGCATACGACCTACATTAAGCTGTGCTGCAGATAAACCTTGATCAGCAGCAGCCTTATACCATGCAAAAGCTTGACGTTCATCTTTGGCAACGTCTTTACCTTGTTGATATTTAGTGCCTAAGTAAAACTGAGCACCGGGCTGACCTGCTTTAGCAGCTTTACTTAAGCTGTGAATATCCATAATTGAATATTGTGCAGCTTGGCTAGAAACTGAAGATGATGGAGCAACATAATCCGCATGGGCTTGTATGCTAAAAAGTCCAATCAGTAGCGTCGTGCTTAATAATAATTTTTTCATAGAGCGCTCACTCGATAAATTGCGACTTCACCAAATAGATTTGGGAGACGTTTACTCAGTAAACTATCTTGTTGATCCCCATTCACGGCAAGTCGGTTAATAATCCGGATGTTATTTTCAGCACACAGCGCTTCAAAATCACGGAAAGTACATAAATGAATATTGGGCGTGTTATACCACATATAGGGTAACGCGTCTGAAACAGGCATCATTCCTTTTAATGCAAGGAAAGAACGAGTCTTCCAATGTGCAAAGTTTGGAAAGGTGATAATGGCCTGTTTCCCCACACGCACCATGTCTCTTAAAAGAACGTCTGGTGCATCTACAGCTTGCAAGGCTTGTGCCATAACCACATAGTCAAAAGACTGGTCGGCAAAGCGACTTAAACCTAAGTTCAAGTCCTGTTGGATGATATTTAACCCGCGACTGACCGCAATTGCAATCTTTTCTTGATCAATTTCTAAGCCATATGCACGAATATTGTGCTTTTTGCTCATATGTGCAAGCAGTTCACCGTCACCACAACCTAAATCGAGTACGCTTGAATCTGGTTTAATCCAACGTTCAGCAAGTTGATGATCAATACGCATTAGTTGGTCTCCTTCGGTGTTTCTTGCAGGTGTTTTACACCGCCTAGGAATGCACGTAAGCTTTTCACATATAACGGAATCGGGAACAAGAAAGAGTCATGACCTTGTTCAGCATCAATATCCACATAGCTCACAGGCTTATGATTACTAATTAATGCATCTACAATTTCTTGCGAACGAGCAGGGGTAAAACGCCAGTCCGTTGTAAATGAAACAACTAAAAATTGACACTTGGTTTTAGACATCGCGGTTTTTAATGATTGCTCATATTCACGTGATGGATCGAAATAATCTAAAGCCTTGGTCATGATCAAATAGGTATTGGCATCAAAGTTACGGCTAAATTGCTCACCTTGATAACGCAAATAACTTTCGACTTGGAATTCGACGTCAAAGCCATACATAAATTTACCTGACTTTAAGTCACGGCCAAATTTTTGTTTCATGGCCTCTTCAGAGAGGTAAGTGATATGACCGACCATACGGGCCAAGATCAAACCACGCTTAGGATAACTGTCATTTTCTAAATAGCGACCATCATGGAAATCTGGGTCAGACAAAATCGACTGACGTGCCACTTCGTTAAAGGCAATGTTTTGCGCAGACAGTTTAGGTGTGCTGGCAATAATCACGCACTTTTGTAAACGATCTGGATAGTCCACAGACCATTGTAGAGCTTGCATGCCCCCTAAAGAGCCGCCAATCACCGCATACCACTGCTGAATTTCTAAACGATCAGACAACATGGCTTGGGTTTTGACCCAGTCACGGACAGTCACTAATGGGAAATCAGGACCATAAGGGCGATTGTCATTTTCAGGATTTGGAGAGGTCGGTCCAGTAGAGCCGCTACAGCCGCCAATATTATTTAGTGCTACGACAAAGAATTTTGACGTATCAATGGCTTTGCCTGGTCCAATACATGCGTCCCACCAACCCGGCTTACGGTCATCTTCATGATGATAACCTGCTGCATGGTGATGGCCTGACAGTGCATGACAAATCAAAATTGCATTGGATTTGTCTGCATTCAGTTCGCCATAAGTTTCAACCATGAGCTCAAAACGTGGGAGTATGCGATCGCATTCGAGCTCTAACGGCTCTTCAAAAATAAACTTTTGTGGGGTAACTAAGCCCACTGAGTCAGCTGGAAAAGACACAGGAATAATTCGCCTTAAATCTTTAGTATGAATAATAAAAGGATACCACTTGAGGGTATCCTTCTAAAGTCATTTTATTGCTATTTGATATTTATAGCATTGAATTAGACTGCAGCAGCAATCACTTGTTCAGTACTCAAAACACCTTGTTCAATTAAACGGTTAGTGCTGGCAATAATCGCTTCGATGGATGCAGTAACGATATTGTCATGTACACCTGCGCCGAATGCAGACTTGCCTGTGCCTTTCACTTGAAGCTCAATCAACGCCAAGGCTTTGGCATGCGCGCCTGAACTGATGCTGCGTTCTTCATAGTTCAAGACATCAATCGGCAACTGCAAGGCATTTAAGATGGCAGAGATTGGGCCGTTGCCTTCACCGCGCAATTGCTGGATCTCACCGTTCACTTCGACATCAAGCTCAATGACTTGTTTGCCATTTTCATCATGTAAGCGGTAGTTTTTCGCCGCATAATGCGTATCTTTGGCCGCCACATAGGTGTCTTTAAACAATGACCAGATCGCTTGCGCAGAAATCTCGGTACCGTCTTCATCTGTTTTTTGCTGTACGATTTGCGAGAACTCAATTTGAATACGGCGAGGCAACACCACGTTGTAATTTGATTCTAACAAGTACGCAATACCGCCTTTACCAGACTGTGAGTTGACACGGATCACCGCATCATAGTCGCGGCCCAAGTCTTTCGGGTCGATTGGCAAATAAGGCATATCCCACATTTCTTCGTTCTTTTGGAACTCGAAACCTTTTTTAATGGCATCTTGGTGTGAGCCAGAGAACGCGGTGAAGACCAAATCACCAGCATACGGATGACGAGGGTGTACCGGCAAGCCTGTACATTCTTCAATGATTGAAATGATTTCGTTGATGTTTGAGAAATCTAAGTTTGGCGCAACACCTTGGGTATACATGTTCAATGCAATCGCTGCAACGTCCACGTTACCTGTACGTTCACCGTTACCAAACACACAACCTTCGACGCGGTCAGCACCAGCCATAATGGCCAACTCAGAAGCGGCAATACCACAGCCACGGTCGTTATGACAGTGCACAGAAATAATCACACCGTCACGGCGTTGAATGTTACGGTGCATCCATTCCACTTGGTCTGCATAGACGTTCGGACCTGAAACTTCAACCGTTGCAGGCAAGTTTAAAATCACTTTGTTCTCTGGAGATGCTTCCCAAATTTCAGTGACCGCATCACAGACATCTTTAGCCACTTCTAATTCTGTTGCAGTAAAACACTCTGGACTGTATTGGAATACAAATTCAGTTTCAGGCTGTTTTGCAGCATATTCTTTGACTTTCGTTGCAGCATTAATCGCTAATTGTTTTGCACCAGCAACATCAACATTCAACACTTTATTGCGGAAGGTTGGAGAATTTGAGTTGTAGATATGCACGATGGCACGTTTTGCACCTTGTAATGATTCAAATGTACGTTGAATCAAATGATCACGTGCTTGAACCAAAACTTCGATGTACACATCATCAGGAATATGACCGCCTTCGATCAACAAACGAGTGAAATCAAAGTCGATTTGTGATGCAGAAGGGAAGCCGATTTCAATGTGTTTGAAACCAATTTTCACAAGCATTTGGAACATTTTGAACTTTTGTTCAATGTTCATTGGCTCGAAGATCGCTTGGTTACCGTCACGAAGGTCGGTACTCATCCAGATCGGCGCTTTATTGATTTCGTTATTTGGCCATTGACGGTCTGGTAAGTCTACACGTTGGTACATGCGACGGTATTTTTTGCTTGGATCTGCCAACATCATGTGAAAACTCCTTATAGCACCGTGGATAAATGTCGTGGATAAACGGCAAGGTACTACTTATATAGATTGTGTCTATTCTAGCAATTTACAAGTTTAATTTCGGAGTCTTTAGTCGAAAGTCGAAATAAATCCGTAAAGATTCACATGACTTAGCTTTACCGTAAGCTCGTAAATGTATAACTAAATATTAGTCCATATATTCCGGAAATAATTTCCTATTTTTGCGTCAAGATGCCATTACTGGAAAATATTTTTCTATAAAATTAGCTTTATTGAAAAATATAATCTTTATTAATCCCATCGACGGTGGCTGTTCCCATCAATGCCATCGTAATCTCAAATTCTTCTTTCAGTATTTTGAGTACATGAGCAACGCCTAAAGCGCCCGCTGTCGCTAAACCATAAATGCAGGGACGTCCGACTAATACGGCAGACGCACCCAAGGCTATCGCTTTAAACACATCTGAACCACGACGAATACCACCATCATATAAAACTGGGAAATCCGTAGGCACAACGTTTTTAATCAGTTCTAAGGCGGTGAGTGGGGGAATGCAACCGTCCAGTACTCGCCCACCATGATTCGACACAATAATGCCTTGTACACCGTGTTGCAGGGCAAGTTCAGCATCATGTGGACTGACAATGCCCTTTAAAATAATCGGTAATGAGGTGTTTTGACTGAGCCAAAGGATATCCGCCCATGTTGGTGCGATTTTCATCAGACCGTTAAATACGGGATGGTCGCCATCATTGAGCTCAGGCAATGGGATATGTGCAGGGGTATGCGGATGTTGCATGCCTTCAGGCAAATGAAAAAACACTCGACGTTCACGGTCACGAATCCCTGTATGCGGGGAATCAATGGTTACTACAATTGCTGTATAAGCA
Organism: Acinetobacter sp. YH16042; assembly: GCF_013417245.1. Lineage (NCBI taxonomy): Bacteria > Pseudomonadati > Pseudomonadota > Gammaproteobacteria > Moraxellales > Moraxellaceae > Acinetobacter > Acinetobacter sp. YH16042. The sequence continues at coordinate 112,260 of NZ_VPEJ01000002.1, forward strand.
TGTTCTTCTGCCATCTTGACCAGTGATAATGACTTTTCGCGCTCACCTTGCCAATACAATTGGAACCATTTGTACGGATTGTCCTGCTTTAACTCACGCATATCTGTATTGGTAAATGTACTGAGGATCATATTGCTGCCAAGGACTTCGGCAGCGAGGGCTGTTGCAGCTTCAGCATCAGGATGAAATTGTTGTTGGTGACCAATGGGTGCTACAAAAATCGGATGCGGGAAACGTTGCCCTAAGATTTCGATTTGGGTATGACCTTGGGTTAGATCTTTCAGCATACGTGGTAGCAGTTGTATCTGTTCAAACTGAGACAAATTGCCACGGACACTGTGTTCATCCATCGAGCCGCCTTGCAAGTACTGCCACACCATTTGAGAAAGGTGCAATTCAGCCTGTTTTTCGTAATCTGCAATGGTTTGCAAATGAGCTGGAATCTGAGTCAGTGGCGCTAAAATGTTGTGATCAGTCATTGGTAGTTTGTCCATGTCTATTGACCTTGAGCTTTAAATTTCGGCCCATTTGCGGATAAGGTTGTGATACAGACTCGTCAACTTGACGACTTCACTATGTGCATCACCCAATTGCATACGCAAATTTTGAATGCTTTGATCGAGATTAAATAACATGTGACGCTCAGCATCTTCACGGATCATACTTTGCAACCAAAAAAATGACGCAATACGACAGCCTGCAGTCACAGGAGTAACTTCATGCACACTGGTAGATGGATACAAAATCAAATCTCCGGCAGGCAATTTCACTTCGTGGTAGCCATAGGTGTCTTCTACCACAAGTTCACCACCTTCATATTCTTCAGGTTCACTTAGAAAAATCGTGCAGGACAAATCGGTACGAATTTTTTGATTGCTGTCAGGCATCCAGCGAATGGCATTGTCGACATGGAAACCAAACGTTTCACCATTTTCATAGCGATTAAAATAGGGCGGCAAAATATTGAGGGGTAGGGCTGCCGATGTAAAAAGCGCGTGTTGTGACAATTCATGCAGAATAATGTCACCTAAATGCTGTGTTAATGGATGGTCTATATCTAGCTGTTGGTTGTTTTTTACATTTTTAGACAGTGAGCCCGTAGTTTTTTGACCATTAATCCATTCTACTTTTTGCATTTCTGTGCGGAAGTAGTTGACCTGTTCTTTACTCAATACATTTGGAATATGGTGAATCACGGTCTGACCTTTTGAAATGTAATGTTTGTGTTTCGATCATATACAAAAATAGCCTCGAAGCGAGGCTATTTGAGTCAATACCATAAATTATTTATGGTATTTATTTTTTCTTAGTATTTGAAGTTTACAGACAGAACTGCGCTGCGACCTTCTGCTTCAGTTGCATAGTGTGAGGCATACGCTTTAGTGAAGTAGCGTTTGTCAGAAAGGTTGTTTACGTTAAGTTGTAAATCAACATTTTTGTTGACATTATAACGCGCCATAGCATCGTAGCGTACATAAGATGGAGCCCATTTGATGTTTGCAACATCACCATAAACTTTGTCTGAATATACTGCACCACCACCCAAAGTTAATTGCGGCAATATCTTATAGGTAGTCCATAATGTTGCTGCTTGTTTAGGTACATTAGGCATTTGGTTGCCATTATAAATGGCATTATCTGTACAAGTTGCTGTTGAACCTGAACCACGGCATGATTTACCATTTTTTGTTAATTCACTATTAAGATAAGTATAACCTGCCGAAATATCCCATTTATCGGTAATTTGACCATTTAATCCTAATTCAACACCATCAACTTTACTTTCACCTACATTCGCATAAGTTGTTGGGTCAAGTTGTACACGAGTATTTTGTTTTTCAGTACGGAAGATCGCTGCTGTTAAATTCAAACGATCATTTAACAAGTCCCATTTAGTACCCAACTCGTAAGTTTGTGCTTCTTCAGGATCGATCATTTGGTTATTAGCATTTATGGTTTCGCTGTTATCTCCCCAACCAGCATTTAAGCCAACAGGACTGGCAGAGGTAGCATAACTTGCATAAATTGAACCATTTTCAACAGGTTTAAAGGTTATACCTGATTGATATGTAAAGAAGTCTGAATCATTGTTAGCTGTATATGCAGCAGCTGAAGATGTAGCACGAAAGTTTTGTGCAGCTTCAAACTTGTCCCAGCGCACACCAAGATCAAGTAACCATTGTGGTGTGATTTCAATACTATCTAATAAATATACAGAAGTGCTTTCAACCGTGGCATCAAAGTCTTGGCGGGCTTCTAGACGATCTAAAAATGGTTTTTGAGTTGGATTGTTTAGAGAAGTACACCAATTGCTTGAAAGGTCTTTACAGTCGCTGTAAAACCCAGTTGAGGAAACTTTGCCATCTTTACTGTTAATGATGTTATAACCACCTTTGTCAGTTTCTTGCTTGCTGTATTCAGCACCAACATTAAAGCTATGATTAATGGCACCTGTAGCAAATTTACCTATCAATGCTAATTGATTTGTAAAGGTATCGCTATCTGTGATGGCAGAGTTTTGACGATGCCATACTTGGCCATTAGCTACATTGCCTTTAGAATCATCAGGGTTTGTCCAGACATAATCATTTTTAGATTTGCTGTACATTGCAGTGTTTGTAACGGTTAAATTGTCAGTTAAATCATGTTCTAACTTGATTGTCCCTGCTTGGTTCTCTTGTTTTTGGAAGTCACGATCTTTCCAACCATAATAAACGCCTTGTTTTACTTCCGCTGGTTTACCTTGTGGTTTACCTAAACCAGCATCCCAATATGGAACACCTGAATCGGGAGTGTCATCCGATTTTAAATAGTAATAACTTAAAGTTGCACGAGTAGGGGTGTCTAAGCCAAAAGTAATACTAGGGGCAATACCTGCACGTTTATATTCAGCACCGTCAGATTGACCTGCTTTCTCATTCATGTGGCCCATTATTGCAACACGTGCAGCAATCCCATTGCCAAAATCTTTATTGCCATCTAGTGTTACACGTGCATAAGCATCTGTACCGCCAGCAACTGAACCTTCTAAAAAGTCACCTTTTTTAGCCACTTTAGAAATCATGTTGATGCTACCGCCAACAGTACCTGCACCACCCATAGCAGAAGCAGAACCTTTGGTGACTTCAACTTGTTCTATGGCAAACATTTCACGGTTTTGTGAGGTTGAATTACGAATACCATCTATATACATTGAGCTTTCAGAGCTGTAGCCACGGATAAATGGACGGTCGCCATTTGGATTGCCACCTTCACCAGCACCGAGGGTAATTCCAGGTACTGTACGTAAAGCATCACTTAAAGTTGTGACTTGCGTGTCTTCAATCAGTTGCTTAGAAATCACTGATACTGATTTTGGTGTATCAAGAAGGGGAGCAACAAATTTAGCATTCGCAGATTTATCAACTTTTAAGCTTGGTGCTTTTTCAGCAGCAACTTCTTGGTTAATCGTTGGAAGTTGAGTAACTTGCTCTTGTGCGATTGCATTAACAGCAATAACAGAAAGTGAAGAAGCAATTGCTGAAGAAACAATTTTCTTACGTGTTTTAATGAAGGCCATTTCGAACCCGATTTGGAATAGTGAATTTGTATGCGAATAATAATGATTCTTATTTTTTCTTACATCTTTATGTAATTGTAAATCACGATAAATAATCATATTGTGATAGTCCTATTTAATGTAATGATATAACAAGTATTAATTAAGACTATGTTTTATTTAAATATTGATAAAATATATTGTTTTTTTATGTTTAATTGAGATTATAAATATAGACATGATTGTGAATTAAATAAGAAGTAATCGTAAATTATTTATGCAAAAAACCTGCCGAAGCAGGTTTTTTAGTTTTGTCTTTTATAAGTACTAAAAGTTAGAAATCATAAGAAATGGATAACCAGTAGTTGCGACCAGCTAAGTAAGTTCCAGCCATTGAAGAACCTATAGTCATGTAGTCATAGTACGATGCCTCTACATTTTGGCTATTGATATAAGTTCCATTGCTTGTGAAGTCTTTATCTAATAAGTTATTTACAGAACCATTAATACGAATATTGTCGTTAAGGTTATAACTTGTACCGAGGTTAAATAAATTATACCCCTTCAACTTATTGCCAGTTGCAGCATAAATGATGCCAGCATCACCAGCAGTTTGGACTGTACTATAACGTTTACGATCAGATTTATACTCATGCTGTAACCAAACATCGAGTGAAGGATTAATATGCCAAGTAGATGTCATATTAAAAGCATTTTTGGGTACGTTATTTAGGTACGAGCCTTTATTTTCACCTTTTGTGATCTCACTTTCCATATAGGTATATGCAGCTTTAATATCCCATTCAGGGATAATGCTGTATTTCAAGCTAACTTCAACGCCCTTAGTTTCTGCTTCATTGGCATTAATACTTTGTGAAAAACTATCTTGAGTAATATGGGAACCATAGCTGACACAACCTGCTTGGTTTGGATTTGTTTCAGAGTAACAGTTCCAAAGGTCAGCTCCATCAGTTATCAGATCTTCAATTTTATTAAAGAATGCCGTTGTGGTTAAGTCAAAGCTACCTTTGTTATAATTAAAGCCTAATTCATAGTTGGTGGATTCTTCAGGTTTAAGATTAGGAGAGCCGACACCAAAAGTTGCACCTTGACCACTAACACTAATCACGCCATTGTGTAATGCTTTTGCAGAAGGTGCTTTGTAACCCGTACTTACACCACCTTTCAGTGTTAGATTTTCATTAGTATTCCAAACTAAATATGCTCGTGGGCTGAAGTGACCACCAAAACCTGAATGATCTTCATAACGTCCACCTAAAGTTAAAGCAACTGAATCTAAAAGGCGCCATTCATCTTCAGCGTAGAAAGATAATGAGTCTTTTTTGAATTTTGAACCCACGCCCGCAATATCGTCAGCAATTTCTGCTTCTTTATATTCGGCACCTACTGTGATTTTATGATCTGCAATAGGCATGACGATATGTGTATCAGCAACAAAGTCAGTGTTTTCTAATGTACGATCTGTACCTGCAAATGCATTTAATGGGAATGTGTTTCGTGGAATAGTACGGCCTACGGTTTCAGTAGTTGTATGGCTTACGTAAGATGACCATTTACCAAAATTATAGTTACCCTCATGTCCAGCAGAAATTTGATCACGGTTAAATTCTAGTTCGTCTTTATAACCATTAGCACGGCTCGGTGTGTCTTGAGTGCCCAGTCGATTATCATCATTTTTATAGTTTTGACTTGAATGGAAGCCATCTAACCAAAAACTATTTTTATCATCTAAGTTAAAGGATAATTTACCACCAAAATCAAAATTATCTGCTTCACTTGGGCGTGGGTCACGGCCAGATGTACCTGGAATACGTTCAGATTTTTGACGGTCTAAATAAGAACCGCGTAGCTGCATCCCTAATCGTTCGCTTATAAGAGGGCCATTTAAAACAAAACTGGTTTTTGCTGAGTCGGCTTCCCCATTATGTTCCATGAGGTTACCACTCACAGTAACATTACCAGTCCATGTATCAGACACTTTTTTAGTAATAATGTTGATTACACCACCCATTGCTTCTGAGCCATAGCGAGTAGCCATAGGACCACGAATGACCTCAATACGCTCAATTGCAGCAAGGGGTGGTAAGTAACCATTTGATGATTCACCGAAACCATTTGGAGTTACGTCAGAAGATGTTGTTTGGCGACGTCCATCAATTAAAACCAAACTATAGTCATTACCTAGACCACGCATTTTTACGTTTAAGCCGGATGTTTTACCAATACCGTCACGAATATCAATGCCCGGAATGTCAGCTAGTAAATCTGCAATGCTAGAAGCATTTTTCTTTTCTATGTCTGCTTTTGTAACAACACTGATTGAAGCAGGAGCATTCTTGATCTTTTGTTCAAAGCCCGCTGCAGAAACAACAATGGTTTCCATCTGTTGAGCTTGAGATTCAGTCGTTTCAGCATGTGCGAAACTCGTGGTGGTTACAATTGCCCCAAATAAAGCAGCGGAAAGTGGGTTGAGATTAAATTTACTCATAAAAGAATTCCAAATATGGACGAGATAAATATATGAAAATAAATTAAAAAAATATCATTAAGAATAATAGTGAGAAAGTTTCTCATTTTCAACAGTGAATTAAAAAATAATCAATATTTCTTCGAAAAAAGCTGAAAAATTCTAAAGATAAGAAGGGCATCCATGCTTGAATTTATAGTGTTATAATCCATTTTTGTATATCTTTAATTGTTGTCATATAATGTGGCACTTTTTTTTAAAACTGTTTTAACTAACAAATTATCGAGGAAGCCATGCAAGTAACTTCTGAAGCGGTTTCGGGCGTTGCCCGTCGTTTAAATGTATCTGTACCGACGAGCCGTATTAACGAGCAGTTTGAAGCTCGCTTGAAACGCACTGCCAAAACTGTGAAGATCAACGGCTTCCGTCCAGGTAAAGTACCTGTAAACGTTGTTCGTCGTGAATACGGTGCTGGTATCTATCAAGAAGTTGTAAACGACATCATTCGTGACACAGTATTCGAAGCGATCCAACAAGAAAAAATCAATGCTGTTGGTATGCCAAACATTGAAAAAACTGAAATGAAAGATGATGCTTTAGTTTATGAAGCAACTGTAGAAGTTTATCCAGAAGTTGAAGTTAAGTTCGAAGGTCTAGAAGTTGAACGTAAAACAACTTCAGTTGACGACAAAGACGTTGAGAAGATGATTGAAAATCTTCAAAAACAACGCGCTTCATGGGTTGAAACTAAAGGCATGGCTAAAAAAGACATGCAAGTAACTTTCGACTTTGAAGGTACTGTTGATGGCGAGAAGTTTGAAGGCGGCGCTGCTGAAGACTTTAAACTCGTTCTTGGTTCTGGTCGTATGATCCCTGGCTTCGAAGACGGTATCGTTGGTATGAAGAAAGGCGAAGAGAAAGTTATCGATGTAACTTTCCCTGAAGACTACCAAGCTGAAAACCTTGCTGGTAAAGCTGCTCAATTCAAAATCACTGTTAAGCTTGTTGAAAAACAAAAACTTCCAGAAGTTGATGCTGAATTCTTAAAAATCTTCGGTCTAACTGAAGAAGAAGGCGTTGAAAAGCTGAAAGCTGACGTGCGTAAAAACATGGAACGTGAAGTGAAAAACGGTCTTCGTAACCAAGTGAAAGGTGCAACTTTTGATGCGCTTGTAGCTGCAAACGAAGTAGAACTTCCAGAAGCAATGGTTGCTCAAGAAATTGACCGTCAACGTCAACAAATGATCCAACAATTCACTCAACAGTTTGGTGCTCAAGGCGCTAAAGCGTTTGATTCAAGCATGCTTCCAGATGACCTATTCAAAGAGCAAGCTGAAAAATCAGTTAAACTTGGCGTATTGGTCAGCAAAGTATTAGCTGATGCTAAAATTGAAGTTGATGCTGCACGTGTTGATGCTTACATCGAAGACATGGCTTCTTCTTACGAAGATCCTAAAGAAGTAATTGAATACTTCAACAACGATAAACAGCAACGTGCTCAAATCGAAGCTGTTATTCTAGAAGACCAAGTTGTAGATCACATCTTAGCTTCTGCTAAAGTAACTGATACAACTGTGAGCTATGAAGACTTATTGAAAGAGCAACAAGCTCGTCAACAAGGCTAATTTCTAGCTTTCAAAAAAAGGCGCATTAAGCGCCTTTTTTTATCGAAATTTGCCCCCAAATAAGTTGTCCTGATTTCACAATGCTTATGAAAAAAATATCTGTTATTTAATTGGGAATCTTTTGCAATTTCGACAAATATCCCTCATATTGTGAATTATGGGTTGAGTCAGAAAAATTTAGGAATAAATAACGTATGTATGTTCCAACAATTGAAAACGCACTAGTACCAATGGTGGTAGAACAGTCATCTCGTGGCGAGCGTTCTTTTGATATTTATTCACGCCTTTTGCGTGAACGTGTGATTTTTTTAACCGGTGAAGTTGAAGACAACATGGCAAATTTGATTGTTGCCCAAATGTTGTTCTTAGAAGCAGAAAACCCAGATAAAGATATTCATTTATATATCAACTCACCAGGCGGTTCGGTTACTGCAGGTATGGCGATTTACGATACCATGCAATTTATTAAACCTGATGTTGTGACTTACTGCATGGGGCAAGCAGCATCGATGGGTGCATTCCTGCTTAATGCCGGTGCTAAAGGCAAACGTTACTGTCTTGAAAATGCCCGTGTCATGATTCACCAACCACTCGGTGGTTTCCGTGGTCAGGCATCTGACATTGAAATTCATGCACGTGAAATTCTATTCATCAAAGAACGTTTAAATCGTTTAATGGCAGAGCATAGTGGTCAAGACTACGAAACTGTTGCTCGAGATACTGACCGTGACAACTTTATGACAGCGCAAGCTGCGAAAGAATACGGTCTTGTGGACGAAGTTTTATCTAAACGCCCATAAGTTTTAAAGAATTAATTATTGGAGTGAATATGTCCGAACATCCTCAAGGACAAAAGCATTGTTCATTTTGCGGTAAAACGCAGTCTGAAGTCGGGAAACTGATTGCAGGTGAGGACGCGTACATCTGTAATGAGTGTGTGGACGTATGTCTTGACCTAGTTCAGACCAGTCAGCAAGTTGAATCAAATGACTGGGCAACTCGTCCTTTACCAAAACCGCATGAAATCCGTGCTGCGCTTGACCAATATGTGATTGGGCAAGATGTTGCGAAAAAGACCCTCTCTGTTGCGGTATACAACCATTATAAACGCCTAAAAGTTGGCACCAGTGGTAAAAAACCAGAAGACGGTGTAGAGATTTCGAAAAGTAACATTATGTTGGTTGGACCAACAGGTTCAGGTAAAACGCTGCTTGCTCAGACACTTGCGCGTCTTTTAGATGTGCCATTTGCGATGGCAGATGCAACGACTTTAACTGAAGCAGGTTATGTGGGTGAAGACGTTGAGAACATTGTTCAAAAACTCCTTCAAAAAGCCGATTACGATGTAGAAAAAGCGCAAAAGGGCATTATCTATATCGATGAAATCGACAAAATTACCCGTAAGTCTGAAAATCCATCGATTACTCGTGATGTATCGGGTGAGGGTGTTCAGCAAGCGTTATTGAAAATGATCGAAGGTACGGTTGCGTCGATTCCGCCTCAAGGTGGTCGTAAGCATCCGCAGCAAGAATTTATTCAAATTGATACTTCAAATATCCTGTTTATCTGTGGTGGCGCATTCTCTGGTCTAGAGAAAATCGTACAGCAGCGTCAGGAAAAAGGAGGTATTGGCTTTACAGCTGAAGTGCGTAAGAAAGATGAAACTAAAAAATTATCTGACTTATTCCGTCAAGTTGAAGCGACAGATTTGGTTAAATTCGGTCTGATTCCTGAATTTATTGGTCGTTTGCCAGTCATTGCAACCTTGGAAGAACTCGACGAAGAAGCATTGATGCAGATTCTGACTGAACCAAAAAATGCATTGACACGTCAATACCAATATTTATTTGAAATGGAAAATGTTGACCTCGTATTTGAAGACTCAGCATTGCGTGCCGTGGCTAAAAAAGCCCTTGACCGTAATACGGGTGCACGTGGTCTACGTTCGATTTTAGAAAATTCATTGCTTGAAACGATGTATGATCTACCAAGTCGTTCAGATGTGGGTACGGTTGTGGTCAATGAAGCGGTGATTAATGGTGAAGCGGAACCTGAATTTAAATCAGAACGTCAACCAAAGAAAACTGAAGAAGCTGCACCGAAGTCAGATTTAAAAGTTGTGAACTCTAAATCTGCTTAAGCGCTATTCGTCTGAAACGTGTGTAAATCCAAGATTTGCACACGTTTTTTATTTCCAAAAATAAAAGCAGAATGTTAATCTCAGCAGGATGGCGTGGATGCCTGAATGTAAAAAACTGAAAACAAAAGTGTAAAAATAAAAAAAGACGCAGTGAGGGATAATCATGCGTGAAGTTGCAATTCTACTTTTAAGCAGTGTAGCGCTGCTGGGTTGTCATGGAAAATCAGCCGTTGAGCAAACGTCATTGGCTTCGACATTAAAGCCTGTGGATCCTGAAAGTACACCGGGTCATATTGAGCAATATCGATTGGGTATGTTTACCATTGGTGGTTGGGTCAATCAGAAACAAGGCCGACATTTTCAAGAAGTAAAAGCTCAGCATGATCAAGCAGCGATCGTGTATTTATATCGTCCAGACAGTAAATGGAATCGTCAAGAAATTGTGGCCAGCAGCTTATTTCTGAACAGTGAGCGTATTCCAAGTTTATTGAATAATCATTATTACTGGGTGGAGTTACCGGCAGGGAATTACCGCTTATCGTCCAGTCGCCCTTTGGGGGTGAATCATTTTCAAAAGCCTAAATATTTAGACTTTGATGTTGAAGCAGGTCAAACTTACTTCATTAAATATGATGAAGAGAATTTATCCAGTAAAAGAACGGTTTCAGGGCCATTGCTGCTCATGCCTGAAAAAATTGGTCGAAATGAAATCGCATTTACAGAGTTGAAATCCAACAGTTTTAACTTTGTGGCAGAAGATCAAAACACTGGAAAAGTGCGGAAAAGTGCGCAGAAGTTGAAAGTACCTCATTATGATCCTGCGGAAGATGTGCAGTTGACCAAGCCTTTTAAACTGTGGAATCCATTAACTTGGTAATGTAATTAGCTCGTGTTTTTGAGTGTGTGAAAATATTAAATAGCGAATGTCATTCGACAAACAGCCTAAATATTGACATTAAAAAAAGCACCCGATGGGGTGCTTTTTTAGATCTTGAATGTGGCGAAATTAGTTCGCAGCAGCATCAACTACTGGGATTTTACCAATTTTTGCTTGCCAGATTTTTGGTGCAGTTGCGTGAACAGAAGTACCATTTACGTCAACAGCTACAGATACAGGCATGTCTTTTACAACAAATTTGTAGATCGCTTCCATACCTAAGTCAGCGAAAGCAACCACTTCAGCTTCACGAATCGCTTTCGATACTAAGTAAGCAGCACCACCAACAGCCATGAGGTAAGTTGCTTTGTTGTCTTTGATTGCTTCAACAGCAGCAGGACCACGATCCGCTTTACCAATCATACCGAACATGCCAGTTGCTTCAAGCACTTGACGTGTGAACTTATCCATACGTGTTGCAGTTGTTGGGCCAGCTGGACCAACCACTTCGTCACCGACTGGATCAACAGGGCCAACGTAGTAAATAAATTTACCTTTTAGGTCAACTGGAAGTTCTTCACCTTTGTTTAACATGTCAACCATACGTTTGTGCGCAGCGTCACGACCTGTATAGATTGTACCGTTAAGAAGCAGTGTGTCACCAGGTTGCCAAGAGTTCATTTCTTCTTGAGTGATGTTATCTAAGTCAACACGTTTAGACGTTGATGAATCCCAAGTTACCGCAGGGTAGTCTTCAAGGCTAGGCGCTTGAATATGTGCTACACCTGAACCGTCTAATTGGAAATGTGCATGACGAGTTGCAGCACAGTTAGGAATCATACCTACTGGTTTACCCGCAGCATGACATGGGTAGTCTTTGATTTTGATATCAAGAACAGTCGTTAAACCGCCAAGACCTTGAGCACCAATACCTAAAGCATTTACTTTTTCGAAGATTTCGATACGAAGTTCTTCGATTTGGTTTTGTGGGCCACGACGAAGTAATTCGTCCATGTTGATTTCTTCCATCAATGCTTCTTTTGCAAGCATCATGGCTTTTTCAGCAGTACCACCAATACCGATACCGAGCATACCAGGAGGACACCAACCTGCACCCATTGTTGGAACAGTTTTAAGTACCCAATCTACGATAGAGTCAGAAGGGTTAAGCATTGCAAGTTTAGATTTGTTTTCTGAACCGCCACCCTTAGCAGCAACAGTAATATCAACTTTATTACCCGGAACGAGTTTGTAGTGAATTACAGCAGGGGTGTTGTCTTTGGTATTTTTACGACCAAAAGCAGGATCAGCTAATACTGATGCACGAAGAATGTTTGAGTTTTCAAGATAACCTTGACGTACACCTTCGTTAATTGCATCGTCTAGGCTCATGGTTAAATCAAATTTAACGTCTAAGCCCACTTCAAGAAATACGTTCACAATACCCGTATCTTGACAGATAGGACGATGGCCTTCTGCACACATACGAGAGTTAATTAAAATTTGTGCAATCGCGTCTTTTGCGGCTTTGTTTTCTTCACGGTCATACGCACGGCTCATCGCTTGGATGAAGTCCTGTGGGTGATAGTAAGAAATGAACTGAAGCGCATCTTTTACCGATGTGATCAAGTCATCTTGCTTGATAATAGTTGTCATACAAATATCTCTTGAGCGGGCTGATAGCTAGCGGGCTAAATTATAAGACAAAAACACAGTTGTGTGGGTATTTCGCTTAATCTTTGGCCGAAAGTTTAATAGGCTTAAACAGTGCCATATTTAACTGTCATAAATGGCCTGAAAATGACGTTTTAACTGTCATATTTCATGAAATATTTGTCACAAAACTAGAGGGGGAGATATGTTTTTATTTTTAAATTTTTGAAAATAAATGATATTTGTTATTTTTAAATATTTCGTATGTGTCATATAACTGTCATAAAACTTTTACATAATGACGTCATCAAAGTTAGAGTGTGAAATATATGGTTACTCCAGTGTTGTCAGTTATTGGTTTTTCTCTGTTTATCGCAGCAACTTGGTTCTACGGTCAACAAGAAGATCAAGCCTAAAGCTTTATCTTCTTTTTTTGCTTTAAATTTTATAAAAATAATATTCTTCTTCAAATCTTCAAATCTTCAAATCTTCAAATCTTCAAATCTTCAAATCTTCAAATCTTCAAATCTTCAAATCTTCAAATCTTCAAATCTTCAAATCTTCAAATCTTTAGTTTCAATGATCAATTTTGTGTAAAAGTGCTTTAAAATTGAGTCTAAACGCGACAACATTTGATTATTTAACATATTGCCAAACATCAGGATCTTCATAATTTTCATCGATATGGTAGCCTTGTACTATAACTTCTTTTTCATCAATTTCTCTTGATTTTTTATTTCTTATCAGCTCATTTGTAAATGCTTGTTCTAACTCTTTTGACGTCATTTTGTAAGTATCAATATTATTCTCTGAATCATCCATTGAATTTCTTTGATCATAACGAATCGTATTGAAAGCATAACGAACCATATATTGTTCTTTACCATCTTCAGTTTTTTGAGTTTGTTTTATACTCAGATCCAAAAGGATACCATTGGCATATAATCGGTAGCCTATAGAGTTCCCTCCAACTGTATTTATTATCTTTTTCCATTCTTCATAATTAAAGATATAAGTCGGGTCAATGACATCACCTGATTTCATTAGATATCGAATATTATCATCCTTTGCTATTCGTGCAGAAAAACGATAGAAATAATTTTTCCATTCGGCCTGATTTATACGTTTCATTAAGTCAACATAAGCTTGGTGGGCTTGTTCAGGACGTACAAATTCCTCTTTGTTTAGCCCTGCATTAATATCAAGCCCTTGTATTCCATCCTCATTATTAAACGATGTTCCTAGAACTGAAAATACATGATCTATCACTAAGCTATTCTCACCATTTTCAACTTTAATCTGACCTAAGTTGGGCGGTGTAAAATCTAACTCTCTAAAACCTGCTCCAGATGGATGACTATCGGGATGCCCAAGATTATGTTGAGAAAAATCTTTAAATCCTTGTTGGCCTAAATGTAAACTAAAACGTTGTTGATTCATGACATTATTCTCTGTATTTTTTGCACTAGGTTGACAAGCTGAAAGGAGATAACCCACCATAAAAATAACAATGAAGTAATTAAATTTTTCCATCATTACTATCCTTTCCAACTGTAAAATTAGCTTTGCTATCGCCCCATTTCGCAATAATTTTTAGTTCTTCTTCTAAAAAGTATCTTCCTTTATCACTTTGCATTAAACGATGATATTTTTCTGCTGCTTTATTAATCCATTCCATACGGCTATCATAATTGGCGACTTTAGTGTTTGCTAATGGTTCGCTGTATACTGTTTCTGGTACCTTATCGAGTACACCTGCGTGTCGCCCCTGATATTCTCTTTCCATGCTTTTGATATTATAAGAACTCGGCAGAATACTTTTCGATTTTCTAACAGATTTAACACTTTCAACGAAGTAATCGCTCGACAGGACTAAGGTACTATCAGGTAAGCGAGTAAAGCTTTGCACCGTTGCTTGAGCTTGTACCTTCCAGTCTTTCCATACTAATTCTTGTAAAATATTTCTTTGCTCTTGTACTGCAACCACCATGAGGTGATCGAAAAGATTTTTACTAGACAACTTAAATCTATTTTGTCTTGATACATTCTTTTTTATAAATACTTTTTCAATTTTAGGTAGATATTCAAAAGCACTTTTAATTTCTGGAGTGCTTTTTAAGTGTTTAATTATGGGTAAACAACTTGACCAAGGAACGTTTATAACTTCTTCCTTAATATGAGTGAATTTGGAAACATCACGTTGAATTCGGCATTGATTGAAAGAGGTTGAAGACATGCTCCAAGCATAATGCCAAGGTGCAATATCCATAAATAGCCATAAGTTACCTTTTGCAAAAGTATGTACAGGATCACGAATTACCCCTAGTGGAATCCATTTATATCCCCATGCAGTTAAACCATGTTTAACAATGGCAGCTAAGATTTTTTGAAGCAAATGCACCTAAGCCCATCCAATAATAACGACCAACTAAATCCTTGTTTCCATGTTTTTCTTTTTCTAGATAAATATTGGCATAAACTGAAGCAAGACGTCACGCCCTAGCTTCATATCCAGGCTCTAATTTATGTAAATTTTTCCTTTTATTTTTTAAATTAGATATGTGTATCAGAGCTTTGATTTCTTTTTTTAAGCGAAGAATGAATACATTATTGGTCATGTACCAAATACTCAAAATTCAGCCATAGAATTTAAAAGAAATTTCCACTAATTCTGAGCCATTTTTAATATAATGGAAGTTATATAAAACAAAAAACCACCCAGTCTTTCGAAAGGGTGGTTAAGAACTCGAAACTAAAATTAAGCTTCTTGTTGTTCGGATTGAATCGCCGTTAATGCAATGGTAAACACGATGTCATCGACCAATGCGCCACGAGACAAGTCATTTACAGGCTTGTTTAAACCTTGCAGCATTGGGCCAACACTGACTACATTTGCAGAACGTTGAACTGCTTTATAGGTTGTATTACCTGTATTTAAATCAGGGAAAATAAACACATTGGCACGACCAGCCACTTTAGAGTCAGGTGCTTTAGAACGTCCCACACTTTCCACCGATGCAGCATCGTATTGAAGCGGGCCATCAATGAGTAAATCTGGACGGCGTTCTTTGGCAATGCGTGTTGCTTCAGCCACTTTTTCGACATCTGCTCCTGCACCTGAAGTACCTGTTGAATATGAAATCATCGCAATACGTGGGTCAATACCAAAAGCTTTCGCTGAATCTGCAGATTGAATCGCAATCTCTGCAAGCTGTTCTGCATTTGGATCTGGATTAATGGCACAGTCACCGTACACATAGACTTCATCTGGTAACAGCATAAAGAATACAGAAGAAACCAATGAATAATCAGGTGCAGTCTTAATCAATTGGAATGCTGGACGCACTGTATTCGCCGTAGTATGTACTGCACCAGATACAAGGCCATCCACTTGATCGAGTGCAAGCATCATGGTGCCTAAAACCACGGTGTCTTGTAGCTGTTCGCGTGCTTGTAGATCATTGAGTTTGCCTTTACGCAGCTCAACCATTTTCGGCACATAGTTTTCACGAATCAGGTCTGGATCAATGATTTCCAAATCATGAGGAAGTTCGATATTACGTGCTTTTGCAACTTCAATCACTGCTTCAGGTTTTGCCAATAAAATACAGTGTGCAATGCCACGTGATTGACAAATGGCAGCCGCTTGAATGGTCCGTGGTTCATCACCTTCAGGTAGAACAATCCGTTTTTTCGCAGCAATGGATTTTTGTACCAATTCATGACGGAATGCAGAAGGGGACAAGCGTGGTTGATACGAACCATTCAATACTTCAGTAATCCACTCAGCATTAATATGGCTTGAAACAAAGCGAGTCACTTGCTCTGCACGTTCTACGTCATCGACAGGAATTTCATTGCCTAAATTTGAAAGTTGTTGTGCCGTTTCAAAAGTGCTTAAAGGCGTATGTAAAATCGGTAAGCCTTGCTTAATCGCGGTTTGGCAGAAATCCAAAACTTGTGGGTTCGGTTGATGATGTTCAGTCAAAACTAAACCGGCAAGTGGAATACCATTGCTATTTGCAAGGCTAGAAGCCAACAACACATCAATACGGTCAGAGGCGCTGATAATCAGTTCGCCTGCCACAAATTTGTGAAGTTCATGTTCAATATTCGATGCAACTAGGCTGCTATGTAGTACGCGGCGATGAGCGGCATCGCCTTGGTTAATCCATTCCGCTTGAATATGCGTTGCTAAGTCAGACATGCGCGGTACGCTGAGCGTATTACTAAATGGAACGAGGCCAATAACAGGTAGTTGTGCAGAGCCAATTTGCGGATTACTTTGTTGTAATTCGAGTACAAATTTATTGGTATCACTAATTAAACGCAGATTTGGATCAAGTGTGACAGGAATTTGCGCAGACTCTTCTGGCAAGCCACGTGTGCGCATAAACAAAACACCCGCAGTACGTTCAGATGCCGCACCACCAAATTGGCGTAGTGAACTGTCAATTTTCTCAGCCGTTTTCGTGGCATTTTGAATATCTGCTGTGCTGACAATAATCACTTTGGCATCGAGTGCTTTTGCTAAAGTCGCATTCAGTTCTGAGGCAAAGTTATCTCGGCTGTTTGGAACCAAGCCTTCAACAATAATTAGGTCATGCTTTTTTGCAATTTCACGGTGCAAACGAACCGCTTCTTCGAGCAGTTCATCACTTTCATCATGACTGAGTTGTTTCACGATGGTGGCATGGTGAATGGGTTCTACCGTTTCATTATTAAATAAATGACGATAAAGAGCCGTTGTACGGTCTACAGTATCTGCGACATTTTCCTGTGAAAATGGTTTCAGAAAACCTGCTTTGACCCCTTGGCATTCCAAAGCATAAATTAAACCTAAGCATGCAGATGTTAAACCTACACCTTCCCCAGTTGGCACGAGTAAAATTGTTTTCATACGGTGTCTAAATTAAAGCTAAAAATTAATATTGAAGGCGAAGGGGCTGATGCGATTGCTTATGCAATCGCAGCTTCAGCATCAGGCTTTTTTGTAGCAGACGCTGTCACCTCGTCTACAACATGCTCAGTTTCTTTGGCAATACGGCCTTCTTCATCGGTAGGAACAACCCAAATTTGTGGGCCAGTACCGTGGTCAATACGACCTTCCGTACCGCGTTTTAGGTTGTCATTTAATTCTTTACTCAGGTTGAAACCAAAGTGTGGTAAGTATGAAACCGTTTTTTCACGAATGTAGGCAGAATTTTCACCAATACCACCGGTAAAGAATAAACCGTCAATACGTGGTAGACCACAGCTGAGACCTGCTAAAGATTTTGCTAAACGGTAGCAGAATACTTCAATGGCAAGCGCGGCATCTTCGTTGCCTTGTTCCGATGCTTCGATCAATGTACGCATGTCATTTGAAAGATCAGACAAACCGAGTAGGCCTGATTGGCTGTTCAGCATTTTGTCGATTTTGTAGATATCCCAACCTAAGTTGCTCGCAAGGAAGCTGTGAATACTTGGGTCAACATCACCACTACGTGTGCCCATCACCACACCTTCAAGTGGAGTCAGACCCATTGACGTATCTACAGATTGACCATTCCAAATCGCACAAGTCGAGCTACCATTGCCTAAGTGAGCAGTTAACCAGCCACCTTGTTTAAAGCTGCCTGCCAACATTGAGCCACGCTCAGATACGTAGGCATGGCTAGTACCGTGGAAGCCATAACGACGTACGTTATGTTGTGTGTACAAGAATTTTGGTAATGCATAACGGTATGCATGAGACGGCATCGTTTGGTGGAATGCTGTATCAAATACGGCTACTTGCGGAAGTTCAGGGAACAAACGCATGGTTGCTTCGATACCCACCAAGTGAGCAGGGTTATGCAATGGCGCAAGCGGTGTAGCTTCACGAATACGTTCAATTATTTCTGGTGTTAATAGCTCAGCTTTGGTTAATGTACCGCCGTGTACCACGCGGTGACCAATCGCTTGAGGATTATGGTGAGCCAAACGCTCTAAAATAGTTTCGAGGGCTTTTTCATGGTCAGCATGTGGAATAGACAGCTCAAGCGCAGCACCACCCGTAGTGACCCCTTTAATACGTGCATCAGCAGAACCTAGGTTCTCGGCCAGACCAAAAATACGATCTTCACGGCGCTCAGAAACTAACGCATATTTGATAGAAGAAGATCCGCAGTTAATTACTAATACTGATGTAGACACGTTTAAATACCCGAATTCTAATTGAAATACTTATCCATAATGTTGATCTGATTGCAGTTGTATTGATTGATGCAATTTAGATCTGTGATGATGTTTTATCATGGGTTTTTTTATCGTCCTAGATAGACTTTAGGAGATTAGACTTAAGCACTATCGACCCTGAGCACAATAATAATTAAAATTTATCAGTTCATAGTTTTCATTTATTAATAAAATAATCCTCAAAATTTATACGATTTAAGAGATATACATAGAACATAACATGCGGTTGCTGCGCTGTAATCCTAAAATTGTTGCAAAAAAGCAGGTAATTTGAACTTCTCTTATTTTTCTGAAGCATTTAATTGTCAAAATATCTGTTTTTCGATTCTAGATCCTGTGTGTTTGCAGGCTTATATTTCAATATGTGAACCTTGGGTCTAGTTTTTTAAATTGCCATAAAAAAAGCTGTGCCTTTAATCAGAAAAGCACAGCTTTCATTGTCTTATTGGGTGTTATTGGCGAATTTGACCATCACCAAAGACAATCCATTTTTCAGAAGTCAGACCTTCAAGACCGACTGGACCACGTGCATGGATTTTATCGGTTGAAATACCGATCTCAGCACCAAGACCATATTCAAACCCATCTGCAAAGCGCGTTGAGGCATTAATCATCACTGAACTCGAATCTACACGCGCTAAGAACTGACGCGCCAAACTGAAGTTTTCGGTAATGATTGAGTCGGTATGGTGTGAGCCATATTTGTTGATGTGCTCAATTGCTTCATCTAAGCCTGTAACGACTTTCACTGCCAAAATTGGGCCTAAGTATTCGGTGTACCAATCTTCCTCAGTTGCAGGAACAATCGACTCACCCAAAATGCGCTGCGTTTCAGCACAGCCACGCAGTTCAACTTTTTTCTCAGCATAAAGTTCAGCAATGCGTGGTAAAAACTCTTCAGCGACATTTTCATCGACAAGTAAGGTTTCCATGGCATTACATACGCCATAACGGTGTGTTTTGGCATTAAGCGCAATAGGTAATGCTTTTTGCAAATCAGCCTGAGCTTCCACAAAAACATGGCAGTTACCATCAAGATGTTTGATAACAGGCACACGTGCTTCATTGGTAATACGTTCAATTAAGCCTTTGCCACCACGAGGTACGATCACATCGACATATTCAGGCATAGTAATTAATTGGCCAACCGCAGCACGGTCTGGGGTATTTATCACTTGAACGGCATGCTCAGGTACACCTGCGGCAGTTAAGCCATGTTGAATCGCTGCCGCAATTGCTTGGTTAGATTCCAAAGCTTCAGAACCACCACGTAAAATAATCGCGTTACCTGATTTAAGCGCTAAAGATGCGGCTTCAAGGGTGACATTTGGGCGAGATTCGTAAATCATGCCGACAACACCTAGCGGTACGCGCATTTTGCCCAGCTGAATACCTGTTGGACGAAAGGCCATATCGGTGATTTCGCCAATCGGGTCAGTCAGTGCGATTACATCTTTTAGACCTTGGAGCATGCCTTTAAAGCGTGTGGGGGTAAGTTCTAAGCGATCAAGCAGAGCACTATCCAAGTTGTTGTTATGCGCTTTGGTCATATCCACTTGGTTAGCTGCCAAAATTGCAGTTTCACTGTTTTGTAAAGCAGTATAAATTGCTGATAAGGCATTATTTTTAGTCTGGGTAGAAGCCCCTGCGAGCACACGTGATGCTGTGCGTGCTTGCTGTCCTACCGTTTGCATGTATTGTTCAATAGACTCTTGCATAGCGGTTTGATCACTTAGAAATTTCAACTCGATATTAACAGCCTGTGACTGAACAATGAAGCACTTAAGTGCATATTCGACTGTACTTGCTGACCAGAATTAACATTTTGAAATTGTTTTTAGAGCAAAAGTAGATAAGCGGCGGGGATATCAGTTGCTTGTAAAATGAACCTCTGTATAGAATGAAACAATAGCGACATTGAAGTCGTACAAATAACGATTAAAGAGCAGGACGCTAAGTCGAGCAGAGTCTCTAAATGAATTCCTGACAATAAAAATAAGGCAGGAATGGAGGAAAGGAATATGAATTCCATTATCCAAATGGATCCCACCGTACAGGAAAGTACGCATTACAGTTTTTTCGATCTGTATGACAAGCAAAGCTTTAAACAGCCTGCCAGAACGACATGGATTGATGGCTGGAAGGTCGAATATATGGCCATTGCACAACCTGAAACCATTCATCGTACCCCGATTGTTATTATTGGTGGGGCATTTCAAAACTTTAATTCCTACAAATATTGTGTCGAACAACTATTTGCGGCAGGACCTATTATTTTAATTGATTTACCCTCTATGGGCTCAAATCAGCAAATTACCAATGTCGATACTTCGGTGTCGGCAGGGACTTTAGAGCTGGGTGATCTGGCGCAGATGTTGGGCGTTTGGCTGGATATCGTCGGGCTAGAAAAAGTATCCGTGATGGGGATGTCACTAGGTTCAGTGGTGGCAGCAGGTCTGGCAGATCAACGTCCTGAATTGATTGATCGCATGATTTTAATGGGCGTGATGCAAAAAACGCGCAAGAGTTGGCGCATGTTGCTTGAAGAATCCTTGCATTTGATGAAAGAACAACGCATGGATGAATTTGGTCAAGCGGTGATTTTGTATTTGGTCAATCATGCCAAACTGGATGTGACGCGGATGTCACCGACAGCAAAGCGTTTGTTCTTTAGACAAATGGCTGAATTCACCAATACCGAACAAGAGCGTTATGACATTAACTGTAATCGTTTGCTGCGTTTGCAAGACGTGCCGATTCCACAATGTGATGTATTGGTGTCATGCGGGCAGTACGACAGTTTTACTTTGCCACATGAAAATGCAGGCTTTGCCTTGCAATGTCCGAATATGCAATTTGCCATGATTGCCAATGCGGATCATTTACCGCAATTGCAACGCCGTAAGGAAACCATGAATTTGTTTGCAACTTATCTACGCGGTGAGTCTATTCAGCAGTTGGATGGGATCATTCCAATGAGCCGAGAGCAAATGCAAAATATTGAACGCCGTGGCGAAGCGCGTGTAAGTGTACAACAGCCATTCACGCATTTATCTCATCGCCATTCAGACCTCGTGGTTGAAACTCAAATTACGGATTTAAATTATTTCGGCGTGTTGCTGAATGTACAGGCTGAAATGTTGGACTCCATGCACGCATATCCTCGGGATTTGGCTTTACATCTAGAAGATGAAGAAGGTGAGTTTAAAATTGAATGTCTCATCTTTGACGTTGTGGATACGCAGATTCGCGCTTTGTTTAAGCATGGTAGTTTTGAGTTGGCGGAGCGTTTATTGCGCTTTGTGCAACGCCAAAAAGAAGATGTGTTGTTATTAGAAGCCGTAAGTTAAAACATGAATATATAAAAAAAACAGCGCGTTAGCGCTGTTTTTTTGTTTTGGCATGCACCATCCAAACCAAATCTCCACAATGCTGCTCTGCATCGTGGAAAGGAATCACTTGTTCATGTTGCTGTTGTGGAAAGTATAAGGCCGGCTGAACGACGTCTACTTCTTCAAATCCTGTATGACTGAAAAACTGCTGTAATTCAGCAGGGGATTGAAAATGAAAAGTAAAAGCGCTGCGAGACATGACTTTGAGTAATTTACTACTGGCCCAAATAAAACGTGCTAAACGGTTTTTAACGGGTTCTGGATAGATGTCGGTCAGATAATGTAATTCCTGAAACGAGGCGCCATATTCGGTGATCCCTTGCAATAACTTATTCAGTAGGTGTTGATCAAAATAATTAATCAGACCTTCGCTAATCACCACCAAAGGACGTTCAGGGTCAAAACTCTGAAAAATACGTTCAAAATCTTGAGTGAAAATGTCACCAGTTAAGACCTCAGGGGCATGCGGGTCAATCTGTTTGAGTGCCTGTGTTTTGATTTTTGCCATATCTGGCAAGTCGAGTTCACGATAGTCAATTTCAGGATGCTTGGTACGAAAATTCCAACCGCGCGGGGAAAGGCCACAGGCAATTTCAAGGACTTGTAGCTGAGGGTGCTGGGCAATGAGTTGATCTAAATGCTGATCGATCATGGCATGGCGCTGTTTGAGCGTCGAGCGCATGCTACCGCCCACATTCTTTTCTGCCCAGCTTTCTAATGGGTGGACTAAACGTGCTAAAAATTTGCCTTTACGCGTAGCAAAAACGGGATGTGAAATCCCCATGCTGTACCAAATATAGCCGGTGTAATGTGCAGTAAAGGAAATGTGTCGATGTTCCGATAAACTTTGTGTCATGTCGTCCTGACCTAATGTTGTTTTTATTGGCAATTTTTGTATAGCACCGAAGCACTTATTTTGACTTCATCATAAATCAAAAAGGAGCACCTTGTCGTGCTCCTTTTTATGATTTTAAAGGTTGTGGATTAGCAGTATTGATTTTTAAAATCCACAATACGGTTACGCACGTTTTGCCAGTCCGCCCCGAGTTCAATGCTTTGTCCAATCTCAATTTGTGGGATTTTACCTCGCATACGTTCTAGGCGTTCTTGATTTGGGAGAGCCAAGTTTTGAATGCCATCCAGCGCAATGCATGCAGATTCACGGTTATTACATACAAGGCCCATATCACAACCTGCATTTAATGCTGCTTGGATACGAGCATCTGCGCCGCCAGCGACACAAGCGGCTTGCATGCTTAAATCATCGGAGAATAAAACGCCATCAAATTGGAGCTCTTGACGTAAGACTTTCTGAATCCAATACGGTGAAAAACCAGCAGGGTTAGGATCAATATTTTCATAAATCACATGCGCAGGCATTAATGCATCAAGCTGTGGTTGCAGTTGAATAAAGCTTTGCATGTCTTTTTGGTAGATCTCTTCATAACTACGATGGTCAATAGCAGCAGCGACGTGTGAGTCTGCTTTCACTGAACCGTGGCCTGGGAAATGCTTACCTGTAGATGCCATTCCTGCACGTTTCATACCTTTTAAGAAGGCACTTGCCAGTGGAATGATATCTTGCATATTTTTGGCAAAACCACGGTCACCAATCACATCACTAACATCATTTAAATCAAGCACTGGTGCAAAACTGAAATCGATCCCGACCGCAAGGACTTCGGCTGCCATCAACCAGCCACATTGTTCAGCCAGTTCAACTGCTTTTTCAGGTTCAGTTAAGTAAAGTTCTCCAAACTTACCCATAGCTGGTAGGAGTGTGAAGCCTTGTTTTAAGCGTTGTACACGACCACCTTCCTGATCGACGGCAATTAAAATATCAGGACGAATTTGACGCATATGGTCGGTCAGGGCACGAACTTGTTCAGGAGATTCAATGTTACGACCAAATAAAATCATGCCGCCAACTTGTGGTGCCTGTAATAGTTCAATATCTTCTTGGGTGAGTTCTGTGCCAGCAATGTCGAGCATTAATGCGCCAATCATATTCGGTGTCCGTGTTGGAATTTTTAAGGAAAAACAATACCTGAATTCTGCAATGATTTGCTACACTTTGTCAGCAGAGAATATGATAAAACTACACGACATAAACATATTAAGTTGTTTAAGATTTTGAATCTATTCAATTCAGGTCGAAAACCAACACGGTAATATTGGTCTTAATACCAAGGAAGTACAAATTATTTATGAAACTTCAAACATTAGCTTGTGCCGTTGCGATTGCGACAGGTGGATTCTTTTTCACTCATGTGGTGAATGACGCAATTGCTGCAAATAATACAGAAGCAGTGAGCGCGGGTACCATTCAGCCCACACAAGAGCAAGCCTTGGTCTCACGTCAGCTTGCAACATTGGTAGACCGTCAACACTATTTAAATCAGCGTTTAGATGCCAATACATCTAACCGTATTTTAGATTTTTATATTGATAGTTTAGATGCTGAACATACGTTGTTCTTGGCATCGGATATTGAAAATTATAAAAAACGTTATGGCTCAACTTTTGGCGCAAATCTCAAAGCGGGCAATTTAACAGGGCCGTATGCCATTCATGCGCAATATCGTGAGCGCTTAAAACAGTTCTACACCTATATGTTGGAAGAGCTGAAAAAGCCACAGAATTTAAATCAACCGAATAACTACATCGAAACCGATCGTGAAAAAGCGCCATTCTTTAAATCGACAGAAGAACAGCGTGCGCATTGGAATAAAATGTTGGTCTCTCAGCTGATCAACTTAACCATCAGCAAAGAAGAAGAGAAAGCCAAACAAAAAGCGTTGAAAGATGACCCAACACTGGCAAATGGTCAAGACTTAACAGGTCCTGAAGACTTAACACCTGTACAGACTTTAACCAAGCGTTATACACGTCAGTTAGAGCGGATTAGTCGTTTAAAAAGCGATGATGTGCTTGATAAAACTCTGAATGCCATGATGCTGACGTATGATCCGCACAGTAATTACTTTCCACCTGTAGATGCGATGGAATTGAACCGTCAAACCACGCTGCAATTGGAAGGGATTGGGGTATCGATCCGTCCTGAACGTGGTAATGAAGACTACACCAAAATCGAGACGATTGTGGAAGGTGGGCCAGCCAGCAAATCAGGACAAGTGAAGTCAGGCGATCGCATCGTTGGTGTTGCCCAAGATGGCGACAAAATGGTCGATGTGATTGGTTGGCCGAGCAATGAAATTGTCGGACTGATTCGTGGTAAACGTGGCACCAAAGTGACTTTACGTTTATTGGGTGCTGGTGCGTCCATGAATCAAGCGCGAAATGTCACTATTGTACGTGATGTAATTCAAGAAGAAGATGCAGGCGTGCGTTCACGTACCGTTGAAATTGAACGTGATGGCAAAAAACATAAGTTTGGTGTGATTGAAATTCCATCGTTTTACTTAAACTATCGTGCACGTCGTGCGGGTACAGATTACCGTTCTGTGTCGGAAGATACCAATAAAGCTTTAAAAACTTTAGATGCGCAAAATGTTGAAGGCATCATCATTGACTTGCGTAACAACCCTGGTGGCTCACTTGAAGAAGTAGCACGTATGCTTGGACAAGTGATTAAATCAGGTCCAGTGGTGCAAATCCGTGATGGTAATGGCAATGTCAGCGTGTTTGAAGATGATGATGGTGGCGCGCAAACTTATGCAGGCCCATTGGCGGTATTGATTAATTTGGCTTCGGCTTCTGCGAGTGAAATTTATTCTGCTGCGATTCAAGACTATGAGCGTGGTGTGGTGATTGGTAGTACCACAACGGGTAAAGGAACAGCGCAGGTACAACTTGACTCTTTAGCCTATGGTCAAGCAACCTTAACGCAACGTAAATTTTACCGAGTGACGGGCGGCAGTACCCAAAATAAAGGGGTCGTACCGGATATTAAGCTGGTCGATATTTACAATGAAGAGTTTGGTGAGCGTAAATCGAAAAATGCTTTACAGTGGGATACTATTCCAACTGCACCGTTTAAACGTGAAGGCTCGATCCAAGCCTATGTTCCAGATTTGATTAAGTCATCTCAGCAACGCGTCACGATTGATCCTCAATTTAAGTATTTAGAGCAACGTACAGCGATTGCAAAAAAGACGGATGAGCAAAAGCGTGTGGTACTCGACTTAACGAAGCGTAAAGCTGAATTGTTGGCACTAGAGCAAAAGTCTTTGGATGCTGAAAATCAACGTCGTAAAGTGGTGGGTCAAAAGCCTTATGCCAACTGGGAGAGCTACCAAGCGTCTATGGATGCATTGGTGGAAGCACGTGCGAAAATGAAGGCGAACCAACGTCCAGCACTGCCTGAAGAAGAAGTCTTTGTGACGGAAGCAGCGAATGTGCTAATGGACTATGCCAAATTACAAGGTACGAATCCAACAACAGCAGCCAAAAAGTAAGCCATTCATCCATAAAAATATTGAGCTGATTGCTTAAGTTTTTGACGGAAAAGATGAATTTACCTATTGAGAAATAGCGAGCTACGGCTCGCTATTTTTTTGTGTAGAGAGGCATGATTTAAATCTAGAAAACAATATAGAAATCAATCTAATTTATTCATTTTATTATGGTTAGAAACTGTTCTAAAATAAAAACCACCTGATGCATTTTTTATCAAAAGTTTAAGTTTTAGTGAACTTGATCAAGCTTTCTTTTTTTAAATTAATCAGTTGCTTAAAATCTTGAAAGAAAGACTTGACCATTATCGTAGACTAATAGATTCTAAGGGAAAATAAGTAAGTAATTGAAAACGTAACAAGTTAAAGGGAAGAGATAGATTGGGTAATTCGGTTAAAGAAAGTGCCACGATAACCTAAGCGGAACGCTTGATATGACTCATATTCATTATGATTACAGTCTGGTCGCTGGTTCAATCGTAGTTGCATTATTAAGTTGTTACTTTGCTGTTTCACTCGAACAAATGTTGTTTCGTGGAACACGACCAAGATATGAAAATGTCATTTTATTCTTCAGCGGTGCAATTTTAGGTGCTGCGATCTGGTGCATGCATTTTGTAAGCATGATAGCCAGCCATTTGCCTTCAAGCCATAGTTTCGATACCAGTCTGACCCTGATATCCTATTTTATTGCTTTCGTTGCTTCCACTTTTGCTGTGTGGTTAACCACACGACAGACATTACCTTTTCCTCGTTTAATTTTAGGTTCAGTGTTAATGGGCCTTGGCATTTCCGGCATGCATTATACCGGTATGCTGAGTTTAGCCGTTCAGGGCTATGAACAACGGTATGAACCTTTAATTGTTATCTGTTCAATTTTAGTTGCGATCTGTGGTTCGGGTTTGGCCTTTTGGATGACGTTTAAAAATAAATATTCGCCAAAACGGAATATTTTGAATGTCTTTGTCGCATTAATGCTGACTTTTAGCATTGTGGCTATGCATTATATTGGTATGGCGGCTGTTGATTTTGTACCGCTAAACTCGATGGATATATTGGTTGCGGCTCAAATTAACCATAATTTATTGCTATTTATTGTCTTATTTGTCACCAGTTTATTGTTGATGGCGGCCTTTAGCGTTGCAGTACTTGAGCAACGTTTAGAACATCGCAGTTTGCAGTTGATGCGCGCAAATCGAGAACTGGCCAATCAAGCTGTACAGGACAATTTGACCCGTTTACCTAATCGACTATTTTTGGCTGAATATGCACATTTTCTATTTACAGAGCATCGCTTAAGACAAGATAAAATTGCTTTTATTTATATTGATATCGACCGTTTTAAAGCGGTCAATGATGTGTTTGGACACCATGTCGGTGATCAACTACTGATTCAAATTGCTACGCGTATTCACCGTTTAATTAATGATAAAGCCAAATTGCTACGAATCGGTGGCGATGAGTTTCTGATTGTACTTGAGTCGGCAAGCAATGATTCTGCCACAGCAATGTCTGAAAAAATATTGGAATTGATGCAAGAAAGTTTCCTGATTGCAGGCAAGGAAATCAATATTTCAGGCAGTATTGGTATTGCGATGTACCCTGAACATGGTGTGAACTTACAAGATCTGCTGATTAATGCAGACACTGCAATGCTGAGTTCGAAGTATCAGGGGCGTAATACCTATTCGTTTTTTAATTATACCGCCGACCAATTTGAAGAAAAAAGTCAGACGAAACTGATCAATGATTTGTATAAAGCGGTAGAAGAACAGCAGTTTAGCTTATTTTATCAGCCAAAATTTAATGCCGCTGATCGTGAAATTTGTGGGGTTGAGGCCTTAATTCGTTGGAATCATCCAACTCTAGGTATGCTGACGCCAAATAAGTTCATTAATGGCGCGGAAAAAACTGGACTGATTATTGCCATGGGCTATTGGGCACTTGAAGAAGCCTGTAAGCAAATTCAGCACTGGGAAAAGCTGAACATGCCGCTGTATCCGATTGCGGTCAACTTATCAGCCATTCAGTTTGAACATAAACATTTATTTAGTACCTTAGAGTCGCTTTTTGCACGGTATGAAATTAACCCGTCCAATTTAATTATTGAAATTACCGAGTCAACAGCGATGCATCATATCGATGCCAGTATTGTAACTTTTGAACATTTGAGACAAATGGGGATTAAAGTTGCGATTGATGACTTTGGGACGGGACATTCAAGTTTCTTATATTTAAAAGAACTGCCTGTAGATGAACTGAAAATTGACCGTGAGTTTATCCGCAATTTGAGCGTCGGTTCTAAAGAAGAAATTATTTTAGAAAGTATTATTCACTTGGCAATTCGACTGGGGCTAACAGTCACTGCAGAAGGTGTAGAGACAGAACAACAAGCAGAAATTTTAAAACGTTTAGGTTGCCAACAGTTGCAAGGATATTTGTTAGGAATGCCGATGCCAGTGACACAGCTTGAAGAAAGCATGAAAGCGAAAGTTGAATAAAGTCATTTGTAGTGTTATCGCATTGCCAATGAGTATAGAAAAAAGACAGTGGAATACGTTATATCGTCGATAAAAACAGGTCGTCATCCAATGTAAAACATCAAGACACGCCACGCTAAGATTTTGACTCAACCCAATGTGGTTGATTATTTTTAATGGTCAATCTGATACAATATCGCCAATTTTCCATATTGATCAGATCTGATCTTTTGCACTGCGAGTTTTGCAGTAGGTGTCTTTCATGAGTTTTAAAGAAGAATTAGCGACACAGGTCGCTCAGCGACGTACTTTCGCTATTATTTCCCACCCCGATGCCGGTAAAACCACAATGACAGAAAAACTGTTGTTATGGGGACAGGCGATTCAGGTTGCAGGTATGGTAAAAAGCCGTAAATCTGATCGTGCGGCAACGTCTGACTGGATGGAAATGGAAAAAGAACGTGGGATTTCGATCACCACCTCTGTTATGCAGTTCCCGTTTAAAGACAAGATGATTAACTTGCTCGACACCCCAGGGCATGAAGACTTTTCTGAAGATACTTACCGTACATTAACCGCTGTTGACTCTGCGCTTATGGTGATTGATGGTGCAAAAGGTGTCGAAGATCGTACGATCAAATTGATGGAAGTGTGTCGTATGCGCGACACGCCGATTATTTCATTCGTCAACAAAATGGACCGTGAAATTCGTGAGCCATTAGAACTGCTAGATGAAATCGAAAACGTTTTAAAAATTAAATGTGTTCCGATTACTTGGCCACTGGGCACAGGTCGTGACTTTGCGGGTGTATTTAACCTACTCGAAGAAAAATTCTACGTTTATAAGGCGGGTTTCGGTTCAACCATTACGGATATTGAAGTTCGTGATGGCTATGACTATGCAGATTTGCGTGAAAAAGTCGGCGATCTCGCTTGGGCCGCATTTGAAGAATCATTGGAGTTGGTTCAAATGGCCAATGAGCCTTTAGACCGTGATGAATTTTTGGCAGGTCGCCAAACGCCAGTCTTGTTTGGTACGGCACTCGGTAACTTTGGTGTAGACCATGTTCTGGATGCATTTAGTCAATATGCGCCTGAACCTAAAGCACATCCGACTCAAGACCGCAAAGTTGAAGCGACTGAAGAAGGCTTCACAGGTTTCGTCTTTAAAATTCAAGCCAATATGGATCCAAAACATCGTGACCGTATTGCATTCATGCGTATCTGTTCAGGTAAGTATGAAAAAGGCTTAAAAATGAAACATGTGCGTCTAGGTAAAGATGTACGTATTAGTGATGCCTTAACGTTCCTTGCCGGTGACCGTCAACATCTTGAAGAAGCATGGCCGGGTGACATTATCGGTTTGCATAACCATGGTACGATTCAGATCGGTGATACCTTCACTTCTGGTGAAGATTTACACTTTACCGGTATTCCTCACTTCGCACCTGAAATGTTCCGTCGCGTGCGTTTAAAAGATCCATTGAAGTCAAAACAGCTACAAAAAGGCTTAAAAGAACTTTCAGAAGAAGGTGCAACTCAGGTCTTTATGCCACAAAACAGTAACGACTTAATCGTGGGTGCTGTGGGCGTACTTCAGTTTGAAGTCGTGGCTTATCGTCTGAAAGAAGAATACAAAGTTGATTGTATTTACGAGCCTGTAAGTATCAATACCGTACGTTGGGTATCGTGTGATGACGAGAAAAAATTCAACGAATTTAAGAAAAAAGCACATGACCAATTGTCTGTCGATGGCGGTGGTCATTTAACTTATCTTGCACCAAGTCGTGTGAATTTACAGTTAATGCAAGAACGTTATCCGGATATCGTGTTCCGTAATACACGTGAACACTAAGTTGTTCTTTTACAGAAATAAAACAGCTTCTTCGTGAAGCTGTTTTATTTTGTGGTAGAGTTTTTTAAATCCATACATTACGCAATCATTTGGTCGTTTAGGACATCATGAAAATATTCAAGGATGCTACAGTTTTTGCACTTTTGGGGAGTGTTTTGCTGCTCAGTGCATGTGATTCAGGAAAAGAAAACAAAGCGACAAAGCCGGCCGATGATGGCGCTTCTGAAGCGGCCGTGATCAATCCAGATGTTTTGCCTTATTTAAATATCCAAGAGCAAGCCGCTAAAATTGCCAAACCGTTTTGTGAAAATAAAAGTTGTATTGATTTAGAGATACAAACCATTCAGACCGTAGATACGTGGTTGAATAGCTGGATTGAAAAGAATCAGGCGAGCGTCGTACAAGATCAGATTGCACTAAAGCAGAATATGAATCTCCAACAAGCTGTCGATGCGTATGTGAAAAAATCAGATGCTTGGCAGGCCGAGTTTAAAACCAATAAAGCCTATGAATTGGCGATGTACACACGAGTTCCATATCAACGGAATCAATATGTGCTGCTGCAAATCGGTGTCGATACCAAACAGGAAAATATCACGGTCAAAGAGCGCTATTATTTTTTTGTGGCAGACCGTCGTGCGAAAAAAAATCTCAAACCCTTAGATATTATTGATGCAAAGCAGCAGCAAAATATGGATGCCATTGTGCAGCAAGCCTATGGCAAATGGTTAGATGAACAAGATGTGGATGTCAAAAAATCGGCACCGAAAAAGCTCTATTGGGGCCAAGCAGATTGGTTCTTTGATCAAGAAGGTGTCGGTTTGCATTACCGTACAGATGAAATTATCAAAGATAGTACACAACTGGATATTTATCTCAGCAAAGCGCAAACACAACAAGTCTTGAAAGCTGATGTGTATCAGCATATGTTCTAAACAACGAAAGTATTTAATTTGATGAGATATTTACTGAGATAAATATCAATTATTCGAAATGAAAGGTTGAAGCAATGGTGCAAAAAAATAAAATTTGGGCAAGCTCAATATTGGCAGTTTCTGTTGCATTCACGGCGTGTCAGCCACAACAAGCTGAACCTGAAAAAAAGCCGGATCAAGCCAAAACTGAACAGCCAGATTTGAGTGCAAAACTGATTGGTGATGCGGAAAAATTACAACTGAATTTACCTGAATGTGATGGCGGGGTCTGTCCTGAAATTTCAGTTGAACGCTTAAACAGTAATCAAGCCTTTATTGATGAATTTATTGATGCGGAAATTTTAAAACAGTTGGGAGAGATCCTGTCTGTTTCGCCTTTAGAAGATAAAACGCTGAGCAAAGACGCTCCCGCTGCAAGTGAAGTACCTGCAGCGTCTGAAGCAAAATCTGCTTTGGCAAAGGTTGAAACGCCCAAATTAAAATTGGAAAAAGCCACGCAGCCTTATATGCAAGCATTTTTAAATTTAGATAAAGAGTTGAAATCTTTAAGCGCCAATCAGCAAATCAGTTTGATGATTAAACCTAAAATATTGAATGCTGAAAAACCCTTGGCAACAGTGGTTTTAAATACCAGCTCATATTTAGGTGGGGCGCATGGTTCTTCTGCACAGCAATATTATAACTTCGATTTAAGCACTCAAAAATTGGTACAGCTCAATGACATATTGCTGCCCAATCAACGTACTAAACTTGAAAAGCTGGGCTATGAAGTCTTTAAAACTTGGGTGAAAGATGCCAAGTTGGCGGACAATGTTCAAGAATATGAACAGATTTGGAAATTTAAACTGTCTGATAACTTTTATCTAAGTCAGCAAGGTCTAATTTTGCAATATGCCGAATATGAAATTGGGCCATATGTGGCGGGTTTACCACGTTTGACCATTCCGTATGATCAATTGCAAAGTATCTTGAAAAAGCAATATCTACCAGTAGTTGAAGCTGCTGAAGCCTCAGCCGTAAAAGCAAATTAATTAGTTCAATGACTTACTCACTGTTTGATACGCATACGCATTTTGATGTTCCTGATTTTGACGCTGATCGGGAACAGTTGGCGCATGCTGCCAAACAGGTGGGTGTCGATGCTTTGGTATTGATTGGTTTTGTGCAGTCACGTTTTCACGATTTGCTGCAAACCCAAGAGTTTTTAGCTCGTTTATCCAATGCTCCCAAAAGCTATTTAGCCCCCGGCTTACATCCGTTTTATATTGAGCAACATCGTACAGAACATTTGTTCGATGTGGAACAGCTGCTAAAGCAGCATGATTGTGTCGCTATCGGTGAAATAGGTTTAGATACCTTTTTGAAACAGCATAAACAGCCCGAACTTTTTCAAAAGCAGCAGCAGTATTTTTCCGCACAACTTGAATTAGCACAGCAGTTTGATAAACCCATTTTGCTGCATATTCGCAAATCCCATGCGGAGGTGCTTTCGATGTTGAAAAAGCATCAATTTAAGCTCGGTGGTATCGCACATGCATTTAGTGGTGGTGTTGAAGAAGCGAAGGCATTTACCAAGCTAGGTTTTAAAATTGGTGTAACGGGGCAAATCACCAATCCCAATGCAAAAAAATTACATCAAGTGGTTCAGACTTTAGGGGCGGCACATTTGGTCTTAGAAACCGACTGTCCCGATATGACACCCTTATGTTGTCAGCATTCGACGGAAGGGCGTACTCGTAATACGCCGGTCAATTTGCCCTATGTATTGCTGGGTTTGGCTCAGAGCTTAAACCGTACTGAATCTGAGATTGCACAGATCTTATGGAGAAATTCATTACAAGCATTGCATTTGGACGCTTAAGCGGCAACAAATATTGACGCTGCTTGATTGAATCAGGTTTTCTCCACATTGTTTATACAATGATGGTTTTCTAAAAAAAGGCGCATTATGCAATTTCTAAAATGCTTTAGACTTGGCATTATGCTGTTAAATTATTTTGAGTGAGTTTTACATGGCACAAGGACTATTGGCTGGCAAACGCTTTTTAATCGCGGGTATTGCAAGTAAGTTATCAATCGCATTTGGTATTGCGCAAGCTTTACATCGCGAAGGTGCAGAACTGGCTTTTACTTATCCAAACGAAAAATTAAAAAAACGTGTAGATGATTTTGCTGAACAATTTGGTTCAACTTTAGTTTTCCCATGTGATGTCGCAGTGGACGCTGAAATTGATACCGCTTTTGCTGAACTTGCTAAACATTGGGATGGTCTAGACGGTGTTGTGCATTCAATTGGTTTTGCACCAGCGCATACTTTAGATGGCGATTTCACTGATATTACCGACCGTGAAGGTTTTAAAATTGCTCACGACATCAGCGCATATAGCTTTATTGCGATGGCTCGTGCGGCAAAACCTTTATTGGCTGCACGTCAAGGTTGCTTATTGACGCTGACTTACCAAGGTTCTGAACGCGTAATGCCAAACTATAACGTTATGGGTATGGCAAAAGCGTCACTAGAAGCAGGCGTACGTTATTTGGCAACAAGTCTTGGTGCTGAAGGTATTCGTGTAAATGCGATTTCAGCAGGTCCGATTCGTACCTTAGCGGCTTCAGGGATTAAATCTTTCCGTAAAATGTTAGACCTAAATGAAAAAGTCGCACCGCTTAAACGCAATGTCACCATTGAAGATGTAGGTAATGCAGCATTGTTCCTTTGCTCGCCTTGGGCAAATGGTATTACAGGTGAAATTCTGTATGTTGATGCTGGCTTTAATACTGTAGGTATGAGCGCTGATCTGATGGCAGATGCTGAGTAATTCTCTTTAAGTTCCCTCTCTCTTTGGGAGAGGGCTAGGGTGAGGGAATAAAAACCTCTCCCCTTGCGAAACAGTGTTTCTCATCTCCTAGAAGGAGAGGGGATAAATAAAGCAATAAAAAAGACCGCTAAAAGCGGTCTTTTTTATATCTGAGATCAAGTAATTAAGCTTGGCCTTCAGCAGCAGTTTGCGCACGTTGCAAATTCGCTTCGAATTCAGCATCGAAGTTAATTGGTGTAAGCAATAATTGTGGGAAGCTGCCTTTAGTAACCATATCGTTCACTGCTTCACGTAGGAATGGGAACAAGATATTTGGGCAGTAAGCACCAAGAATGTACGGAAGACGTTCTTCTTCAACGCTATCGATCAGGAAGATACCTGCTTGAGTAACGTCAACGATAAATGCAGTGTCACCCGCATTGTTCGCTTGAACGACAACTTTCAGTGAAACTTCGAAGTGTGTTGGATCAACTTTTTCCGCAGAAGAAGAAAGGTTGATATTTAGTTCAGGCTGCCATTCTTTAGTAAATACTTGAGCCCCAGGTACTTCGAAAGAAATATCTTTAGTATAAATACGCTCTAATGCCAATTGTGGTTGAGCTTGTTGTTCTTCACTCATTGTTTATTCCTTAATATGAGGTGACGATTTATGTTTAAAATTAAGATAGCATGCCGTCGAGTTTGCCTTCACGCTCTAAAGCATAAAGTTGGTCAAAACCGCCAATAAACTGATCATTAATAAAAATTTGAGGAACAGTACGGTGGTTGGTGCGTTGCATCAATTCAACACGTACTTCAGGCGCTTCATTTGATAAATTAATTTCTTTATAAGCCACGCCTTTACGCTCTAGGAGCTGTTTTGCACGAATGCAGTAAGGACATACAGTTGTTGAATAAATCGTAACTTCAGCCATGTTAATCTCCTAAGAAGCGCTTATTTGCTTTTAACTAGAGGTAAGCCTTGAGCTTTCCAGTTGCTAATGCCGCCGTCTAAACGGTATGCATCTGCATGACCGACTTGTTGCAATGCAGAACCTGCCACTTGACCAAGGTTACATACAAAAACCAACGGGCGATCAGAAGTTTTTAACTCTTCAATGTGTTTTGTAATTTGGCTATATGGAATATTACGGCTACCGCTAATATGGCCTTCGCGGAAGTCTTTCGCATCACGTAAGTCAATCAATTGAGCATTTTTAGCTTTAACCAAAATACCCAATGACTGCGGTGAAATTTTGCGACCATTACGCTGGCCTTCCAGAATAAAGAACAGCACGACCAATACAGCCAGTGTTCCAAATAAGAAGGGGTGATTCCCCATAAACTCGAACCAACGTTCCACAATTCACCTAATTACAATTTAAAATTGCCCAAAGTATAGCTCATAAATATGGTGATCAAAATCACCCCTTCAAGGGCTACTGTTGAATAAAAATTAATTTTTTTGCTGCGCTTCAGTAATTTCGTCAATTAAACGTAAATAACTGTCGAGACGACGCTGTAAAATTTCCCCATTTTGAGCAGCAAGGCGCAGTGCACATTGCTTTTCATGTTTATGCGTACAGTTACGGAACTGGCAATAGCCCAAATGTGAATCGATCTCAGGGAAACCTTGTTGAACTTTTTCCAATTCTAGGTGCCATAAACCAAATTCACGGATTCCTGGTGAATCAATCAATGCAGAACCTTCACCAAACGCAATTAAACGCGTAGAGGTGGTGGTGTGCTGACCGAGCGCGGAGTTTTCCGAAATAATATTGGTTTTTTGCGCAGCATCCGGAACAATGGCATTAATTAAAGTACTTTTACCAACCCCAGACTGACCTACAAATGCGACAGTTTCACCAGAAAGTCGAGCAGAAAGTGCGCTTAAGTCACCATCAGATTGGGTTTGCATAACCTCATAGCCCAAGTCACGATATTCTTGTAATAGCGTTAAGATCGGATCATTGTCTTTAAGCAAGTCGGATTTATTTAAGACCAATAATGCTGGAATATCGGCATCTGCGCAGGCCACCAAATAGCGGTCAATCAGGCCTGGTGCTGGCTCAGGAAGCGGTGCAAATACAATCACAATCAGGCTGACATTGGCTGCGACAGGTTTCACTTTGTGATAACGGTCAGGGCGTGTCAGTAAAGATTGGCGTGGATGAATCGCGGTAATAATCCCTAGACCTGTAATCGGGTCAGCTTGCCATTTGACACGGTCACCCGTCACCAATAATTCGAGATTGGTACGGGTATGGCAGCGCCAAACACTGCCTAATTCGATGGGTTTCCAATGTGGCTCAGGTTCACCTGCTTGCACAATTGGTTTTTCAGGATGTTGGTCGGGTGTAGACAGCGCTTGAACTTCAAGTTGACGACCATAATGTTGGACGACCAAGCCTTCCAAATCTGCAGAAGTATCGATTTCTTCCTGACGAGATTTATGTTGCTTCTGAATGCGACGTTGCTGCTGTTCAGTCAGTCGGCGCTTACGAATTAAAGCCATTCATATCCTAAAAAACCATGAAAACTAGATGGCAAAAATAGCATGAAAGCAGGGTCTATTTACAGCGCAAGCCCAATAAATTTGCTACTATGTTCATTTTTACAGCCTAATAAGATTGCACATTTATGAGCAGCACACCTGATACACGCCTGATTTGGATTGACCTTGAAATGACAGGTCTAGATACAGATAACGACCAGATTATTGAAGTTGCAACAATTGTGACGGATGATAATTTAAATATTCTGGCGGAAGGGCCTGTGCTTGCGGTACATCAGTCTGACCGTGTGCTCAATGCGATGGATGAATGGAACACTCGCCAACATGGTCAATCAGGTCTGATCGAACGTGTACGTCGTAGTAAATTGACAGCACAAGATGCTGAACAGCAAACTTTAGAATTTTTGAAAAAATGGGTAAATCCAAAATCATCACCGATGTGCGGTAACTCAATTTGCCAAGATCGTCGTTTCTTGCATCGTTTAATGCCTGAAATGGAACAATACTTCCACTACCGTAATCTCGATGTATCATCAGTGAAAGAATTGGCGAAACGCTGGCGCCCAGAGATCATGGGTGGCTTGAAAAAGAATGCCTCACATTTAGCGATGGATGATATCCGTGACTCCATTGCAGAACTCAAATACTACCGTGAATATTTCTTTATTATGAATAAAGACTAAGGTTGTAAGATCGAAAAAGAGGCGAAAGCCTCTTTTTTTTATCCGAGATATTTTCTCTATCGTTGATAGACGTTGGCTTGATGAATCTCGAGAAAACTTGCAGGTTGAGCCAAATCAGTGAAGCCAAATTGGCGGTATAGACCATGTGCATCCGCCGTTGCAAGTAACATGCGTCTTAGATCTGCGGAGCCACATTTTTCAAATAAAGTACTCACAATCAATTTTGAATAGCCTTTGCCTCGATGCTCATCGGCGACATAAATATCGGCTAAATAAGCAAAAGTTGCATAATCCGTAATGGCACGACCAAAACCGATGAGTTCATCATCGAGAAGTAAGGCCACGGCCAAAGAGTTTTCAATCGCTTTTTTCACCACATGTTTCGGAATGTCTTTTGACCAATAGGTATGGCTTAAAAAGCGATGCACGGTGTCTAAATCCATTTCATTTTTGTCATCGGTGATTTTTAAATTATTTGGCAGAGGATGGATGTCCATGGCAATACACACTTGAGCTTTTGATCTATGGTTATATTTTTAAAGCAGATCTCCGTTCGCTGTAAATGTTTATTTTGATGGATTTAGACCTGATGCGAATGCCGCTCTGTTGCGCTGTCTGCTGAATTGCGTTTTATCAAAGAAAAAAAGCAGTGAATTTGCTAAAATGGCGGCTGATTTAACTCTGCCTCCAAACCTATGACTGAACTGCTCCAAGATGATGAATATGACCGCCGTTTTGCTGGCGTAGCCAAAATATATAGTGATGAAAGTTTTCATCATTATGAAAAAAGTCATGTCATGGTGATCGGGATCGGTGGTGTAGGCTCATGGGCGGTCGAAGCTTTAGCACGTACAGGTATTGGTGAGCTAACCTTGGTCGATATGGATGTGGTTGCTGCATCGAATATCAATCGACAATTGCCTGCCATGAGCACGACACTGGGACATGAAAAAATTGAAGTGATGGCAGAGCGCTGCCGTGCGATTAATCCCCGAATCAAAATAAATTTGATTGATGATTATCTTACGCCTGAAAATGTCAAAGAAATTTTGGCAGGTGCTCCTGACCTAATTTTAGATTGCATTGATGATGTGAAGGCAAAATTTGCCTTAATGCTACATTGCCGTTTTAATAAAATTCCGTTGATCGTTTCGGGTGGAGCAGGGGGTAAACTTGATCCGCTGAAAATCCGAGTCGCAGATTTATCAAGAACAGAGCAAGACCCGATGTTAGCTAAATTGCGGACACAATTACGTGGCAAAGGCATTTGTAAAAAGCCGAAAGAAAAGTTTGGCATCACCTGTGTTTATTCAATTGATAATCCATTTTCCAGTGCTGATGTTTGTCCAAGTGCAGGCTTACGTTGTGGTGGATATGGTTCAGCAGTAGTCGTGACGTCCAGCTTTGCGATGGTGGCTGTGTCAGAGGTGCTCAAAAAACTTGATGCAAAACGAGCAAAAGCATGACAGCTATCTCATTTTGAAAAAAATAAAGCACCGAATTCGGTGCTTTTTTTGTATATAGAATTAAAATCAGACACAATGTTGGAATAATTAAAATATTGATTTTTTGGGGCGAGTATGTGGTTTTTACTGATACTAATTTTGGGGATGGGAGCACTTGCGTTTTGGATGTGGAAAAGACCCGATCCAGTAAAACGCGATCAGGCTAAAGCAGTTGGGCATGACTTGTGGATAGACCAATTAGATGCACAACTGAAATTCGCAGAACGTTTAATGCTTGATGCACCAACCGACTATACGCGTGCCTATGAGTTGTATCAAAATTTGGCCAAACAGCATGAAATTCCACAGGCCTATGTCGCTATGGGGCAGATGCATTTACAAGGTTTAGGCCGAGAAGTCAGTGTGGAAAATGCGCTGGCTTTATTGGAAAAAGCCAATAGTTTAGGCAGTGATGATGCTGCATATGTGTTGGGGCAAGTTGAAGAAGGTATCTATGGCGGTGTACCCAATCTTGAAAAAGCGCAGTATTGGTATCGACATGCGATTTCACGCGGTCATTTGGATGCGCAATATCGACTCGCTGAATTAAACCCAGAAGATCAAACGCATGCCGAGCAGCAACATTTAGATTTGTTGCAAAAAAATGCGGACGATGGACATGCCAATTCACAGTATCAATTGGCACAGTGCTATTTAAACCAAGCCACGCCAAATATTGCTCTGGGATTGGAATATTTACTGAAAGCTGGCCAACAAGATCATATGGCGGCTATTCAGCAGTTGCAGCAATTCTATGCACAAGGAAAGTATCTTGCGCAAAATGATGAAAAGTCATTGCAATATTTAAAGCGAGGATTGCTACTCGGGCACCAGCAGCAGTTGTATGAATATTATCAAGCGGTGTTGATGGGTAAAATCGACGTCGATCAGCGTCAGCGGGTTTATCATGATCTTTTGCAGCAGGCCAAAGAGCACAAAGTTGCAGCAGCCAGCCGATTATTAGGCATTGCACATTTTCATGGTTGGTACCTGGAGAAGCAGGAAACTTTAGGTTTTCGCTTTCTGACCGAAGCTGCTCAACTTAAAGATGCTGATGCAATTAGTCTTATTGCAGCGCTGTATTTTGAAAAGTATTTGGTTAGTGATGATCCGCAAAAAGCATTTGAGTTATATCAAACAGCGTATCAATTCAAACCATTATTCATTAACCAAGTCGGTTTGGCACTATGCTACCTACATGGGGTCGGTGTTGAGCGAAATATCAAGCAAGCGCAGCAACTTTTAGTTGAAGCGGCAAGACACTTAAATGATATGTCCATTACTTGTGTCGCCGATCAGAATTATGTGATTGGGCGTTTTTATGCATTGCCAGAGTATCCATTAGCACATCGTGATCAATGTCTGAGCTATCTGGAAAAAGCTGCAGAACAAGGTTCGCAGGATGCTGCTTGGTATCTCTACCGTTTAGCCGTGGACAATATCTTGCCTGATCTCTCATTTGATGATAGTCAAACACAGCGAGCATTGTTGAAAGCGGCAAAATTAGGCCATCCTGATGCACTCACGCAACTGGGGCTGGTTAACTTAAAAGGACAATGGGGAGCACAAGATTTCCAACAAGCATCGCAGTATTTTTCGCAAGCGGCGGCATTGGGAAATGTGTCTGCCTTGTACCAGCTCGGCGAAATGTCAGAACATGGTTTGGGTGTGCAGCAAGATTTAACGCAAGCGCAAAGCTATTATGTACAAGCGGCTCAGGGGATGAATGCTG
This sequence comes from Acinetobacter sp. YH16042, assembly GCF_013417245.1. Taxonomy (NCBI): domain Bacteria; kingdom Pseudomonadati; phylum Pseudomonadota; class Gammaproteobacteria; order Moraxellales; family Moraxellaceae; genus Acinetobacter; species Acinetobacter sp. YH16042. The sequence goes on from NZ_VPEJ01000002.1 coordinate 153,110, forward strand.
CGGCATTAACGCGATTGGGTTATTTATATATTCATGGCATCGGTGTAGAGCGTGATCTTAAAATTGCACAGCAATATTTAGAAAAAGCGGCCTTGCAAGGCTATGTCGAAGCACAAGAACAATTGGAGAATATTCACGCATTTTTAAATGCCAATTAATCGTGATGCAAGGCAGTAAGGTGGTATGAAGAGACCTGAAGTTTGGTTTGATGGTCTCTACATTTTTTTAATGCAGAAATAAATAGAGTAAAAATAACATAAAGAATTGATGTGGAAATTTGAATTTTTACTTACATAAAACCCAACAAAGCAGGCAGTTTATGCCTAGAAAAATATGAGTTTTTTTGATTAAATACCCCGCATATTTTATAAAAATCTGATTTTAGATAATAACGATGCTGAACAATATATATTCTGCAATTGAAAAATTGGGCATTAGTCCACAAAAACGTGCTTTGCACATTCAATTTTCAAATTCGACATTAAATCAGGCGGTATTTTTACAACGCATTGATGGGGAACATGCGCTTAGTACGGGTTTAAATGTTCAACTGATTTGTCTGTCTACTTCTGCCACCTTAGAACTCAAACAATTTATTGGTACGCAAGTCGCAATCGATCAGGTGACCGATGCGGGTCAACTTTTTCGTATTACCGGGATCATTACAGAAGCATTTCAAGGCCAAAGTGATGGTGCATTAACGCTATATAAGTTGACCTTAGAAGATGCAACGGCATTGTGGCATAAGCGTCGCAATAGCCGCGTGTTTATGAATAAATCGGTCAAAGATGTGGTCGAGATTATTTTTAAGGAATGGCAAAAAAAGAGCCCACTTTTTGCAGCGAGCTTAAGTTTGGACTTAAGTGGCTTAAAAAAAGAGTATGACGTTCGACCATTCATGATGCAAAGTAATGAAACTGACTATGATTTTATTACCCGTTTACTACGCAGTGAAGGCATTCATTGGTTGGTTGATGAAGCTCAATCTTTTGTAACATCGTCTGCGACACCCATAGCAGCCCAAAAGCTACGTTTGATTGATGATAATAGTCAATATCAAGCTTTGGAGCGACGTAATATCCGTTTTCATCGCAGTAGTGCGACTGAAAAAAATGACAGTATGACCAGTTTTATCGGTCAGCGCAGTCTGCAGCCGACGTCGGTACATGTGCAGCGGTGGCAGGCGGATGTGCTTGAACAGGACGAGGGTGGTGGTGCAGTACAAAGCAAGCACCTACATAGCCAAAATCAAGATAATGCGAGCTTAAGCTTAGAGCAGGCATGGCATGTGAGCCCTGCATGGATGCAAGATCTGAATGGTGAAGATGCTGCAACTGCCTCTAATAGTGCTCAAGTTGAACGTCTCAATCAAAATTTTAGTGATTATTATGCGGCTCAAGCCAAACAATTTATTGCTAAAAGTACCGTGCGTGATACACAAGTTGGTTACTGGTTCAAATTGGATGAGCATCCAGAGATTGACCAGCATCGTGGGGCCGATCAAGAGTTTTTGATTTTATCCAAGTCTTTTTATAACCAAAATAATTTACCTAAAGACTTAACTGATCAAGTCACCCAGCTGATTCATCAGAGTCAGTGGCAAGTCAAACAAAGCGAGGCGGATGAACGCCAAGCCAATACCTTGGCTTTACAACGTCGAAATATAACGACCGTCCCTGAATTTAATCCACTTACACATCGACCAGTAACACATCCCCAACGTGCCAAAGTTGTGGGGCCTGCCGGTGAAGAAATCCATGTTGATGAATGGGGGCGGATAAAAGTTCGTTTTCTGTTTACCCGTTCTGATGATCATGGCCATGATGGCGGTGCAGGTGCGAATAATAACGACACAGACTCGGCTTGGGTTGATGTGTTGACCCCGTGGGCCGGCGAAGGTTATGGCGCACGCTTCTTACCTCGAATTGGTGAAATAGTCGTCGTTGATTTCTTTGATGGCAACATTGACCGACCTTTTGTTGTGGGGCGTATTCATGAAGCGCAGCGTAGTCCCACTAAATTTGACAATAAAGGACAATTACCCGATACCAAAAAACTCGCGGGAATTCGCTCGAAAGAAGTGGCGGGAGAGGGTTTTGGTCAATTACGCTTTGATGACACCACGGGGCAAATTAGTACCCAGCTGCAAAGTAGTCATGGTGCGAGCCAACTGAACCTCGGTAAGCTCAGTCATCCAAAAGATAAAGCAGAAAGTGAAGATCGGGGTGAAGGTTTTGAGCTGCGGACCGATCAATGGGGAGCGGTTCGGGCTGGACAAGGTTTATTGGTGTCGACTTATAAACAGGAAAAGGCCAATGGTGAACATTTAGATGCAGAGATTGCAAGAACACAGCTGGAGACGAGTCATAGTAATAGTAAGTCTTTAAGTGATATTGCAAAACAACAAAAAACAGATGAAATTGAATCTGTTGAACAGCTAAAAGCTTTTGCCAGTGAAATAGAAAAAGATATCGCTAAATTTAAAAAAGCCATTCTTTTACTTAACTCAGTGGATGGTATTGCACTTAGTACACCAGAGGATATTCATTTATCTGCAACAGGCATGATCAACCAAATTGCCGGTGATAGCATTAACCTGAGTACGCAAAAAAATATTGTGGGACAAGCTTTAGGTAAGGTTAGCTTATTTGCAGCTCAAGGTGGTATTAAAGCAATAGCAGCGCAAAGTAAAGTCGAAATTCAGGCACAGTCTGATGCTTTGGATATTTTGGCAAAAAAAGGAATTACGATTTCTTCTACTGAAGACAAAATAGAGATTAGCAGTCCTAAAGAGATTGTGATCACAGGAGCTTCTTCCCAAATTACTTTAAATGGCTCGGGAATTCTTGCTAAGACAGGCGGTAAATTTGAAGTAAATGCAGGGCAGCATCTATTTAAACCTGCATCGAGTGCAAGCAAGTCTACACAACTTCCTGCTTCAAACCCTTTGAAAGGTGCCTTAGAACTTCTTAAAAGTTATGGGGGGCAAGATTTCTTTAGTGGCACCGGTTTTAAAGTGATTGATGCTTTGGGCAAGCAAGTTACAGGAAAATTAGACGGCAATGGCTTTGCTCAAGTAACGGGTATTGCACCAGGACCGGCTAAAGTTGAGTTTGACAAAGATCCTCGAAGTGCTTGGGATTCAGCGAGTCATTTTAAGCGTGACTATCAATGGGCAGAAAACGTTGTACCGGGAGCTTCAGACTTGATTCAGAATGCACTCGGGTCGTTGGGGCAAAATTTAACTTCACAGCTTAAAGATAACTTATTCAATTTAAATGCAGATTCTTTAAAAAATATAGGAAAAAATGCATTAAAAGATGTTGGTGGACAAGCGTTAAATCAATTTAAAGACCAAGTCACCAACTCTGCACTATCTGCAATTTCATCGAAACTCAACTTGGGGCTTTCTGCTTCACAAATGGCAAGTTTGGGTCAGGGGGCACAAGGCTTATCCAGCGTATTAGGTGGAAGTGGAATGAGTAACGGCATCGTTTCTGGGTCAACTGCTGCCGCAGTTCAGAACTCTCAAGCAACTATTGATAAGGATATTGTGGGTCGTAAAATTTCTTATTCTACACGTGCATTGACCTACACAGAAACGATTCGAGAAGGTGCGGTAACACCCATGAATGTAGCAGCTGCACCCGTGGCAGTGCCTAAAGTTACTGAAATAAAAGTAGCAGAAGTTGCACCTGCACCAGTGATACCTGTCCTTGCCAGTGACGATGATTGGGTAGATAGGAAGCAATATTCAAGCCCTTATCTCACTTATAGCGAAACTACACGACCGAAAAAGAACAATGGTTAGCATTTGCTAAAGCTAGCGTCAAACACAGTTTTAAATATTTAGAATTTGAGTAATAGGTTTTTACATGACAACTGATCAAAATGTTCAAAAAGAACAACAGACAATAAATAAGCCAGCCGTAGAACTGGCAATTTTTAATTTAGAAAGTGTGACGCATACTGAAGATCATAAATTTATAGCCCATCAAATTCAGGATTATTTAAAAGCGTGTGGTAATACAAGTTTAGAGCAGTTAAAAGCCAAAGCAAATGTCCCTACTGTAGCCAATATTTTTGCACTTTCAGGTGCAGTGTTGGACTTACTATTATTTGCTACCGAGCAAGAACAGGGTGATGCTGCTGTGCAAAAATCTGCTTTGCTGAGCATGAACCTGATTGGCTTATATTTAGAGCCAAAAGCTGAAGCGCATGTACGTATGGCATTACGTCCTTTGTTGGGGCTAATGGCTGAAAAGCTCTATCCAGAAAATGGCAAAATTCAAGAGGCCGATCTTCGCCGTATGTCTTTGCATCTGAATGCACAGATTGCAGGGGATTTAGAAAAGTTTCTGACTGAAACACAGGCCAAACTTCCCGCATTATTAAGTGGCGCAACAACTTTAGGCACGTCTATTCTAAATACTTTTGCAGCGCCGATTCAGTCAGGACTGGTTTCACCCACTATTAGTTTTGGTGCAACTGCGGAAAAGCGTGATCCGACAGAACAATTTAGCAATTGGGCAAAACCGCTGATTGATTTAAGTAAAACTAGCGCACTTGCCAATATGCTGCCTAAAATAAGGAAAGAACAAACAGGCACGCTGCTACAAACTCAAGCAACTCAGGCATTGAGTTCATTTCCAAATGAAATTCAACGTCAAGCTAACGCAGGTCTAAAATACAGTTTGGCATGGCTAATTCAAGAAACCTTAAAAGCCATTAAAACTCAAGGTAACAAAGCCAATGCCAGTGTGCCGATTAATCAAACTGGCGAGCATGAGCAGCATACGACGGGCGATACTTTAGAGTTTTTAGCTTTACAGGCTGACGCATTGAATGATTCGACTTGTTCGATTCTAAGAGAGGATGCTACACCTAGTGACTCAGCAACTGATAATAGTATTAGTTATGCTATAGGTGCGGAAAGAGTCAATCACACCGATTTCAATCTGCCTAAAGTGGGTTTCAGCTTTAAGCGTCAATATAACTCGCAAATGTATGAGTTTGACCAAAGCCTCATGGGCGCGCGTTGGATGATGCCTTTTTCGAATGTCATCATCCAAAATAGAAACGGCTATTTGTTTATTGATAGTAATGGGCGCAAGCATCAGCTACCAGATTCAATTACCTATGAAGCATACACGGTGCCTTATGAAGGCTTTACGGTAGAACCTTTAGAAAATGAAGATTTGCTACTAAATTTTGGTTCAGCGTGGAGTTTTCATTTCCATAGCTTTAATGGCGGAAAACACTATCAGTTGATTCAGCAATTTAATGAAGAAACAGATGAAAAAGTTGCTTTAAGTTATATTTTGTTTGAGCAGCAGGCTTATCTACAAGGCATTGATTTTCAATTGAAACGAGGCAAGCATCAACTCAAGTTTGCCTTTAATGATCAAGTAAAAGTTATCGCTGCTTTTGTGGATGAACAGGCAGAGCCAGTGTCACGTTATGAATATGATACGCAAGGCAATTTAATTAAGGCTGTAGATCAAAATGGCCACGTGCGCAGCTATGAATATAATGATGCGCATCAGCTGACCCGTTATACCGACCGTACAGGGCGTGGGCATAATATTCGCTATGAATCCAAAGAAGCAAATGCCAAAGCCATAGCGGAATGGGCAGATGACGGCAGCTTTAAGACCCGTTTGGAGTGGCATCCACGACTGCGCCAAGTTGCTGTATATGATGCTTATGATGTGCCGACCTATTACTATTTTGACTTAGATGGTTTTACCTATCGGACACGCTTAGCCGATGGCCGTGAAAAATGGCTATCGCGTGACAGTCAAAAACGCATTACCCGTCAAATTGATTTTGCAGGCCTAGAAACCGAACAAGTTTATAACGAGCAAGATCAGCTGATTAAAATTGTACAGCCGAATGGGGGCATCATCCGTTTTGCCTATGATGAAGCAGGAAATTTGACGGAAATTAAAGATCCAGAAGGTCATATTTGGAAAAAAGAATACGATGCAGACGGTAATGTAACGAAGGAAATTAATCCTTTAGGTCATATCACGCAATATAAATACAACAATGATAATCAAGTTGTCGAAATCATTGATGCCAAAGGCGGCGCTAAAAAAATTCAATACAATGATTTGGGGCAAATGACCGCATATAGCGATTGTTCAGGTAAAGAAAGCGCATGGGAATACGATGAAGAAGGCGCACTGACGGCCCAGCAGTCTGCTGATGCAAAGCAAGTCAAATATATCTACAGCTCAGAAGGTAAAGACAAAGGTCAGCTTAGAGCAATTGTTTATCCTGATGGTTTAAAAGAACAATTTGAGCATGATGAAGAAGGGCGCTTGCTCAAGCATACGGATACCAAAGGTTTAAGCACGCAGTACCGTTATAATGCTGCGGGTTTGCTCGAACAGCGTATAGATGCGAACCGTCAACAAATTGGCTACCAATGGGATCAGCAAGGCCGTATTCAAAAGCTGATCAATCAAAACCATGCAGAATATTTATTTGAATATAACCGTTATGGTCAATTGGCGCGTGAACAAGCCTTTGATGGCGAAGAAAAGCACTATAGCTACAATGAAAACGGTCAGCTGTTCCAAATCCGTCAGCCGAATGTGTTTACTCAATTTGCATATTTTGCAGATGGCGCAATCGCTTCGAAAACTTATACCCATGTGCAAACACGTGTAAGCCAAACAGAAGAATTTGAATACAACCTGAATCATCAGTTGAGTAAGGCGACGAATAAAGACAGTCAAATCGATTTTTATCGCAACGCGCTTGGCCAATTGGTCCGTGAGCATCAGCATTATAAAGTGCCGCATTTAACTCCGCTGACGGCTGTGCTGCGTTATGAATATGATGTGCTGGGAAATTTAACTCAAACGATTCGCCCTGATGGACAGGTTCAAAGCAATTTGAGTTATGGTTCAGGGCATATTTATGGCATTGCGTTAAATAAAAAAGACATGGTGGCATTTCAGCGCGATGATTTACACCGTGAAACTGCGCGGATGCTCGCCAATGGATTGGTTCAAACCAAAAATTATAATGATGTGGGTTTACTCAGTTCGCAGCTGATTCAGCCAGAGCAAGAGACTTTAGGGCGAGTACAGCATCAGGCGGAACGGCAGTATCATTATGATCAAAATTATCTACTCACGCAGGTGGACGACAGCCGTTTAGGCAAGCTGAATTATCAATATGATGCGGTTGGCCGTTTGATACAGAGTCAAAGTGTGCATAAAACGGAAAGCTTTACTTTTGACCCTGCGGGAAATTTAATTGACCCGATTGCCACGCAGGCGTCTCAAGTGAAAAGTAATTTGATCGCTCAATATCAGGGTAAAAACTATAAATACGATGCGCAAGGCAATGTGATTGAAAGCAGCCATGCAGGTAAAACATTAAAACTGACGTGGGATAACCTGAACCGTTTGATCCAAAGTGAGCTTAATGGTCAGGCGACTGAATATGGTTATGATGTATTTGGAAGGCGTTTATACAAGAAAAATCAAAATGCGCAAACCCTGACCTTATTCGGCTGGGACGGTGACCTGATGATTTGGGAGTCACAGCAATCTAATGACGTTGAAGAAAACTACACTAAGCATTATGTCTATGAACCGCAGAGTTTTGTACCGCTGCTGCAAACGGGCTATACAGGTTTTATCAAGCTTCTAGAAACCCCAGATTACACTCAATTTCAGCATGAAGATTATTCGGTTTATAAAGATCCGCTATGGAAAACGGAAACACGAAAAAATAAAGCTGAATTGGAACGAGTGCTTTTTTATCACTGTGACCAAGTTGGCACACCACAAACATTAACTAATGAATTAGGTGAGTGTATTTGGGAAATTAAGCAGAATGTATGGGGTGACGCTTTAGAAATAAAGGCTTCTCATAATTTACTTGAGCAAACCAATATTCGTTTCCAAGGGCAATATTACGATAGTGAAACTGGCTTACATTATAACCGTTACCGTTATTATGAGCCGCATAGTGCGAGATATGTAAGTAAAGATCCGATTGGACTAGCTGGCGGACTTAATAATTTAGCTTATGTAAGTGATCCGAATCAGTGGGTAGATGCGTTGGGGTTGGCGAAAGTATTTATTCATCCCGATGGGACATATTCCGATAGGTATGTGCCTGGAAGTAAAGGTTTAAATTCTGAAGCTCAGGAATACATTGCCAAACTTAACCAACGTTCAAGTACACAAGCTACATCTAAAAATAAATCATCATCTTATAAATCATCAGATTATAGTAATAAAGCTAGTCAGGATTATCGTAATGCTATACAACAAAATAAAGCAGCATTTGAAACTTTGGATCGTGGAAGTAAACAACTGGAAAAGATATCAAAGGGTACAAATAAAATTAATAGTAATCAACAACCTGATTTTAAAGGCTATAATTTTCTGGAAAAAACCCAGAAGTGGGTTGGTGAAAAAAGGGATCAAATACAAAAAGGTCATGAAAACTTTGGAAAGTATAGTCCAACTGGTATAGCTAGAGATAGAGAGTTAGATCATATTGATAGAGTTGCAAAATGTATATTAGAAAATAAATGTACCTTAGACTATGCAGTTTGTTCAGGTGGAATGGGGCCATTATCTACAGGAGCTGTAGTTAACTTACATGATGGTAGCGTGTATTTAACAGGAAGCGTTAGTGGAACATCTATTCCAAATGAAGTTACTAAAATGCTAAATACGAAAAACTTGTCGCCATTTCAATTGGCAAAGGGAATTTCTCAAAGTGTGGCAGCTAAAGGTGGGAGCTGTAGTTTTGGCACTATTACTAATAAATCCCAAGCAGATAGAGCGGATATAGCAGAATTTGTTAACAGATGGTTACCTGGTAAGAGTGTTACTACATCTGTTGGATTTTTTGGTGTTGTTGGTGGTGTGACTGTTCCACATACTCAAAAATGGTTTGACCCAAATGCCCAAATTGGAATTGAGGTGGGTGGCGGTAGCCCAAGAATTGATATGTCGGAAGGTGTAACTTCAAGTCAGCGTATTTATCAAATTGAATTTTTAAATAAGGCTAATAGAAAATGATTTTTTCAAAACTAAGTTTATTATTAATGAGTATTTTTATATTAGTATCTTGTACAAATACAAAAGTTACTAAAGAAGGGGAGTACTTTAAAACAATTACTTATAAATTCTTTAAAGATTTTGAACCCAATGAAGAGGTCTTAATAGATAAAATTGATAATAAATATTCAGTGACTCAAATAAATAAGTCTGATCTTTCCTTAAGTGATTTTAAACAGATTGATAATAAATTAAAAAAAGATGGGTGGAGAATAATATCAGCTAAAGATAAATTTTTTGAATATTGTTTTGGTGAGAAAATTTATTTGGGTGCACTATTTCCAGAAAAAGAAAAATATAGAAATTTTGCAGGTAATGAAGTTTTACCATTTAATCAAAAAAAATGGCTAGTCATTATGTCGTATAGTGAAGGAAAAGTAAATTATTGCCGCAATGATGAATTGGAAAATATAGAGTTGGAGGATTTATGATAACTTATTTATAATTTTTTTAATAGGTTTATTTGACTTTATTAATTACATAAAAATTTTAAAGATAGGTTATCCATGACTTAATCTTATTCAAGTATTAACTTGGTTATGAGGTCGGTCTAATTCTGTGTATTTGTTTAACATGGCTATAAGTGTATGGATTTCATTAGGATGACTGAGAAAGAAATTTTTAGCTAATTTGTTGCTTAATATTTTGATATAAATAAAATCTTAATATATTTCTAGAATGGTATGTAAAAAGAAAAAGCCTCTCTAGGCTTTTTTAATATGAATTAAGGTAATTGTGGAAAAAGTACTACACTTAATCCCTGCACCAACGTTACATAATCATTGTATTAGCTTTTTATTTGTTGATTTAAAATTGAAGCATAAAAATCGTGTATTAAGTCTGTAAACCACAGAGTTTCGTACCGTTACTGCAGACAGGTTATACCGGTTTTATCAAGCTTTTAAAAATCCCTTACTATGCTCAATTTCAGCATGAAGAATATCGTTTTATAATGATCCCATATGGAAAAGGGAAACACGAAAAAATAAAGCTGAATTGGAACGGGTGCTTTTTTATCACTGTGACCAAGTTGGTACACCACAAACATTAACTAATGAATTAGGTGAATGTATTTGGGAAATCAAACAAAATACATGGGGTAGTGCTTTAGAGATTAATACTAGTGATAATTTATTAGAGCAAACCAATATCCGTTTCCAAGGTCAATATTATGACCATGAAACTGGATTGCATTATAACCGATATCGTTATTATGAGCCACATAGTGCAAGGTATGTGAGTAAAGATCCGATTGGGTTGTTTGGTGGGTTAAATAATTCAATTTATGTGAGCGATCCGAATCAATGGGTCGATTCGATGGGGTTGATGGCACAAGGGGAAAGGGAAAAAGTTGCTGCGAATAATGCGTTAGTTGAAAAGCATGCAGCTGAAAGATTCGCTCAACAAAAAGCTGCTTGGCAAGTTTCAAAAATAAAAGATGCAAGATCCAAACAACAAAATAGACCAAGTACTGGAATATTGGGTGCATTATTGCCAGGAACTATGTCAAGTGTTGCGAAAAATAAGCAAGATGCAAATGTTTTAAGAAATCAGCAAGGAATGAGAAATGTAGGTACAGTTGGAGCTGCCGCCGCTACTTTACCATATGGAGTTACAGTAATTAGTGGCGGTTTTGGAGCAGGTGCAAAGGCACCAATAATGGGTGCTGTTGGTTCTGCTGCAGTAGACGGTGGTTTTCAAACATTTGATAGTGTTAGATGTAAATGCAATGCCTATAATTATAAGCGAACTCTTGGTGTAGCTGGTGTGGGAGCATTAGCAGGAGGAGTTGGCGCAAATCTTGCAAAAGCAAATGGAGTAGAATATGTTACAGCTATGAATTTCTATAAAAATACTACAAATACTATTGGAAAAAGAATATTTTATGGTCAAACAGCAGTAAAATCTATTACAACAAAGCCTATTAAAGAGAATCCGAGTCTAAAGTTAGATGAACCACAGTACAGTAAATAATAAAGGAAGTACTTTTATATGTTCAATATAATTATTGAAATTGTGTTAGGTACATTTATATCTAATCTGAAAGCAGATAATCATCCCTATTTGTTTTGTTTTATAAAGGGGGTTTTACTGGGGTTGACAGGATTTTTTTTAGCCGTTATTTATAATTATTTTAATGATGATTATATAATGCCTTTTAATGATCTAATGTTTTTCTTTTTAATAACTCAAACGATAGGTATTGTAGTTTCAGTAATTTTTCTTATAATTGAATATTTGTTTCCAGATAAAAAAAACGAAGACTTTTAAAATATTTTAGGTGTAGGTGTTTGAAAAATATGTGTATTAAATTTACCAAAAAAATGTGATTGAAACCAGCCAAATAAGCAGAAACCTTAATCGCTTAATCCAAAGTGATCACAATAGTCAAATCACCATTTATGGTTATGATATATTTGGAAGACGAATATCTGAACAAAGTCAAATAGTTAATCAAAATTAAGTGGAACACAGCCTGACATTATTTGGTTGGGATAGTGATTTGACGATTTTCGAGTCGCAACATTACACTCAAAGCAATAATAAAATACAAGAGAACTTACAGCATACAAGTTACACCAAGCATTATTTTTTGAACCAAATAGTTTTACCATTTTTTCAAACAGGCTATGCAGGTTTTATTAAGTAGATTGAAACCTCAGACTATTCACGTTTCCAAACAGAACCTTATTCAATTTTATAAAGACCCGATATGGAAAACCGAAAAGAGAAAAAACAGAGCTGAATGGCTTTGTTGCACAAAGCTGTTCTTGAGGGCTTTTTCAGCGATATAATTTTCAAATGAAGAAGCCTACATACAAAATCTACCGCACAACCAATTGGCCCGCATATAACCGAGCACTCATGAGTCGCAGAAATATTGCCATTTGGTTTGATTCTGCTACGCAATGGTATGCGCCATCAAAAGGCAAACAAGGGCGAAATCAAACCTACTCCGACGCAGCCATCCAATGCTGCTTAATGATTAAATCCTTATTTCGTCTGTCTTTACGTATGGTTACTGGCTTTGTGCAAAGTCTGATTAAACTTTGCGGATTAAATTGGATAGCTCCAGATTACACCACGCTTTGTAGAAGACAAAAGCATATTGATATTGTAATCAGCTACCAAAAAAGTAGCGATGGGCTGCATCTACTCATAGACTCTACAGGCATGAAGTTTCTAGGTGAGGGCGAATGGAAGCGCAAGAAACATGGACCTGAATATCGTCGCCAATGGCGTAAACTTCATATTGGTATAGATGCTAAAACCCTACAAATACGAGCAGTTCAGCTTACAACCAATAATGTCAGTGATTCACAGGTACTGGAAGATTTACTTGCTCAAATCCCTTTAGATGAACAAATCGATTCTGTCTATACAGATGGTGCTTATGACACAAAACGATGCCGTCAGGTCATTGCAGATCGGCAAGCACATGCGGTGATTCCACCTAGAAAAAATGCGAAACCATGGAAAGATAAAAAGAGTAGCTCGCTAGAGCGAAATGAATTACTTCGAACAGTTACACGTTTAGGCAGGACACTATGGAAAAAATGGTCAGGCTATCATCGGCGAAGTTTGGTTGAAACTAAGATGTACTGCATTAAATTATTAGGAGATAAACTCAGTGCAAGGAGTTTAGATAGCCAAGTGAATGAGATTCATGCACGTGTAGCAGTGCTCAACAGATTTACGGAATTAGGTCGACCACTTACCCAGGTTACGCCTTAAATTTGGCTCAATTAGGGGCGCTTTGCATTTCAAATCTTTGTGCAACAAAGCCATTCGAAATATGAATATGTGGTTGATGAGGCTGGAAGTTTAAAAAGAAACAAAATTATTGACTATGCTCGATCTTTCTTTTTCTTTTATTATCTTATTTCATTATTAGGTAATCTATTTATTCACGTGTTTAATAGAAATTATTCTTTTAAAAATGATCATGATGCTCGTGAGGTTGAAGGTGTTAGCTTAAATTCAACTAAATTTGGACTCACTCACTATTTAATATGTATTCTATGCGCTTATATAGGGTTATTGTGTTTTACTTCGTTTATTGAATTTATTATGCAAACACGAGGTCGTGGGTTTGATAATTATTTGAAGTTTTGGAATTTTCTATAATAAAAAGCCCTTTCGGGCTTTTTATTATATTAATCAAGGCAACTGCTGAATCGGACTACCGCCTAATGCCTGCATCAAGGTCACATAAGCATTGTATTGACTCTGCTTGGTTTGAACCAAGGACAAACGTGCATTACGTGTAGTTTCTTGGGCATCTAGCAAGTTTTTCAACGCAATTGCACCATTACGATAACGAACTTCTGTTAAACGCTCAGTCTTTTCTGCAAGCTGTACATTACGCTCTTGTAAAGCAACTTGTTGGCTGAGCTCTGTACGATTCGATAGCGCATTTTCCACGTCGGCAAAAGCCTGATACAAAGTCTGACGATATTGAATAATGGCTTTTTCATAATCCAAATCACTAATAGCAAGGTCTTTCTTCATATCATTATATTGTAAGAAGGGTAGGCTGAGACTTGCGCCCAAAGTCAAAGCAGGGTTTTGCAATAAGTTACTCAAAGAGGTACTACTCGAACCCAAATTACCAGTCAAACTGATTGAGGGATAATAACTGGCTTTAGTTGCATCTTTATTGGCTAAAGCTTTACGTAATCTTAATTCGCTCGCTTGTAAATCTGGACGGCGAGACAACAACTCGGCAGGTAAACCTGCTGCAATCGTCGGTAATGCAATTCGAGGTAAACGCTGTGGCTCAGTAATATTCAGTTGTTGTACAGGTTGATGTAACAACACAGCCAATGCAGTACGTGTTTCCACTTTTTGTTGGGTAATTTGGCTTAAGGTCGCTTTTTGACTTTGTACCGACTGTTCCGCTTGGGTTAGATCTAAACCTGAAACGGCGCCGGCTTTATATTGCACTTTGACTAAGTCATAGGTTTTTTGAGTACTGGTTAAGTTTTGCTGCGCAATACTGTAGCGCTCATTTAAATAACCGAGCTGCCAATAGAGATTAGCAGTCGTAGCAATTAAACTTTGTGCAGTGGCTTGTAAATCTTGCTCAGTTGCCAAAGCTTCCCATTTTGCGGCCTCAGTCTGGCTAGCCAAACGACCAAATAAATCTACTTCATAACTAACGCCACCACTGAGTGATACACCTTTTGATGAGTCATCACCTGAGTTAAGGTCAAAGTTATGTCCAGTTGAAACACTTGAACTAACGCGTGGCCTTTGTTTATTTTCAGCCAAACCTGCTTGTAGTCGAGCTTGCTGTAAATTAATACCTGCAACGGCTAAATCTGTGTTGGCTGCCAAAACTTGATTCACCAACTGGTTCAACTGAGCATCATTAAACAATGTCCACCATTGGTCAGCATACGTATCTGCATGAACTTGCTGACTCATGGCTTTCGCATTTTGAAATTGCGATGGGATTTGTGTTGCAGGAGCCTCATAAGGCGTTTTAACTACAGCGGCACAGCCGACTAAGCTACTTCCAAGAATGAAGGCACTTGCAAGTTTAGTTAAGGTCATTTGCATCATTATTTCCTTATTCGCGAGAAAGCGCATCGACAGGGTTAAGCTGTGCGGCATTACGTGCAGGAATAAAGCCAAACACAATACCAATCATACTAGAGCAGACAAAAGCAGCTACGATAGACGTCGTTGAATAGGCCATTTGGAATGTTCCACCGGCAAAATGACTAATCAATTGTCCAATACCCAAAGATAATAAAACTCCAAGTACACCGCCTAAGATACATACCAGTACAGCCTCAATCAGGAACTGTTGCAGAATGTCACTTTGACGGGCACCCACGGCCATACGCACACCAATTTCTTGAGTACGCTCAGTCACAGAAACCAACATAATGTTCATGACCCCAATACCACCGACGATCAATGAAATCACCGCAATCGCAGACACCAATAAGGTCATTGTTGCAGTGGTTTGTTGAATGGTTTCACGGATACTATCGGAGTTTTGTGTAAAGACATCTTGCGCGCCATGACGTTGCACTAACAAGTTTAATATGGCGTTCTCAGCAGCGGCACTTGGGTATTCATCTTTTACTCGAACAATGATGCTACGTACGTTCGACTGCCCCAGCATACGACTCATAACCGTTGAATAGGGCAAATACACATTCAGGCTATCTGAGTTACCCATCATGCTTTTTTGTTCTTCGATCACGCCAATGATACGGCTCGGCACACTGCCTAATAAAATCACTTGACCCACAGGGTTGGTGCCATCGGCAAAGAAGGTATTTTTAGTATTACTATCAATCACCACATCTTGCGCTTGCTCAGTCACGCTTTCTTTATCAAAAGGCTGACCCGAAGCGAAGTTCATTCCTTTGACATAGAAGAAATCTTCACTCACGCCATTCACTGTGGTCGACGCTTCTGTATCTTTAAAACGTGCTGTGACAGATGAATTAACCGAAGGACTAACGCCATCGACATAAGGTTGCTCAGCAAGGGCTGTCGCATCGGCTGGAACCAATGTTTTTACTTGGGAGGATCTGGAATTATCACCAAAGCCTCGACCTTGATACACCGTGATGGTATTGGTCCCCAAGCTGCTGATATTTTCTAAAATTTGCTTTTGCGAACCATTACCCAAGGCCACCACGGAGACCACAGAGGCAATACCGATAATAATCCCGAGCATGGTGAGGAAGGTCCGCATCCGGTGTGCATTCATGGCAAGGATCGCCATGCGGAATGCTTCACCAAGACGGTCAACGGCAGAGCGCCAACTCGAGGTTTTTTTCTGGGTGTCTGGAACGAGTTGTTGCTTTTCTAAAGGTTCATCATCTGTTTCAGGCACATTGGGCTGATCTGAAATGATGTTACCGTCTGAAATTTCAATAATTCGAGTCGCATTTTTTGCAACATTATGGTCGTGCGTGACCAAAATAATGGTATGACCTTTGGCATTGAGTTCGCGCAAAATCCGCATTACTTCAATACCACTATTCTTATCTAATGCACCAGTGGGTTCATCGGCAAGAATAACATCGCCACCATTCATCAGAGCACGCGCAATCGACACACGTTGTTGCTGACCACCGGAAAGTTGACTCGGACGGTTTTGGGTTTTTTCACCCAGTCCTAAGTCAGTCAGCAGTTGTTTGGCACGTGCATTGCGTTCGGTTGCATCTGCGCCGGCATAGATTGCGGGAACTTCAACGTTACCTGCAGCATTCAAATCACCGAGTAAGTGATAACGCTGGAAAATAAAGCCAAAATATTCACGGCGTAACTGTGCCAGTTCATCTGGTTCAAGTTCACGGGTTTCACGTCCCTTGACCTTGTAACTGCCATTGGTTGGCTTATCAAGGCACCCCAAAATGTTCATGAGGGTAGATTTACCAGAACCGGACTGACCTACAATTGCTACCAGTTCACCTGGGTAAATCTCAAGATTAACCCCTTTTAGAATCTGGACTGTGCTTTCACCGGCAGGGAATTCACGAGTCAGATTCTTGACCTCGAGTAGAGGCGTCTGATTTTGACTCATCATTACATTCTCATTGGGCCGCCGCGATTACTGCGTTTTGCAGAATCATTACTAGTGTCTGAACCGTCGGCAATTACGACTTGATCACCTTGTTTTAGGCCACGGATCACTTGTGCGGTCACACGGTTATTTAAACCAAGTAATACGGGTTGAGGTTGTGCAGAACCATCCGCTTGCAATACACGTACCATAGCAACGCTCGCTTTACCTTGTTTGACCAATGCTTTTTCAGCTTCGGTTAGTTCTAAACGTTTAGGACGGTTTGGATTATCTTTATTCGATTTAGCTTCTGCGTTGGTATTTTTATCAGCAGATTCACCATCGGTAGACGTATTATTTCGGCTACGTTGTGGACGGTTCGAGGTTTGTACGGCTGCGGCAGGTACAGTCAAGATATTCTTGGCTTCGTCTAAAATGATATACACCTGAGCGGTCATATCGATACGCAATTTGCCGTCTTCATTCGGGACATCAAATAGCGCGTTGTAGTAAACCGCAGTACTTGAAGACGAAGAGGTATTGCTGTTGCTTTCGGTGTTAATTGAGTTTGGTGCAGGTTCAACTTGGCGCAGGGTAGCATAGTGTTTTGTTTCACTGTCGCCCAATGTCGTAAAGTAAACAGTTTGACCTTCTTGGACTTTCATCACATCAGCTTCAGAAATTTCAGCTTTAATGGTCATGGTGTCGAGTTTAGCCAATTTCACAATGGTAGGCGCACTTTGGTTGGCGTTTACGGTTTGACCTTCTTCAGTCACAATCGCCACGATGGTTCCATCCATAGGTGCAACAATTTGTGTATAGCCTAAGTCTTCTTTTGCAGTCGCTAAAGTTAAACGTGATTGTTCGATTTGTGCATTAATGGCTGCAATATCAGCTTGCGCAGTTTTATAACTTGCTAGCGCAGATTCAAGTTCTGCACGACTAGTCGCATCTTGAGCATACATCGCTTGTTGACGCTTATATTCAGCATCGACTTTGGCTAAATTTGCATTTTTTACTGCCAATTGCGCTTGTTGATTTTTAATACTGGCTTCGGCTGTTTTGAGGTCATTTTCCTGACGCACTGAATCAATTTGGGCAATCAATTGACCTTGTTTTACTTCATCGCCAAGTTGCACATACATTTTTTTTACTTGACCTGAAACCTGCGCTCCTACGCTGACCATTTTAGTTGCTTCAAGCACACCAGTGGCAAGCACTGAGTTTTCAATATCCCCACGGCTGACTTCGGCCGTAATGTACTGAGGTTGCTCTTGTTTTGGTTTGAAAAAATGCCATGCTGTGACAGCGATCGCCAGAGCAGCGATGATGGCTACGATCAATTTTGCTGGTTTTATTTTTGGCATGATTGGCAGTAAAGCGTTAAGAAAGTTATTTGAATTATAAGAGTTAAATACGGATAAATTGTGAATATTTTAGCAAAGAAGTAATGATTATTATTTCCCTTTAGGCTTTCCGATTGATATGAAGGGACTTAGCAGAATCTGTAAACAGACTCATTCTACTGCGTAAAATAATTTTTTAACTGTAACTAAATGCCAATTAAAGTACAAAAAGCATATTTCATGCCTATTTATTTGAATCTAATTTCAAATTAGAAAAAAGTTGAATGAAAATTAAAAAAAGTGGTGCTATAAAGCTTTTTTGTAGCCTATGTTAATGATATTAAAATAAAAATATGCATTGTGTTTGTGCTTTAGTGTGCACAGTTTTTGTTGAGCGTGTGTGATTTTTTGCAATAGTCTTGTTCTAAAAATGCAGCTAAGATCAAAACCCATAAAAAAATTATGGGTTTAATGATAAGTGGTTTTTTTTCATTAAATATACAAAATAAAATAGGAATATAAGTCGGGGTTAGATATGGAATGGAATGAAAAATATAATATCGGCATTGATGTTATTGATAATCAACATCGCCAGATTTTAGATTATATCAATACGTTGGAAGCAATCCTCGTGAATGGCAGTCGAGAGAAAATCAAAGAGGTTTTGGATGATTTGATTGACTATACACAATCGCATTTCAGCTTTGAAGAAAATTTATTGGAACAGGTACATTATCAGTATTTGCCGTCTCATCGTGGGATTCATGAGCATTTTGTGAGGCGACTGAATGAGTATCGAACCAAATTTGAAAATGGTGTTTCGGTTGAACAAGATTTATATCGTTTATTGTCTAAATGGCTGATTAATCACATTCAGCATGATGATCAAGATTATGTAGATTCAGTGCGAGACAATATGCTGCACTATCTGCGCTCGCAGGAACAGAAAAAAGGCAAAAGTTGGTTTGCTCGCTTTTTTAGTTAAGTCAACAGGGACGGAAATAACCTTTTACCGCACATCTGAGCAATGGCTTGCATAATCAGATGTTCGGCATTTTCATGTCCCAAACCTTTAATCGAGGCATCTAAACGTAACAACAGGGCAGGCCACGTCAAAAACTCATTGGCATTTAAACGGCGTAAAGCTTGTTGATACAGCCCGACCTTGGTCTTCCAAATGCCAATTTGTAAGGCATTTTGTGGTTGCTCAAACAGTTGCATCAGCAAGCGCATTTCCTTGCTGATACTCCATAAAATGAGTGACATCGGCTCACCAGATGCAATCAAATATTGAAAAATTTTAATTGATTGCGCCAAATTGCCTTGCAGCATTGCATCATTTAAATCGTAAGTGGTGTAGCGTGACTGATCTTGTAAGCAAGAGTACAGATGATCAATCTGAATCATCTCTGCTTCAGGAAAAGTATCTACGACACGCATTAAACTATTTTTTGCCGCCAGTAAATTGTGCTCATGATGCTGTTCTAGCCATTGCCAAGCATCATTGGCGAGTTGAATGCCAAGCTTTTGCGCCTCGGTGGCTAAGATTTGCTGACGATCTTTAGGGTAGTTTGCAGTCAGTGCAACATTGACTCCATTGGCATCAATGGTTTGGAAAAAACTGGTCTTTAAACTCGCACTGTCTTGCTTCGGCATGACCACGAGCAGCAAGTTACTTTCATTTTGCTGCAAATAGCTTTTTAACAGTTTTAGTCCATTGGCATCGGGTTTAATGCTGCCATGTGCCTCAATTGCCAGTTGACTGGAAAATAATGACAAGCTATTTAAAGCATTAAAGACATTTTTCCAATCAGCAGCAGAGCTAATGTCATACCGTTGACGCTCGACTTCTCGAGTGTTCCAACTCTTACGAAATGCATCCAGGAGATTTTGTTCAAGTAAAGGCTCTTGACCATGCAGCACCCAGGCACCTTGCGCTTCATCTACACGTTTTAATGCCTGAAGATAGTCAAGTTTCATAAATCAAAATTACTCAGCTTTGGTCGGTGCAGTTAGTGGGTTTGCTTTCGGTAAGCGGTTTGATGAAATTTGGCGCACGATCTGTTGTGCAATGTCATCAATAATCACTTGTTTTAAATATTTTTCTTCTTGGTCATCGGTGTTCACGGTTGCAACGTCGTATTGGTAGCTACGTGTTGCCATCAATGTACGGGGTTCAGTTACAGGATTGCCTTGAGCATCTTCAATTTGGAACGTCACGTTTAAGCGCAATAAAGTCTCAACCAATTTACCATTGAGTTCTAAACGTCGCGGAGTGTAATCCAACACATGTAAGACATAGGCATTTTGATTATTACTCAATTGCACGCCTGCAGAACCTAAATAAATCGCTAACTTTTCATGTAAGTCATCCGTATCTTCAGGAAGTGCCAATCGCATATTGGAATAGGCCACAGGTACAGCAGCAGGGTTGGTGCCTTTTAAATGAAAACCACAACCGACCATGCCTGCGCTCAGGCCCATAGTTAATACAATTGCAGCAACACGTTGAACCAAGTGCATAAAGTGTCCTCTGTTTCCCGAAGGGATAATGTTGAAATCCTGTGTGGATTGTAAAGTCAAAGCCCGTTGACTGGCAACGGGCTTTGTTTGGGAATTGTGAAATCCTTATATTCCCTCTCCTGTTAGGAGAGGGTTAGGGAGAGGTGAGTTTTATTAATTACCCTCATCCCAACCTTCTCCCAAAGGGAGAAGGAGCTGTAAGGTTATTAAACCACCAAATTCACTAATTTATTCGGCACCACAATTTCTTTCTTGGTTGGACCAGTCAAGAATTGTTGAACTTCAGGTAATGCTTTCGCTTGTGTCAAAATGTCATCTTTAGAGGCATCGACAGACACTTCTAATTTGCCACGAAGTTTACCGTTCACTTGCACTACAATCGTTTGTGTATTGCGAGTCAGCGCAGATTCATCTACCGCAGGGAAGCGTGCTGATGTTAATTCGATACCAAACTCAGCCAATAAGGTTTGGCTTAAATGTGGTGCAAAAGGAGCAAGTAAAGTTAGAAGGGTAATGATTGATTCACGTGCAACGGCAACGTCATTGTCATCTTTGGCTTCAAACTTATTGTTTGCATTCAAAAGTTCCATCATCGCAGCAATCGCGGTGTTGAAGGCGTGACGACGTGCAATGTCATCACCCACTTTTTGAATGGTTTCGTGTGTTTTACGACGCAAGTCTTGTGCAGCGGTAGATAGTGTCGCTTTGTCGATGTTTGCAGCAGAGTTGCCTTGTTCAAGGAAACCAGATGCTAGGCGCCATACACGTTTTAAGAAACGGTTTGCACCTTCAACACCTGCGTCAGACCATTCAAGTGATTGATCTGGTGGTGCAGCAAACATCATGAATACACGTGCAGTATCTGCGCCGTATTGGTCAATAATGGCTTGCGGGTCGATACCGTTATTTTTCGATTTCGACATTTTTTCTTGACCGCCAACCACGACGTCTTGACCATCACCTTGATATTTCGCAGAAATGATACGACCTTTTTCATCACGTTCTAAATCGATGTCAGCAGGGTTAAACCAAGTTTTCTTACCTGACTCTGATTCACGGTAGTAAGTATCCGCAAGAACCATACCTTGAGTAAGCAAGTTGGTGAATGGCTCGTTCCCTTGTACCACACCTTCATCACGCATCAATTTGTGGAAGAAGCGTGCATAAAGTAAATGAAGAATTGCGTGTTCAACACCACCGATGTATTGGTTCACAGGTAACCAAGTTTGACCCGCTTCAGGTTTTACCATACCGTCAGTGAAATCTGGAGATGCATAGCGTGCATAGTACCAAGATGATTCTACAAAGGTATCCAAAGTATCTGTTTCACGACGAGCATCGCCACCACAGCATGGGCAAGTGGTTTCATAGAACTCAGGCATTTTGTTGAGTGGATTGCCTGAACCGTCTGGAACCACGTCCGTTGGCAATACAACTGGAAGCTGTTCTTCAGGTACTGGAACCTGACCACATTTTTCACAGTTGATCATAGGAATTGGACAACCCCAATAACGCTGACGAGAAACACCCCAGTCACGTAAACGGAATTGAACTTTCGAGTTGGCAAGTCCAGTCGGTTCTAATTTTGCAAGGAATGCATCATATGCACCTTGTAAATCTAAACCATCAAATTCGCCTGAATTCACCAGTTTGCCTTCTTTAGAACCGTACCATTCTTGCCAAGTTGTTGCGTCAAAGTCTGCATCGTCTGCACCTTTGGCATCAATCACTTGCTTAATGGTTAAGCCATATTTATTCGCAAACTCGAAGTCACGTTCATCGTGTGAAGGCACTGCCATCACCGCACCTGAGCCGTAAGACATCAAGACATAGTTTGCGATCCAAACAGGAACTTCTTCACCTGTAACTGGGTGCTTCACAGAAAGACCAGTTGCCATGCCTTTCTTTTCAGCCGTCGCAAGATCGGCTTCTGCAACAGAACCCATACGGCATTCTTCAATAAATGCAGCAAGTTCAGGGTTTGTTTCAGCAGCTTTTAACGCCATTGGGTGTTCTGCTGCAACTGCAACATAAGTCACACCCATGAGTGTGTCAGCACGAGTGGTAAATACAGTTAAACCATCTGCATAAACGTCTGGATTCGCTGAAGGGAAGGTGATTTCCATCCCTTGAGAGCGACCAATCCAGTTGCGTTGCATGGTAAGAACTTGTTGTGGCCAACCGTCTTTTAATGTTTCTAAATCGTCAAGTAATTCTTGCGCATAGTCAGTGATGCGGAAGTAGTACATTGGAATATCACGTTTTTCGACCAATGCACCAGAACGCCAGCCACGACCATTTTCAACTTGTTCGTTTGCTAAAACAGTTTGGTCTACTGGGTCCCAGTTCACTGTTGAAAGCTTACGGTAAATTAAACCTTTTTTATAAAGCTGTACGAATAACCATTGTTCCCAGCGATAGTATTCAGGTGTGCAAGTTGCAAATTCACGATCCCAATCTACAGAAAGACCTAACTTTTTAAGCTGATTACGCATGTAATCAATGTTTTCAAAAGTCCATTTTGCAGGAGCGACTTGATGGGCAATCGCCGCATTTTCAGCAGGTAGGCCGAAAGCATCCCAACCCATTGGTTGTAGTACAGTTTCACCTTGTAAGCGGTGGAAACGGCTGATCACGTCACCAATTGTATAGTTACGCACATGACCCATATGCAGTTTGCCACTTGGATAAGGGAACATAGAGAGGATATAACGACGTGGTCCTTCTACTTGGTCGGCAACTTTGAAGGCTTTGCGATTTTCCCAGTCTTGTTGGACTGTAGGTTCAATCGCACTGGCTTGATATTCAGGGTCAATGTGAGTAGTCATAAACGTAAATAGAAATAACGGTTAAAAAGTTTGTGCTACAGCATAGCGCAAAATACGCCTAGAGTGAATTTTGCGATGCTGTGTAGATGTAAATAATTTAAGTCAAAATTGAAGGCTTTGGCGTAAATTATTGTGGTGCGGAGGCTACGGCTTGACCTTGGCGGAGCGCTGCATTGGCTTCGCGTTGTTGTTCCGCTAGTTGCTCATTTTGTTCATTCGACTGTTCGGCTTCACGTGAAACCTCTTTTTGGTTTTTTGCTGGAGTTGATTGCGTAGTCGTTGTTGCACCATAGGTATTCACTTTACCTTTACGCTGCGCATTTTTTGGCGGTGGCGTGGTGGTGTAATGCGTTGAACCTTTTGCATCCACCCACTTGTAATATTCTTTCGCTGAAAGGTCCAAACTGGTCAGGCAAAACGCCATGCTAGATAAAATACATGCAGTTCGTGCAATCATCGTCTTCATCATAAATTCAGTCCCATAGTTAGAGTGATCATGCAAAATTATGCTGAAAATTTTGCGCTTTTTTGACAGTAGAATCTATGCATTTTTTAGCACAAAGGATAAAAGGGACATCGTGTGGGATGAATAACTTTGTGAATGATGAATTGGGGGATTTATAAGCAATAAAAATATTGAATTCTTATCATTTAACCTATGCAGCAACTTCAATGTAAGGCAATTGAATTAAAAACATACATCCATTCATTTAATTTATTTATTAGATTTATAAAAGTATTTTATTAAATACATGCTAACTGGTTATAAATAAACAAACTACAAAGAATACGAAGAAAGAGAGGGTGCTTAAAAAACAAACGGTCTGTAAGTAATCAGAAAAAAGCCGATTTTTAAACTTGACTTTAATGGTTGAAACTACAAAAATGCTGTCTTTAGTTTTATATGCCTTAGATCGATCACCCTTCGAATGAGTGCATTTTAGCAATGGACTTCTTCTCTAGCCGAGACGTTGAACAAAGCCAACAAAATATGTTTATCCCAACATGTTTTAGACCCCATATTGCTCAAACAGCAAGCAGGTCAGATTTTTTTCTTATTGCTATGAAAACTATGAAATTTGTGTGCTATAACAGAGCACACAGTTAATGAATTAACCACGACAAATGCCCTCCATTTGTGCGTGAAAAAAGATTAGGGTGAATCACGTTGGAACTTTTATCTGGTGGTGAAATGCTCGTACGCGCTTTAGCGGACGAAGGCGTTGAACATGTTTTTGGATACCCAGGCGGCGCAGTACTGCATATTTATGATGCGCTATTTCAACAAGAAAAAATCAATCATTACCTAGTGCGCCACGAGCAAGCTGCTGGTCATATGGCTGATGCTTACTCACGTGTCACAGGTAAAACAGGTGTCGTACTGGTGACATCTGGTCCGGGTGCAACAAATACCGTAACTCCAATTGCAACTGCCTATATGGACTCAATCCCAATGGTGATTTTGTCAGGTCAGGTTGCAAGCCATCTTATCGGTGAGGATGCGTTCCAAGAAACGGATATGGTTGGTATTTCGCGCCCAATCGTAAAACACAGCTTCCAAGTACGTCATGCAAGCGAAATCCCTTCGATTATTAAGAAGGCATTTTATATCGCTTCAAGTGGTCGTCCGGGTCCTGTTGTCGTTGATATTCCAAAAGATGCAACGAATCCTGCAGAGAAATTTGCTTACGAATATCCTGAAAAAGTGAAAATGCGTTCGTATCAACCGCCGCATCGTGGTCACTCAGGTCAAATTCGTAAAGCAATTGATGAATTGATTCATGCTAAACGCCCAATTATTTATTCAGGCGGCGGTGTGGTTCAAGGCAATGCTTCTGCACAGTTGACAGAACTTGCACATTTACTGGGTTATCCAGTAACCAGTACCTTAATGGGTCTTGGTGCGTATCCGGGCAATGATGAACAATTCATCGGCATGTTGGGTATGCATGGTACTTACGAAGCCAATATGACGATGCACAATGCAGATGTGATTCTGTGTGTGGGCGCGCGCTTCGATGACCGTGTAACCAATAATCCAGCGAAATTCTGTCCAAATGCCAAAGTCATTCATATTGATATAGACCCAGCAACGATTTCAAAAACAATTATGGCGCACATCCCAATTGTGGGTGCAGTAGAGCCTGTATTGACTGAAATGTTGGCTCAATTAAAGCAATTGAATGTGTCTAAACCAAATCCAGAAGATATCGCGGCTTGGTGGAAACAAATCAATGAATGGCGTCAAGTTCATGGTTTGAACTATGATAAACCAACTGATGGTTCAATGAAGCCACAGCAAGTTGTTGAAGCGTTGGATAAAATTACCAATAGCCAAGCCATCATTACTTCAGACGTTGGTCAACACCAAATGTTTGGTGCGCTTTACTACAAATACACACGTCCACGTCAATGGATCAACTCAGGTGGTCTAGGAACCATGGGTGTAGGTTTGCCATATGCTATGGCAGCAAAACTTGCCTTCCCAGATCAACAAGTAGTGTGTATTACTGGCGAAGCATCGATTCAGATGTGTATCCAAGAACTTTCTACATGTAAGCAATATGGCTTGAATGTAAAAATTCTATGCTTGAATAACCGTGCATTAGGTATGGTTAAGCAATGGCAAGACATGAACTACGAAGGTCGTCACTCAAGTTCTTATGTTGAGTCACTTCCTGACTTCCCTAAATTAATGGAAGCGTATGGGCATGTGGGTATTCAAATTGATCATGCAGATGAACTCGAATCGAAGCTTGCTGAAGCAATGGCTATCAATGACAAGTGCGTGTTTATTAACGTGATGGTTGATCGTTCAGAGCATGTATATCCAATGTTGGTTGCTGGCCAGTCAATGAAAGATATGTGGTTAGGCAAAGGAGAGCGCACACAATGAGACATATTATCTCTGTACTTGTAGAAAACGAAGCAGGTGCGCTTTCACGTTTGGTAGGTTTATTCTCTCAGCGTGGTTATAACATTGAGACATTAAACGTAGCGCCAACAGAAGATCCGACACTTTCGCGTTTGACTTTAACCACGTATGGTGATGAGCACAAAATTGAACAAATCACTAAGCAGCTCAACAAGCTTGTAGAAGTTGTAAAAGTTGTTGATTTGTCTGAAGGTGCTCATATTGAACGTGAATTGATGTTAATTAAAGTCAAAGCACTCGGTTCAGCACGTGCCGAAATTAAACGTACTGCGGATATTTTCCGTGGACAAATCGTAGACGTAACGCCAACGACATATACCATTCAAATCGCAGGTACAACTGAAAAGATAGATGGCTTTATTGATGCCTTAGCTGAAAATACAATTCTAGAAGTTGTACGTTCAGGTGTTTCAGGTATCGCACGTGGCGAAAAAGTTTTAACTATCTAATTTTATATATTCACCTCACTCCTATGGGTGAGGTACTTGAAACGTGAATAATCAAACAGAATCACGGTATCAAGTTAAAGGAAACAAAAGCATTTTAGCGGAGACAGCAATGCAAATTTTTTACGATAAAGACACAGATTTATCTATCATCCAAGGCAAAAAAGTAGCAATCATTGGTTATGGTTCACAAGGCCATGCTCATGCGCTTAACCTTAAGGATTCAGGCGTTGACGTAACTGTAGGTCTACGTGCTGGTTCTACTTCTTGGAAAAAAGCTGAAAATGCTGGTCTTAAAGTTTCAGAAGTTCCTGCTGCTGTAGCTCAAGCTGACTTAGTTATGATTTTGACTCCAGATGAGTTCCAATCACAACTTTACCGTGACGTAATTGAGCCAAACATCAAGCAAGGTGCAACGCTAGCATTTGCTCATGGTTTCTCTGTTCTTTATAACCAAGTTGTTCCACGTGCTGACCTTGACGTAATCATGGTTGCTCCAAAAGCGCCAGGTCATACTGTACGTTCAGAATTCCAACGTGGTTCAGGTGTACCTGATCTTATCGCTGTTCACCAAGATGCTTCTGGTAATGCACGTAACGTTGCGCTTTCTTACGCTTCAGGTGTTGGTGGCGGCCGTACTGGTATTATCGAAACTTCATTCCGTGAAGAAACTGAAACTGACCTTTTCGGTGAGCAAGCAGTTCTTTGTGGTGGTGCTGTTGAATTGGTTAAAATGGGCTTCGAAACTCTTGTTGAAGCTGGTTATGCACCAGAAATGGCTTACTTCGAATGTCTACACGAACTTAAATTGATCGTTGACTTAATGTTCGAAGGCGGTATCGCGGACATGAACTACTCAGTATCAAACAATGCTGAATATGGCGAATACGTAACTGGTGTTGAAGTAATCAACGAACAGTCTCGTGAAGCTATGCGTAATGCGCTTAAACGTATTCAATCTGGTGAATACGCGAAGATGTTCATCCAAGAAGGTGCTTTAAACTATCCTTCTATGACTGCTCGTCGTCGTCAAAACGCGGCGCATGGTATCGAAGTAACTGGTAACAAGTTACGTGCGATGATGCCTTGGATCCAAGCGAACAAAATCGTTGATAAAGAGAAAAACTAATTTCTTGAATCAATTGATTTGAATACGAAGACCCACTCATTTTGAGTGGGTTTTTTAATATCTAAAGTTACTTGCCTTAAAAATAGAAAAGTAGTGCTCTCATTCCTTACGCGTCACTCAAAACAGTGTGCTGCCTCGTTGTACTTCGTACAAAACAATGTTTTGTACTCGTTCATACTTTGGATCCAAGCGAACAAAATCGTAAGCAAAGAAAAGAATTTATTTAATTATCTTTTGAGTTTTATGCTACAAGGAACCCAATATTAGCGTGGGTTAGAATAATGATTTTATATAAATATGTGAGTTTTGAAGCTGCTTTAACGATTTTAAAAACAAAATCTCTAGGTTTTTCACATTTAGAAGATTTTAATGACCCATTTGAATGCACTGGTTTTGGTTTTTATGATTTGGATGTACCGACATCGGTAGCAGTAGGGCATTCCGAAATCAGTTTTCTAGAAAATATGTGATTTTAAGTTTGACTAGAACTGCTTTAAATCTACTCATCTGGCCACATTATGGGGATAGTTAAAAAAGGTGTCGTGATCGGAATAGACACATGCAAAGCAGGTTTTGAAGATGGTGATCAATTTATTATTCCTTCAACAAAAGGAGAGTTGAGATATTTAAAAACAGCGCCGAAGCAGGCCAATGTGGCAAGTGTTGAAAAATTAATGTCTGTAGGAAATTCAAATATTTTAAATTGGGATAATGAAGAAGTTTTAATAAAGCATGGTTTGCTTTATAAAATGCAGGAATGGGCATACGAAGAGGAAGTACGTATTGTAAAGAATATTAGCGATACTCAATTCGGGTATCACTTTTCTGCAAAAACACATGCATATATCAATGACCAACTTTGGCAAAGAGTCCCAATTGCAAACGCGTCCAATTTATACGTTAAAATTGCCTGAAGAAGCTTTTGTTGAAGTATATGTTGGGAAAAATGCATATATTGATCTTAGAAGAAAGCAAGAGCTTGTGAAGCCCGTAATTGATCATAAGGTAGATCAGTTTGAATTGCTGAAAGATCTATGTATTGAATCTAATATTGGTTTGAAATGTATTTCATTAGATTTGGAAACATGGGCTTTAAAAGCGGTACCGATTTAATCTAATGGTTTGAGTCGTAGGTAGTTTCAAAACTCCTATATTTGTGTCATCTGTGTTGAATTTAGGTTGTGATAGAGTAGGCATTATTCATGCTGTATGGAGTGTGTAATTGCAATGAAAATATCAAAACTCTCTCTTTTACTCGCTCTTTGTCTACCTGTGGTGGGTTTTGCACAAGATGCAGATATAGCACAGCCTGAGTTAAAGCCTTTACCTGATGTTCGCATATCCATGCAGCGGATGCTTCGTTCGACTGAAGGGCGCTATTTCTTAGACTTGTATGCTGGCATATGGAATCCGCACGGGACTTTGACTGATCTGCAAGAGCCCAAACAAATTAACTTTAAAGGGACTCAAAAAGCAGATTTTATAGATCTGAATTCAGTCAATGTTGGGACTGAACAAAGTGCTGCAACAGCTTATCGTTTGGCAGGAACCTTGAATGCAAATACAGGCTCTTTTAAAGCTGAGCTGACGGAACAAACGGCACCACCATCTACTAGTTATTTACAGTTTGAGCCTGCGTTTAAAGCTGTAGATAAACCTATCTTGCTGTTTAAGTTCTATGGGGTGCAATCCGCAGACCAACCTTATGGGAAGTCTCTAAAACGCGTAGATGTGATTAATAAATCAAATGGCAAAGTCTTGCAGTCATTACAAGGCTTTAATGCCTTTGGGAATAGTATGGGATTCTTAGATGTGAATTTTGATGGATACTATGATGTTGTACTTTCAGATACCTCTGATGGTCGAAAAATAGAAGATAAGCGATTTATTTATTGGATGTACAATCCTAAAACGAAGAATTTTCAACGCTCACCACAATTGGAAAAAATTGCTGGCTTCCCAAAATTAAAAGGAGAGTTGCAGCAGATTGACTTTGGATCAGGTCAAATCTTTCGAGTCGATCAAGGATTGCTTTATCCAGTCAGTGAGTAAGTTAAATTTTTTAAAAAGCCCCATAACTTGGGGCTTTTTTTATTTATAGAATTTTCTAAAGATGAATGTAGATACTTTTAAATGAGGTAGTCAGTATTTTGAATAAAAAATCAAAGTAAAAAGAGGGTTGAAAGAGAGGGACTGAATTTTAACATACATGATATTTCATGTAATAAATGAGATTCTAAAAATTTGAAAAACAAAAAACTGAAATTTAAAGAAAGAAAATATGATTTACAAAAGCTTAACATTGGAAACTAAGACGTGTTTCAAAACCTGTAATTTAATACAAAGGCTCAGTATTTGGTGACGTAATTCTTGTATTGCGTTTCAAAAGACATACCTGAAAGTAGTGATTATACATTCGAGATTCTATTTAAAAATAAAATTTAATCGGCCTTTACTATTAATATAGTTGAATATTCAAATATTATTGGTTTGTTTGAAAATTATTTTGAACTATTTCACAAATATTTGGTGAAATATGTAACAGCCTATATTATTTTTAATGTTACTAAATTTAATAAAAACAATAAGATATGTTATACCAAAAAATAGGGATATGAAAAAAATCCCCAAAATTTGGGATAAAGAGAAAAATTAAATAAAAATATAAAAATTAAAAATATTTAATATATTACAACCACATAATTTAAATATTCGTAAAAAATAATATTACATGAATATTCGTGTGAATATTCCGCATTAGGTTCTTTTTTTCTCCACATGATTAAGAATGAATCAGCACCTAGGGAAAGTAAGATTAATTAGTTTTTCTTAATAAATATCCTTTGATGCACATACTAATAAATCTCATATGAGAATGGAGAAGTGAAATGTCTACATCTAAAATTTTAACCGCAGTACTATCTGCAACATTGTTCGTAGCACTTCCAGCAACATCTGCAATCGCTGGTGGTAAAAAAGAATCTAAACAATGTGGCGGTGCGCCGTGTGAAGGCGAAATCGACATAAAGTTACAGATTCTTAAAGCATGTGAGCTTTTGGTAGGTAAAGACATCAAACTCGTTGAAGACAGTTATACGGGTGCTAGTGGCTTTACAGTTACAACGAACACTCCATATACATTAAATCTATCTACGCTAAACGCGGGTTCAAGTGCAGATACTTTTGTAAAACATGAAACCACTAGTGATAAAGTATTTACAAAAATCACGACTTCAAAAGGTGGTGTGAATTATCCAATCGGTTCTACACCTGTAGCTGGTATGAGCGTTGATAACTTTGCTGTATCTGTAGCTCCAAAAAATACAATTTCAGGTACTCAACGTGCTGGTACATACAAAGATACTTTATATATCAAAGTAGCTTACTAATCCAAATTTAGGGAGTTGATTCTACACAGTTAGGGTCAACTTCTTTTTATTTTGAATTGATAATAATATTTAAATGTACTGGGGTGGGTATATGAAAAGTTTATTCAAAGTCGTTTCATTTAGTTTAATAACTTGCTTATTGAGTCCTCAAATATTTGCAGGTATTTCAATTAGCCCTGTGCAGTTATATTTAACCGATAAATCTAAACAACGCAGTGCGACATTTACTTTGGAATCGAAAGGGGATGATGAGACACCACGTATTTTTGAAGCTCAAGCATTTAAATGGACTCAAAATGCCGCAGGGGAAGATGTTCTTTCACCTGAATCCAATATTATTATCAATCCGAAAAACTTTATTTTAAAACCAAATTCAAAACAAATGGTTCGTGTGGGTTTTACTCAATCTGTAGAAAGTATGAATCTACAACAAGAAGAAGCATGGCGTATTATTTATACTGAGCTACCACAAGTGACGAACTCTGAATCGAAAATTGCACTGTTATTAAGTATTAATGTGCCATTTTTTGTCGGCAAACAAGAACCCGCTTATTTGAAATTTATTGCCAAAAAAACGAATGGTCGCACCATTATTCAGGTTGAAAATTTAGCAAAATCACACATTCAAATCCAAAAACTTTATGTCATCGATAAAAGCAAAAAAACAGTCGCTGAATCTTCCGATATGAAATATTTATTGGCATTAGGTAAAAACCAATACGACATCGGGAATGTTTCTTTACAAGGCGCTAGTAATTATAAAGTCGTTGTGGAAACAGATAAAGGTGACACTCCTTTGGAGTTTAATTTAGTTGAGTAGTGGCTATGAACAGAATTACATTGCTTCTATATTGTATTTTATGTGCTAATTCTGCTCATGCAGAAGCCGTTGATATGCCTGATGATTTATTTCCAACCAGTATTTGGGTAAACGAAGTAGACCGCAAGAGCGAAGTATTATTACTGACTGAAAATAACAAGTTTTATATAGAATGCGCAGATCTTGATAAGCTGCAAATCAAAGTAGAAATTCTGAAACGACATGCAACTAAAAATTCATTTTGTTTGGTAACGGATCAAGATATTCAGTCTGGATTTGATCCTCAATTGCAAGCCGTCAAAATTAATCTTCCATCAAAATATTTCTTTGGGCTAGAAACTGATACCTTAATCAGCCAGCCGATGCCTGCAAATTTTGGTGCATTTCTTAATTATGAAATGCATTTTGAAAATAATACTCAACATAATAATTTTGGTATGCTACCTGAACTGGGCGTGTTTAAAGACAATTGGATTTTAAGAAATAATGCCTTTTATCGAAATAATAAAGGTGATGATTATCGTGAAGAAAAATTCGTCAGGTTAAATAGTAGTCTTGAGTTTGATTTTTCTAAAAGTGCGACCAAACTGGTTATTGGTGATACGACCTCTGCATATAGTGCATTAATTCATGGTGTGCGATTTGGTGGTTTGAGTTTTGGTACAGACTATACGTCACGCCCAGATTTCGTGTATTGGAATATTCCAAGTCTAAAAGGCAGTGCGGTTTTACCTTCGACTGTTGATTTATATATTGATGGCGTAAATATTTATCAGAAAAAGATTTCACCTGGAGATTATAACTTACAAACAGGTGCCAATATTGAAAGTGCCGGTACAGCGCAAATGGTTGTACAAGATGTATTGGGGAATACCACTGTTCGAAGCTTCCCGGTATTAATTAGTAGTAAATTGCTTAAAGAAGATTTAAATGATTATAACATATCATTAGGGAAACTACGCTTCAGTTATGACGAAGAAAATAGTGATTATCGCGATTTTTTTAGTTCAGCCTATTGGCGTAGAGGTGTCACCAGTCGTACCACGTTGGGTGCAAGTGCAACCTATAGTGACAAAGTAAAAAATGCAGGACTGCTATGGACGCAAGCGGTCAATCGATGGTTTGTTTTAGACAGTATTTTTTTAGGCAGTAAAACCGATGACGACGATGGCTATTCTGCTGGTTTTGCTATCAGTCGTAATTTCGGGAAACTCAATTTTGGTGTGAGTTCTCGTTACGCTACAAATGATTATCGGGCGTTGGGTTATGAAGATAATCATATTTTTCCAAAATTTGAAAATATGGCGTATTTGAGTTTTGCTAATTTTCCATTCTTTCAAAATTTAAACCTGAACTATATCGAACAAACCCAGTATGAATCTAATGATCCTTTATTTGAATTAGAGGATCGCAAAATGCTCACAGTGGGTGTGAGTCGCGAAATCACACAGAATTTAATGTATACCGCCAATTATTTTAAAGAATTTGGTGATAGCGATGACTCAGGTGCCTTTATTACATTTTCTTATAATTTTGGTGGTGGTAAACGTATTCAGGCTGATGCAGGTACCAATAAATCCGGCGGTGTACGTTTCATCCAAAATGCATTTGGTGAATATGGTGCAAATTATGCGCTCGGTGTGGATTATCGTAATGATGAAACGGTATTAAATGCCTATGGTGGTTTGTCCACTAATGTTGGTGATTTAACCTTGAGTCATCTCTATAGTGAAAATGATTCAACAACACAGGTTGGCTACCGTGGCGCTATGGTGTGGTTGGGCGGTCAATACGCATTGACCAGTTTTGTCGATAATGCTTTTGCTTTAGTGAATGTTGGTGGTCGTGAAGATATTGATGTCATGCGATCAATGTCTCCAGTCGCGAAAACCAATAAAAAAGGCTATGCCTTTGTACACGATATCGTTCCTTATATTAATTACGATATTTCATTCGATGAAAATCAATTGCCGATCGAAAGCAAAGTTCCAAATGCTGCACATCGTTTAGTTGCGTTAAGACAGCGTGGTTATAACATTAATTTTTCAGTATTTGATACACAACAAATATTGGTCAAAATATTGGATGAACAAGGTCATCAATTTGTGGCAGGAAGTGAAGTTGCAATTGATACCCCAGAAGCTGATGTTTATCCAGTGGGTTCAGATGGCACGGTAATGTTATATGGTTTGGTTGAAGGCTACTACAAGTTGACGGTGAGGACCAGTGGTGGTCGATCTTGCCAAACAGCGTTAACAGTGCCGAAAAAGGTAGAAAACCAAACTCCTGAATTAATTACATTGCAGTGTAAATAAAGGAGTATTTCCAATGAAAAGTATTTTACTCATCTCAGCAGCGTTATTTAGTTCAATAACATTTGCAGCACCGAGTCGCTGTGAAATGGGACGAATCAGTGAAACCAATATGCGCTTGGCGAATTACTATAATAGTCAAGCGGCAAGTTCATTTAGTGTCGATTGTTCAGGTAAATACCGCATACGCTTTAATAGCCGAAATTTGCAGGATACTTCGGGCAGTAGTTTTGTAACGAATGGCCCGATTAAGCTGAAAACACGAATGACTGTTTCAGGTGCGATGGAAAATCTGTGGAATGTTTCTACCGAGCAAGGCGCTGGCAAAAATAACTATGTGATTGCTGTGCGTTTGGTAGAACGAGTGAATGCAACGACACCTGCAGGAATCTACCGCGATACAGTCTTTGTAAATATGGTGTTTTGAGATGCTTAGCGACCGATTTTCTTCATGGCTAAGGTGAATAATGCAGAGTGCTGATTTCGTTCATACCGCTAGATTGAAGCTTGATGATAGATATTTAGGTGAATCTTGGGCTCTAATCTAAGTAGCTTAATTTTCTGCTATGCGTATAAAGTCAGAAATGAAGGAAATTTGATTTCAGCATATGCTTCCCCGATAACAACTTTAGACACCGTTTTAATCAGTTATTTGATGAGCTCGATATACACGCTAAATGGTCAGTTCCTGCAAAATGGGAAGTGGATGTTACCCCATTGGAATGTCTAAGCTTACAGCGCGTAGCTGAAGAAGCATTAACCAATATTGTGAAGCATAGTCATGCGACCGTGGTGCAGATCCGAATTTATTATGAAAACTCGGCGTTGATAATGGAAGTTGAAGACAATGGCGTGGGGGATGTGGATCTGGTTAATCAAGCTGGTTTGAGTGTGGGGCTTCGTAGTATGAGTGGGTGTTTAGAAAGGATGAACGCAGATATGCAAATAGCTTCTCGTGCGGGTCAGACGATTTTAAAAGTGATTAAAAACTACGGATAAATCATGATTTTGTAGATGAAATAAGATAATTTCTTTCAATAAACTGTCATCAAATAATCATCAAAATGCAAAAAATTGCTGCTTAAACTGTGGATATACATTTATAAGAAGCGTGTAAGATCATGACAGAATCGGCTAACGATTTGGGGTGTATGCAGGATGAACCTGCACGCTTTCAATTCCAATTTAAGCATATGCAATCACGAATGGATATGCAAACGGTCTCAACTTTAATCCGTCCAGGTCTAAAAATCGCCATTGTTACAGATACGTGGGCGCCAGAAATTAATGGTGTTGCACATTCTTTATTGCAGTTGTGTAAAGGCTTGCAGCAACAAGGCAACTCAATTTTTTTAATACGTCCTGAACAGTCCGAAAGTTGTCATGATTTCAGACCTGATCAAGAGTGTTTGGTTCGAGCGCAGTCGATTCCTAAATATTCAGGTTTACAATTTGGCTGGCCGCAACTAATTAAACTGAGTAAAGCTTTAAAAAAAGCCCAAGTCGACATTGTGCATATAGTCACTGAAGGACCTTTGGGATTTGCTATGCTTCAACTGGCGCGTTCTTTACAGATTCCTGTGTCCAGTGGTTTTCATTCGGCCTTTCATGATTTTAGTCGCTTCTTTGATTTAGCGTTTTTAATGAAGCCTGTACAACATTATTTACGATGGTTTCATAACAATACTCAACTCACCTGTGTCCCGAGCCAAGATACTGCGGATGCCTTGCATCGATTAGGTTTTAGTTGTCTATTGGTGGTGGGGCGAGGTGTGGACCATAGTCGATTTTCTCCCTCACATTATCGAGCAGAACTGAGACAACAGTGGCAAGCAGATGAACATACCCGCGTGATGCTCTATGTCGGTCGGCTATCTCCTGAAAAAGAGGTGGATGTTTTAATTTCTGCCTACCGTTCGATGTTGGCTATGGATGCACGAACGAAATTGGTCATTGTGGGTGATGGGCCTGATCGTGAACGACTAATGCAACTGGCAAAATCCCTAGATGTTATTTTTATGGGAAGTTTAAGTGGTCAGGCTTTATCGGAAGCCTATGCCAGTGCGGATGTTTTTGTTTTCGCAAGTCAGGTTGAGACCTTTGGTAATGTGGTTTTGGAGGCAATGGCCAGCGGATTGCCGGTGATTGCATATAATGCCGCATGTGCCCAATTGCACGTGAGAAATCAGCAAACGGGATGGTTATGTCACTTATCTCGAACCGATGAATTTATTCGGCTTATGCAGCAATTGCCGCAACGCTCTAAATTAAAAACAATGGGCATCGAGGCGGCAAAAGACGCTGCTAAAATCGGATGGCAATATCCTGTACAACAATTTGAGCAAGCGCTATATCGCGTGGTGGATCAAGCCATGATGAGCCAATGGAGCTAGCGCTATTGGTTGTATAGAAAAGTTGAGCATCTTCAAAAATTAATATTCATCGAACTGTCATCAAAGCATCATTGCACTGTCAAAAAGATAACTTAAGCTGAGTCAAACACAGATCTCAACTTGTAAAAATAACAACACAAATCTAGCTCAACCCCAACATAGTCAGGCTTTGACTGTAGATAGGAGATTAGCGATGAATTTTAAAAATGCAAAAACAAGAATGCTGCATCTCGATTTAAAAGGCTGTATTTATCTCAATCATTTTTCGCATCAACAAGTTGTCGCTGACATATTTAAAATGGTGAGTCGACTTGGTGATGGTGTGTTTTGGTATGTCATGTTGGCGACGGTCTGGATCGTGCAGGGCATGTATTACAGTGTACAAATCGTCTATGTATTACTGGGTGGTTTCGTCGGCACCTCGATCTATAAACTCCTCAAAAAGAAAACTGTGCGCCCAAGACCGTACCAAGTGCATCAAGTGATTCGCTTAGGTGAACGCCCTCTAGATCATTTTAGTTTTCCATCAGGGCATACTCTACATGCAGTCATGGCAACAACTGTGCTGGGCTATATTCAACCCATGCTGTTGGTCCTGATGTTGCCCTTTAGCTTATTGGTGGCATTATCTCGCATGATCTTAGGTTTGCATTACCCAAGTGATGTCGCTGTCGGTGCTGCTATAGGCGCTGCAGTGGGTGCGGCGATTATTCTCTGTGCACCTCTTTTCGGTTTGGTTTTATAGTTTGATGTGGACATCTCAATTGCAAAATCTGGTAATAAAAAAATTAAAAGGGTTTATCACGTCGAATTGCTGAAATTTGTTAAAGTAAGCCATCATTCTATAGACGATGTTAGGAAGACCCATGGGTTTACGCTGGACAGATACCATTGATATCGCAATTGAGCTGTATGAAGCTCACCCTGATGTTGATCCGCAATGGATTCGCTTTACTGACCTACATGCATGGGTATGTGCATTGCCAAATTTCACTGATGACCCCGAAAAGTCGACTGAAGGTCTGCTTGAGGGAATTCAGATGGCCTGGATTGATGAGGCAAGTTAATCCCTACATCGAAAAAAGCAATTTTTTTGTATAGCAAAAGCAGAAAATAGCGCATTATTCGGTATAATGCGGCAAATTTTTCACGTCAAATTGACTTAAGGAGCCTCTCATGGCTATTGAACGTACTTTATCTATCGTTAAACCAGACGCAGTTGCTAAAAACCACATCGGCGACATCTTTGCTCGTTTCGAAAAAGCTGGTCTTCAAATCGTTGCAACTAAAATGAAACACTTGACTCAAGCTGAAGCTGAAGGCTTCTACGCTGAGCACAAAGAACGTGGTTTCTTTGGTGACCTAGTTGCATTCATGACTTCTGGTCCAGTTGTAGTTTCAGTTCTTGAAGGCGAAAACGCAGTTCTTGCTCACCGTGAAATCCTTGGCGCAACTAACCCTAAAGAAGCTGCTCCTGGTACTATCCGTGCAGACTTCGCTGTAAGCATCGACGAAAACGCTGCTCACGGTTCTGACTCTGTAGCATCTGCTGATCGTGAAGTTAACTACTTCTTCGCTCAAACTGAGATCGCTCCACGTACTCGTTAATTCGAAGTATTCGAACCAGATAAGTGGTATACTGCTTGTCTGGTTTTTTTATTCTCTGAATAATTCTTCGCTCAAATACTGAGCATCTCCTTTGATCTTTAGACATGGTTTAGGTAATTACACATGAGTACTGAAGTAGTCGCTACATCAGCTGTTTCTGATGCACAGCAACAATCTCCATCCGCTCCGACGCAGCAAAATACTGTGGAGAAAGTGAATTTACTGGGCATGTCACGTCCGCAAATGGAAAAATTCTTCGAAGAAATGGGGGAGAAAAAGTTCCGTGCTGGGCAGGTGATGAAATGGATTCATCAGTTCTTCGTGACTGATTTTGCTGAAATGACCAATATTTCTGGTAAATTGCGTGAAAAACTAGAAAAGATTTGTGAAATTAAAGCGCCTGAAGTGGTGCATAAAAATTATTCAAAAGACGGTACTCGTAAATGGGTGTTCCGTGTAGGTGATGGTGCAGGTTCATTGGTTGAAACTGTGCTGATTCCTGCGGAAGATAAAACCGGCGCACGTAAGACCTTGTGTATTTCGTCACAAGTGGGCTGTGCTCTGGACTGTTCATTCTGTTCAACTGGGAAACAAGGTTTCCAACGTGACTTGAGCCAAGCTGAAATTATTGGACAGCTTTGGATGGCAAACTTCTCTTATATGGAAGATGTGCCAGTTGCTGATCGTGAACGTTCAGTGACCAATGTGGTGATGATGGGCATGGGTGAGCCACTATTGAACTATGATGCTGTATTGAATTCAATGCGAATCATGTTGGATGATTTTGCGTATGGTATGTCGAAGCGTCGTGTGACTTTATCAACCTCAGGTGTGGTGCCTAAAATTGATCAATTGGCACAAGACATTGATGTAGCCTTGGCAATTTCACTCCATGCGCCAAATGATGAACTACGTAACGAACTTGTTCCGATCAATAAAAAGTATCCGTTGGAACAATTGATTGCTGCTTGTCAGCGTTATATCGCCAAAGATGGTAATGAAAGTTCGCGTAAACACGTGACCATCGAATACGTGATGTTAGATGGTGTAAATGACCATCCTGAACATGCACAGCAAATGTTAAAGCTGTTGAAAAACCTACCAAGCAAAATTAATTTAATTCCGTTTAACCCGTTCCCGCATGCGCCATATGGTCGTTCAAGCCGTAACCGTATTATTTCTTTCCAAAAAACTTTGTCTGATGCCGGTTTTGTGTGTACGATTCGTCAGACACGTGGTGATGATATCGACGCTGCGTGTGGACAACTCGTGGGGCAAGTTGCTGACCGTACTCGTCGTGCGGAGCAATGGAAAAAGAAAGTTGCGCAGCAAAATGAGATACTGCGCTCACAAGGATAATAAAGAGGCAGCCAATTGAAAAAGTTAACGTATAAGTTCACTTTCGTTTCAGCTTTATGTGCATCGGTTTTGGCATTAACAGCATGTCAAACGCCTGAGATTGGGAAAAAAGACCCAGAGAAAGCCGTAAAAATCAGAACGCAATTGGCTGTTGAACATCTGAAAGCAGGGGATTTGGACTCTGCTAAACGCGCATTAGATCAGGCTTTAGAAGTGGATTCTCGCGATTCCCAAGCCAATATGATGATGGGTGTCTTACTACAACGAGAAGGCAGCCCAGCCAACTTAGAAAAAGCAGATAGTTATTTTAAGCGTGCAATTTCAGCAGACTCAAAAAATTCTCAAGCGCGTAACAACTACGGTACGTATTTATACCAAGTTGAGCGCTATAATGATGCGATTGAACAGTTCAGCATCGCAGGTTCAACTTTAGGTTATGATCAACGTTTCAAAGCATTGGAAAATTTAGGTCGAATTTACCTGAAAGTGGGTGATGTGGCGAATGCTGAAAAATCATTCAAACAAGCTTTGCAGGCTAATCGTGATTCCTATGTTTCAATGTTAGAGTTGTCTGAAATCTTTTATTTGAATCAGCAGTTCCCTGCTGCCACACAAATGTATGAACAATTTGTACGTGCAGTAGGACAAAAAAATCAGGGTGCGCGCGCACTCTGGATTGGCATTCGAACAGCGCGTGCCAATGGCGACAATTTGGGTATGCAAGTACTGGTTAACCAGTTACGTGCTTTGTTCCCAGAAAGTCCTGAATACCAACGCTATTTGCAATTACAGTACAGTACTGAGGCCGTATGGAAGTAAATCCTAATTCACCGCAATCGAATGGTTCGAGCGTAGCTCCAAATGCATTAGGAAATGTACAACGCCCAGGTGAGTATTTACGTCAAGTACGTATTACGCAAAAACTGGAACTTGAAGCTGTCGCATCAGAACTCAATATTCCATTAAAAACACTGACTGCACTTGAGCAAGATGATTATAAGTCATTGCCTGAAGCAACCTTTATTAAAGGTTACTACCGTACTTATGCCAAATATTTAAAAGTTGATGCCACCAATATCATTCAACGTTTTGATGATATTTATGCCAATGATACGGGATTGTTGCCAAATCACGCGTTAAACAATTCACCGATTAAAATTATGGGTAAATTACCCGGTTCTAACCGTGACCGTAATCGTAAATGGATCAAACGTGGTTTGATTGCATTGGCGGTGTTGGTGGTCATTGGTGCGATCGTGGCAGCGATTCAAGGCATGACCTCGGGCAGCGATAATGAAGACGCTGTGACCAGTGATGTTGCTTCAGAAGTTCAAGTCCTCGACATGAATGGCGGAAATGCAGCGGTCAGTGGCGATCAATTGACATTGACCTTCAGTAGCCCGACTTCAGTACATATTGTTGATTCGACGGGTAAGGTGTTGGCGACAGGTCGTCAAGCATCGACGCTCAACTTAAACGGTGAAACACCATTCCAAATTCGTTTGGATGATGCAACAGCAGTGTCATTAAGCTTAAATAATGAAAATATTTCATTGTCACCATATACCGTAAACGGCAAAGCAGATTTCCGTTTATCACGTTAAGGGACAACAGAGCAGACTGAACAATGATTGAAAATCCAATTAAGCGCCGTCCAACGCGTAAAATTAAAGTAGGTTCGGTGTATGTCGGTGGTGATGCGCCGATCAGCATCCAAAGTATGACCAATACTGAAACCTGTGATGTCGAAGCGACCGTGGCACAGATTCAGCGCTGTGTAGACGTCGGTGCGGACATCATGCGTGTTTCTGTACCGAGTATGGAAGCTGCTGAAGCTTTTGGTGAAATTCGTAAACGTGTGCAAGTGCCACTGGTTGCCGATATTCACTTTGATTATAAAATTGCTTTACGTGTTGCAGACCTTGGTGCAGATTGTTTGCGTATTAACCCGGGTAATATTGGTTCTGAAGCCAAAATCCGTGAAGTGGTAGCTGCTGCACAACATAATGACATCTCTATGCGTATTGGTGTCAATGCAGGTTCGCTCGAAAAAGATATTCAAAAGAAATATGGTGAGCCTACAGGTCAGGCTTTGCTTGAATCTGCAATGCGCCATATTGATATTTTAGATCGCTTAAATTTCCATGAATTTAAAGTGTCAGTCAAAGCATCCAATGTCTTTCTGACGATGGATGCTTACCGATTACTTTCTGCACAAATTGATAACCCATTACACTTAGGTGTGACTGAAGCAGGTGTCTACCGTACGGGTTCAGTCAAATCTGCTATCGCTTTAGGCGGTTTGTTAATGGAAGGCATTGGTGACACCATGCGTATTTCATTGGCAGCAGAGCCTGAAGAAGAAATCAAAATTGGCTTTGATATTTTAAAATCATTGGGCTTACGTTCAAACGGCATTAACTTTATTGCGTGCCCAAGTTGTTCACGCCAAGAGTTTAATGTCATCAAAGTTATGCAAACATTGGAAGAGCGTTTAGAAGATATTCGTACCCCAATGGATGTATCGGTGATTGGTTGTAAAGTGAATGGTCCGGGTGAAGCCAAAGAAGCCGATATTGGTGTAGTTGGTGCAAGTCCGCGTTCACTGGTGTATCGTAATGGCGAAAAGAGCCATTTAATTGACACAAATCAGTTGGTTGACGAAATCGAAGCGATGGTTCGTCAACGTGTTAGCGATCTTGAAGACGCTAAAGCTAAAGAGATTATTCGCACAAGTTTTTCTGAGTAGATCATGAGTTCAATCGTCGCAATCAAAGGTTTTAATGACATTCTCCCTACGCAAAGTCCTGCATGGAGACGTCTAGAACAGCATCTATCAAGCCTGATGGATGCTTATGGTTATCAGCAAATTCGCTTGCCGATTGTGGAGCAGACTCATCTGTTCAAACGTTCTATTGGTGATGCAACGGATATCGTTGAAAAAGAAATGTACACATTCCTAGATAAAGGTAACCCGCCTGAGTCTTTGACTTTGCGTCCAGAAGGAACAGCAGGGTGTGTACGTGCAATGCTTGAACATAACTTACTTCGTGGTGCTACACCGCGTGTATGGTATGTCGGCCCAATGTTCCGCTATGAAAAACCACAAAAAGGTCGCTACCGTCAGTTCCATCAATTTGGCGTAGAAACCTTTGGTGTTGCAACACCAGATCAAGATGCAGAATTGATTTTAATGACTGCGCGTTTGTGGAAACGCATGGGCGTTGCAGATAAAGTTCAATTAGAGCTCAATACTTTAGGTGAGTCTGATGAACGTTCTGCCTATCGTGCGGCATTGGTTGAATTCTTAGAGTCACATAAAAATGACTTAGATGAAGATTCTCAGCGACGTCTAACTACGAATCCACTGCGTATTTTGGATTCTAAAGATGCAAAAACACAAAGCATTTTGGAAAATGCGCCAAAACTTCACGACTTTATGGGTGAAGAAACGTTGGCTCACTTTGCTCAATTGCAGCAGTATTTGACAGACGCTGGTATTGGTTTTGTGATCAATCAAAAGTTGGTTCGTGGTCTCGACTACTACAACAAAACGGTCTTTGAATGGACAACCACACACTTAGGTTCTCAAGGAACCGTATGTGCAGGTGGTCGTTATGACGGTTTAGTCGGTCAGCTTAAAGGTAAAGCAGACCAGTCGGTGCCTGCTGTTGGTTTTGCAATGGGTATGGAGCGTTTGCTTCTTCTACTTGAACAAGTGGAAGATAATACCCCTGTGCGTGACTGTGAGCTATTCTTGGTTTCAGATCCTGCAACTCAAGGTAAAGCGTTGGTACTTGCTGAACAAATTCGTGATCAACTTGAAGAGGCGGGTAGCAACATTCGCTTAAAAGTTGGTTCACAAGGTTCAATGAAATCGCAAATGAAAAAAGCCGACCAATCGGGTGCTTTATTTGCTGTGATTTATGGTGAACGTGAGCAAGCAGCAGGGCAAGTGCTGGTGAAAGAGCTAGCGATTGCAGAACAACACGAAGTGAATGTGGCAGACTTTGTTGCCTTCATTATCGAAAAAATTTCTTCAAAATAATCCCTATAACATAAGGAAAAAGGTAATTTCATGAGCGCATTGAGTGAAGAAGAACAACTTGATAATTTAAAATCGTTTGCTAAAAAATATGGCTCTGCCATTGTTAGCGGCATTTTAATTGCGTTGATTGCCTTTTTCGGATGGGAATACTGGCAGAAGAAAACTTTGGCTGAATCGCAAATGCAAACAGCCAAAGTACAGCAGTTAATGGATGATGCTCAG
Organism: Acinetobacter sp. YH16042; assembly: GCF_013417245.1. Taxonomy (NCBI): domain Bacteria; kingdom Pseudomonadati; phylum Pseudomonadota; class Gammaproteobacteria; order Moraxellales; family Moraxellaceae; genus Acinetobacter; species Acinetobacter sp. YH16042. Next base: position 197,100 of record NZ_VPEJ01000002.1, read on the forward strand.
TCGGCGACTGGCGATGCTTTTACACAACTTTCTGCGACTGCAGATAAAATTGTAAAAGAAGCGCCAGATTCGCCACAAGCCATCCAAACTCAGTTGCTTATGGCAAAATTGGCGTATGATAAAGCGGATTATGCCAATGCTGAAAAAGCTTTGAAAAAAGTTGAAAATTCAAAAGTTGACGATGCAGGCTTAGTTCAATTGGTGAAATTACGTTTAGCGTATGCACAATTGGCACAAAAGAAATTTGATGAAGCATTAAAAACCTTAGAAGCAGTTAAAGAACCTGCTTTTCAAGCGACTGCAGATGAAGCCCGTGGCGATGTCTATGTTGCAAAAAATGATATCGAAAATGCAAAGAAAGTTTATCAAAGTGCATGGGATGCTTTGGTTGAACGACAAGAAGAACGTCAAATTTTACAAATTAAACTCGAAAGTGTAGGCGTTTTAGTTGATGATCCTGAAATTGAACGTCCGATTATAGATACACAAGTGGAAGCAACTGAATGAATAGAAAATACAAAATTACCTGTGCGCTGACAGTTTTAACACTTGCTTTGGCTGGTTGTGCAAATAAAGGAAAAGTAGAAAAAGTAAAACCAAATCCTTTACCAAAATTGGAACAGGCAAAAACTTTAGCACCTGTATTTTCAAACAGTGTGGCTTCAACTGAGGAAGCAGATCCACTGCGTTTACGTATGGATGCAGATAATGGCGTTGTTTTTAGCGTAAACCCTAACGGTGAAGTTCAAGCCTACAAAGGTAAAGAGCGTTTATGGCAGAAGAAAATCTCTAAGCAAGGTTTGACTGCAGGTGTTGAAGCTGCTGACGGTATCGTGGTTGTCGGTAATGCAAAAGGTCAATTATTTGCATTAGATCAGGCAACAGGTGAGCAAAAGTGGACTGCACAATTAACTGGCGCGTTACTTTCACCGTCGTTGATTCAAGCAGGTCGTGTTATTTCAGTCACCAATGATGGTACGGTATACGCAAACGATGTGGCAACGGGTCAACAAACTTGGACCTATAACTTGCCAAATGTGCAGTTTAGTTTACGTGGTATGGCAGCACCGGTATCACTCGATGCGCGTCATGTTCTCATCGCTTCTTCAAATGCCTATATTTATGTGATTGATGCATTGAGTGGCATTCCGAAAATGCAGCGTCGTGTTGCAGTGTCAGATGGTCGTTCAGATGTACAACGTCTCATTGATATTGACGGTGAACCGACTGTAGCAGGTCAATTTTTAATTACCACCAGTTACCAAGGCCAAGTGACAGCGCTTGATCTTGCCTCACAACAAGTGATCTGGAGCAATGATGCGAGCAGCATTCAGCGTCCTGAAGTTGCGGGCAATGGTGTCTTTGTGGCACAAACTGATGGTAAAATTGTGGCTTATGAAATTACCACTGGTCAAACATTGTGGGAAAATGACCAATTGCTTAATCGTAATTTGAGTAACCCAGTGATGTTAGGTCAAGACCTTGTGGTTGGTGATCTGGATGGTGTACTTCACTTAATCAACCCAGCGACAGGCGAGTTGGTTGGTCGTTCTAAAACCAGTGGTGAAGTACGTTCACTACGTGTAATTGACAACCAATTATATGTGTCGACACGTAAGGGTGCATTAAGCATTTGGCAGAACCGTTAATTTTTCTGCGGCTTATGTTAAAATAAGCCAAACCGTATTTTTAACGCGGGGGATTGAATCATCAATGCCCCGTGTTTTTATTTATTTTAGGCATTTATCCTATTTCCATTCTTCCTAAGCTTTCTGATGTTCAGACCAGACCAAACTGGCTGATCTGGAATAAAGGTTAATCTATGAAACCCGTAATTGCGCTCATTGGTCGTCCGAACGTCGGAAAATCAACGTTGTTTAACCAGATAACCAAGAGCCGTGATGCTCTCGTTGCTGACTTTGCCGGTCTGACTCGTGACCGTAAATATGGTGACGCGACTTATCAAAATAAATCTTTCATTGTTGTTGATACTGGGGGTATTGGCGAAACTGAAGGTGGTATCGACTCGTACATGGCAGAACAGTCAAAAACTGCCATCAATGAAGCAGATATTATTGTCTTTGTGGTCGATGCGCGCGCAGGATTATTGGCATCTGATGAGCAAATTGCACGTGACTTACGTACGCTAGGTAAAAAAGTTTATCTTGTTGCCAATAAAGTTGATGGTGTACATGCCGAAGCAGCTTTAGTTGAATTCTTCAAATTGGGTATGGGTGAACCACTTCAAGTGGCTGCCAGCCATGGTCGTGGTGTTCAGCAAATGCTTGAAGAAGTGTTAGCTGAAGTGCCTGAAGATGAAAGTGAAGAACAACACGATAAAGACACAGGCTTACGTTTAGCGATTATTGGTCGTCCAAACGTGGGTAAATCGACTTTAGTGAACCGTTTGTTGGGTGAAGACCGTGTGGTTGCATTTGACCAGCCGGGTACTACACGTGACTCAATTTATATTCCATTTGAACGTGACGGTCGTAAATACACATTAATCGATACTGCGGGTGTACGTCGTAAAGGTAAAGTGGACGAAATGATCGAGAAATTCTCGATTGTGAAAACTTTACAAGCGATGAAAGATGCGCATGTTGTGGTAATTGTTGTCGATGCACGTGAAGGGATCGTTGAGCAAGACTTGCATTTGATCGGTTATGCGCTTGAAGCAGGCCGTGCGATGGTGATTGCCATCAACAAATGGGACAACATGTCTGACTACGACCGTAAACAATGTAAATTAGATGTTGAACGTCGTTTTGACTTTATTCCATGGGCAAAAATTCACTTAATTTCTGCACTTCACGGTACAGGTGTTGGTGATCTTTATCCATCGATCCACCGTGCTTATGATTCTTCGCATTTGAAAGTATCACCTGCGAAAATCACTCAGATCTTGAATGATGCAACTGATGCGCACCAACCACCAATGGTTCAAGGTCGTCGTATCAAAATGCGTTATGCGCATATGGGCGGACAAAATCCACCGACGATTGTAATTCATGGTAACAAGGTCGATAAAACGCCAAATGACTATCGTCGTTACCTAGAAAACGTGTTCCGTAAAGTTTATAAACTTGAAGGTACGCCAGTCAAAATTGAATTTAAAACCTCTGATAACCCATTTGAAGGTCGTAAGTCGCAAATCGATGAGCGTACGGCGGCACGTAAACGTCGTTATGTTCAGAAGTTCAAAAAGGCGGAAAAGAAATTCAAACGCTAAGTTTAGATGAACAAAAAAGCCTGCAGATATGCAGGCTTTTTTATTTCACTTTATTTATCTAAAAAGATGTAGAAATTAGTTTTTACACTTTTTAGCTTGGCGGTAAATATCAATATTATCCAGATTAGCTTGAGCAATTTCCATGGCTTGCTGTGCGCTGCTGCTATCCTGTTGTGTATTTTTATTGCCAGAAAAAGCTGTCGCAAATTGTCCCATACGCGCGGCTGTTTCAGATTGACCTGAAAATGCGGATAGCGCGTTGCCAGCAAGACCAGCCCATTTTGAAACTTGATTATTTTGCTGTGCAGACGCTTGGCTTAATGCCAGTTGCGATGCTTCCAATGTGCGTTCGAAAGTTTTACGTTCAACGCTCAGATCAGTGCAATCTAAGGTTTTTAAATAACTGGTGCTATAAACACTATTGTTGGTTTGGTTAGCTTGATTGAAATTTGAGGCATAGCCACGGTCTGCTTGAGCTACAGCATTGGCAGCTTCTTGACGGCTTTGATTCATACGCGCTTCAGCTTGGTCCATAATCGCGCCATTTTTGGCACCCATTACTGCAACAGCTGCATCCAATAAGCCTGCTTGAGCGAAACATGGTAGGACACAAAGTGAACTGATTAACGTGATTTTTCTTAGCATCTGATTTACCCCGAGTTTTAAATTAAAGTTATAAGAATCTAGAGTATTTTATCTAATTGAAGATGTATTTAAAATATTTATTATACTTAAGTATTTGAATATATTTATAATATTAAGTATTTCTTAAGTGGTTTGAAATATTTTTAAACTGAGTTTTAAAATCTCGATAAGTCAAAGGACCGATGCGCTCATCTGTATTGTGGTGTATTTTGTGTCGGAGAGTCGCATAAAATATAGCGTCATGGACGTAGTGTAAAAGATATTGGATCAATAACTTATGGCGAAAATTCAGCTTGAATATAGTGCAATTACTGACTTCTTTGTGGAGCCGCATGGCTTGAGTCGTCAAGAGGTAATTGCCGTGCGTAAACAAGCCATTTACCAATATCGAAATCAATTACTCGGGCAGCGGCTAAATAGGTCAGTTGAAAATTCAGATTTTTCAAAGTCTGCGTTTGGTAAGCCTTTTCTTCCGGATTTGCCACATTTTCATTTTAATCATAGTCATAGTCAGCAGCATTATGTATTGGCCAGCAGTGAAAAAATCGCCAATATTGGTGTGGATATTGAAGATTTAAATCGAAAAGTTCGTTTTGATGCGATGGCTCAACACAGCTTTCATCCCGAAGAATTGCTCAATTGGGACAGTTGTGAGCATAATCCTGATTATTGGTTTAAAGTTTGGACCACCAAAGAGGCGGTACTTAAAGCGTCAGGTTTAGGGATTCGAGTGAACCTGAATGAACTGAATACACAGTGTCATCCTGAGCAGAATGGTGGGATGTGTAGCCATCCCGCAATTGGCACTTTTGCTTATCAGAATATTCAACTACCGCATGTGATGTTGACGGTGGCATGGGAAAGTGAACAATCTTGCCGAGGCTTTCATTTGCCTAATATTGAGTTGAATGTCTTATAAATCGGTATGACATATAAATCACCATGAAAAAAGCCCTGTTCTGGCTGAACAGGGCTTTTTTTAAATCAATCTAAACTGGCTTTAGATTAGATTTTGCATTTTTTAGAACCTTGGTAGATACCAATGTTGTCGATGTTTGCTTGAGCAGCAGATTTGTTCGCTTGTTGAAGTTCAAGGTTGCCTGCATCAGAAGTATCTTGCTCACCAGCCAAGCTGTTTGCAATGTTGCCTGCACGAGCAGCTTTTTCAGAGTTACCACCGAAAGCAGCAAGAGCGCCACCCGCTAAACCAGCAAATTTGCTCAATGATTTGCCTGGCGCTTGAGCAGATGCTTGGATGTTTGCAATGTTTTTGTCAGCAGCTTCTAAAGAGCGCTTAGCATTCGCTTTTTCAACAGCAAGAGTTGCACAATCCATCGCTTTTAATTCTGAAGATGCGAATTGAGTTGTAGCAAAAGCAGAAATTGAAATAGAAGTAACAGTTGCAAGAACAAGTAATTTTTTCATGAAATAATTCACTTTTATTGTTAGAAAATAAACGCCCGAAAGTAATGGGCGGGTGAATATTATTCAAAAAAAGGAATTTTGTCCTGTTAAAATGTGACAATTGTGTAACTTTGTGTAATTTGCGTACAAATATGATTGCAAAATTAAATGATTAGTAACACGTTGCTATTTGGGTTTTTGTGCAATCCAAATATTACTTAAGCGGTTGACAAATTGCGGGCTAAACTTCGATAAATTAAATAAAAATTTAGCTTTCATCCCCACAGGTGTATGTGTGGCCATTAAGACCGTATCCTTTTTTTGTACCAAGGTATAAATTTGCTGAGCGACATCGCTCGGTTGAAGATTGACGCCCATTTTCTTAATGCTTTGGGCATCCATGTCTTGCACCATCGCGGTTTGAACAAATAAAGGCATCACATCTAAAACGCGAATATTGTATTTTTGCCATTCAATATCTAAGCTTTCAGTGAGCCCACGTACAGCAAATTTAGATGTGGCATAGCTGGCTAAATCTGCTTGTCCATAAATAGCTGAAGCCGAAGAGAGGTTAATCACACGAGCAAAATTGCTTTGTTGTAAATAGGGGAATGCCGCATAGCAACCGTTTATCACCCCTTTGACATTGATATCAATCGTTCGGTGGTGTGCAGACAGTTCCGTATGTTCAAAGCTGCCTGAATACAGAATTCCGGCATTATTGACTAAGATATTCAGCTGACCTGCCCAAGCAACAAATTCAGCTAAAGCGCTTTGCCATTGCTCTGGTTGTGTCACATCTAAAAGCCCAGCTTTGGCATGGCTACCGAGTTCAGCAGCTAATGAGGTGACTTGAGATTGGTTAATGTCGTAGAGCCCAACTTTATAGCCTTGTTGTATGAACAGTCGTGCAATTGCTGCGCCAATCCCTTGTCCTGCACCGCTAATAAAAATACTTTGCATGTTATGCTTCCCTGAATTGAGTTGCTCATTCCCTGAGTGAATTTTGAGCATATCAAATTCTGTAATCGAAACAATGTACTGATGAGTAAATAGCTGGAGTTCACATGGAACAATTATTAGCAGTGATGAAAGAATTACGTGAAAAATGTCCATGGGATCAAAAGCAAACCCCAGAAAGTCTGACTCGTTATGCTATAGAAGAGGCCTATGAAGTTGAAGCGGCGGTTCGTTCAGGTCAGATTGACGATGTGCGAGATGAACTGGGGGATTTGTTGCTGCAAGTGGTTTTTCAGTCGCAGATGTATAGCGAACAAGGCGCGTTTGATTTTCAAGATGTGGTGCAAGCCATTACAGATAAATTAATTCGCCGTCATCCCCATGTGTTTCAGGCAGAGCAGTTTTCTGCACTCAATGCGGATGATGTGGCAACACTATGGAAACAGATTAAACAACAAGAAAAAGCAGGGAAATCAGCATCTAGATTAGATGAGGTTAAACATGCACCTGCATTAAGCCAAGCAGATGAAATCCAAAAAAATGTGGCGAAAATTGGATTTGATTTTCCAGATATTGAAGGGGCTTATGGCAAGCTTGAGGAAGAGCTAGGGGAGTTAAAAGAGGCCTTGGCAGGCAAAAAATCCGACGAAATATTTGATGAATTTGGTGATTGCTTATTTTCTCTAGTGAATGTTGGACGTAAGATTGGCATCTCAAGTGAGATGGCACTGTTAAGTACCATTCATAAATTTAGAAGCCGTTTTGCTTATATTGAAGCACAGGCCACATTACAACAAAAACATGTAGAAGACTTGTCCCTGACTGAAATGGATCAGTTATGGGAACAGGCAAAACAACAATTAAAACAACAGGCTGAATATGTACCACATCCTAAAGAATAAATACTCTACACAATTACTTGTCTTGGTTTTGAGTTTAATGGCAGATTTAACTTTTGCTCAAAGCCCTTCGGGCTACGCGGAATGGAAAGCCATGCAACAAGCTCAAGATCAACAATTAAAAAAGCAATCTGAGGCCTCTAAGTCCAAATCGGCAACTGCACCCAGCAATGCCAACTATTATTTGTCACGACCCAGCACTCAGCAAAATAGCCGATCAGATCAGGTACGCTTAAATACAGCCTCAGTCGATGAACTGCAGACATTGCATGGAATTGGTCAGAAAAAAGCAGAAGCCATTGTGCAATATCGTAAAAGTAATGGCTTATTTAAAAGCATTGATGATATTCAACAGGTTAAGGGCATCGGTCCTGCGCTGTTTGCTAAAAATAAAGCAAAATTGGCACTTTAAGTGAAGTGTAAAAAAAAGAATTAGGTTAAGCTCAGCTTGGGCATCGAGATAATCAAATTGCCCTTTGATTGTGTTAGAGATATCATTAGCGACATCTTAAGAATTTTACGTTCAGACGTAGGAGACAGCGTCTTTTGCAAACTTTGCGCGCGTCCAAATGTGGTTTATCAACCGCACAATTACCTTCTTCCATTTTAGATGTGATTGATGCCTTAACTAAGGCAGGCTATGAAGCTTATATCGTGGGTGGCGGTGTCCGTGACCTAATGTTGGGTCATGCACCTAAAGATTTTGATGCCGTAACTAATGCGACACCAGCTCAGGTGAAAGAAGTCTTCGGGCGACGTTGCCGAATTATTGGTCGTCGTTTTGAGCTGGCGCATGTCTACTCAGGACGTGAACTGATCGAAGTTGCGACCTTCCGTGCGCCGCCTAAAAAAGCCGTGACTTCTGCTGCGGGCATGATTTTACGTGATAATAATTGGGGTACGATTGAGCAAGACTTTGCACGTCGTGACTTCTCGATCAATGCAATGTATTACCAACCACGCAAAGGTGAAGTGCTAGATTTTTGTCATGCAGTAGATGACATTAAGCATAAAACGTTGCGTTTATTGGGTGATCCACAATTACGTTTTGAAGAAGATCCTGTGCGGATGCTTCGGACTTTACGTTTTGCAGCCAAATTAAACTTTAATATTGATGAAAAAATTCTGGAAGTCTTTACTCCAGAACTTACTCAATTGCTGCGTGATGTGTCTCCACATCGTTTATACGATGAGTCACAAAAGCTCTTTACCATGGGGCATCTCAATCGCGTCTTACCGATGCTGATCGATTTTGGTATTTGGTATCAATTATTTGCAGATATCAAACCGGTCGTAACGCCATTTATTGAGTTGGCTGCAAAAAATACCGATCATCGTATTTCGATTGGGAAAACTATTAACCCTGCATTTTTCTATGCCGTGTTATTGTGGATTCCGTTCCAAGAGCGTTGTACGTTCTATCTAAATAAAGGTGTTGTTCCTGCTGAAGCACGTGCTCAAGCAGGCTTGGATGTATTGAAACGTCAGGCTACACGAACCATTATTCCACGCTTTGCCGAAACATTTATTCGTGAGGTTTGGGAAATGCAAACCCGTTTACTAAGTCCAAAACCACAGCAAATTGAAGCACTTTCAGGTCATGCACGTTTCCGTGCAGGCTTTGACTTTCTGCTGCTGCGTGAAAAATCGGGCGATACAAGCACGCAAGGCATGGGGCAGTGGTGGGATGCTTATCAGCAGATGAGCACTGACGAAAAAGAACGAGCAATTAGCCAATACAATCGTCAACGTGCCAAGAGTCGTCGTAAAGCGGCGCATGAAGATGTGGAAGCCAAAACTTCTACTCATCAGCAAGTTGAAATTGAACCGCTGGTGAATGAACCAGAAAGCAGAAGTCGCCGTCAACGTAAGCCTAAATCACATGCCAACAGTCCAGCGACAGTGTCAATCGTTGCAGCGTCAGCCAGTGGTGAAATTGGTGCAGATCATCCGATTTTAAAACGTAAACGTGTGAAACGAGATTTGACTCAGGTTATTTTTGGGCCAACACAATGACGCTGACATATATTGGTTTAGGCAGTAATTTAGGTGATTCTCTACAGATTCTCAGTGAAGCGGTACATAAACTTGCAACACTCGGAACATTGAAGGTCTCACAACTGTACCAAAGCCCGCCAATGGGGCCACAAGATCAGCCGAATTATTTAAATGCAGCGGTTGCATTAGAAACTGATCTAGCACCTTTGGCCTTGTTGGATGAATTGCAACGCTTTGAACAAGAGTCGGGGCGTGTACGCCTACGTCATTGGGGGGAGCGTACACTGGATTTAGATTTACTGATTTATGGTGAACAGCACATTCAAAATGAACGTTTGACGGTGCCTCATGTTGGTGTTTTAGAACGTGATTTTGTGTTGAAACCTTTGTTGGATTTAGATGAGAATCTACAGATTAAAGGACAACCATTAAAAGATTTACCTATTTTGAATAATCCAAATTTAACTGTATTGGATGCAGGAAACTGGGCCCATCTTTAATTTTTGTATGACCACTTGAGAAAGCCGTCATCTGAGGAATATTGAAATGATTAGTCTAAGTGACTTGAAAAAATTTAAAGCGGAAGGCCGCAAATTCTCCTGCCTGACTTGCTATGATGCGAGCATGGCAAAAGCAATGGAAGTTGCTGAAGTCGATAGTATTCTGATTGGTGATTCATTGGGGATGACCATTCAAGGCAATGACTCAACTTTGCCTGTCACTGTTGAAGATATGGTATATCACACTGCAGCAGTGCGTCGTGGCAATAAACATGCGTTTATTCTGACTGATTTGCCCTTTATGACCTATGCCACTTTGAATGACGCTTTAGTGAATTCAAAGATCGTGATGCAAGCAGGCGCGCAGATGGTCAAATTGGAAGGTGGCGCATGGTTGTCAGAAACAGTTGAAGTATTGACCCGTAATGGTATTCCAGTGTGTGTGCATTTAGGGTTAACTCCGCAATCGGTTCATGTGTTTGGCGGTTATAAAGTGCAAGCACGTACACGCGAAACCGCGGATCAACTCATTGCAGATTGTAAAGCTGTGGTTGATGCAGGTGCAGCAATTTTACTTTTGGAATGTGTTCCTGCCCAAGTGGGTAAAGAAATTAGTGAATTATTCCCAAATACACCTGTGATTGGGATCGGTGCCGGTGCAGAAACGGATGCTCAAGTCTTGGTTCAACAAGATATGTTGGGACTGACGTTTAGTCACGTGGCGAAATTTGTTCGCAATTTTATGAAAGAGCAAGCAGGGGAAACAGCAATAGTGGATGCGTTTAAGGCGTATCATGCTGCCGTACTTGATGGTAGTTTCCCTGCCAAAGAACATACATTCCAAATTGAGCTGTAAGACATGAAAACTGAAACAACGATTCAAGGTTTAAGTGCATCGCTAAATCCAGCACGTGCTGCGCGCAAAATCATTGGTTTTGTACCAACGATGGGGAACTTGCATGAAGGTCACCTTAATTTAGTTCGTGAAGCACGTAAACTGTGTGATGTCGTGGTGGTGAGTATTTTCGTTAACCCAATTCAGTTTGGTCCAAATGAAGACTTTGACAACTATCCACGTACTTTGGAACAAGATCAGCACTTATTGGCTGAAGTGGGTTGTGACATCGTGTTTGCACCGACTGTTGAACAAATGTATGGCAACAAACCGCGCTTAACCAATATTAGCGTGGGCGGCATTACCAATGATTTGTGTGGCGAACAGCGTCCGGGTCATTTTGATGGTGTTGCTGTTGTTGTGACAAAACTCTTTAATATTGTTCAACCGAATTTTGCATTCTTTGGGCAAAAAGATTACCAGCAACTTGCAGTGATTCGTCAGTTTGTACGTGACTTAAATATTCCACTAGAAGTGATTGGTGTGCCGATTACTCGTGCTGAAGATGGTTTGGCATTGAGCTCACGCAATGGTTATTTAAGTGCGGAAAATCGTGCGATTGCACCAACGATTTACCAAAGCTTGAAAACGGCTGAGGCGGAATTACATGCTGGAACTCAACTGGCAGATGTGTTAGCTAATATTAAAGCAACATTGACAGCAGCGGGTTTTGTTGTGGACTATGTTGAAGCACGTACACCTGAATTACAGAAAATTGAAGAATTTGATCAAGACGTGGTGTTGTTTATTGCGGCTAAATTAGGCGCAACACGTCTTATTGATAATATGCAGGTTAAATATACTGCAGTTTAAAACGGCTATGGGGTAGCAAGCGATGAAGCGCATTTTAATTGTTACAGGACAATCTGGATCTGGAAAGTCATCTGCATTACAGATACTTGAGGATTTGGGTTATTACTGTATCGATAATTTGCCATTGGCCTTACTCCCCGAAATTGTTGAAAAACTCGATTCAGAAAATAATCTTGAACAATTGGCACTGGGTGTGGATGTCCGCAGTACACGTGCAGATTTACAAGAGTTCGATTTGGTTTTTCAACAGCTACAACGCCATGGCTCAGTCGATATTATTTATTTGACCACGCGTGATCAGGAATTGATTGCGCGATTCAGTTCATCTCGACGTCCCCATCCGTTGGCAAGTCGTTTCAAAAGTTTAAATGAGTGCATACAGGAAGAAAAATCTTTACTGTTGCCGATTCAATTACGCTCGACAGTACATATTGATACTACTGATAAGAGCGTACATGATTTAAAACATACCTTGCTGTCTAAACTCGGACAGGCAGATAATTTAATTTTGATCTTACAGTCTTTTGGCTATAAGCATGGTATTCCACTCGATGCAGATTATGTTTTTGACGTCCGTCATTTGCCCAATCCGCATTGGGATATGGAATTACGCAAGTATTCAGGATTAGATGAGCCAGTTCGTCAATTTTTACAGCAAAGTGAACAAACCAATGAAATGTTCCAAGATATTTATAATTTCTTGGATAAATGGCTGCCGGCATTTGCCGAAGGGCATCGTCATTACATGACGGTGTCGATCGGTTGTACAGGTGGGCAACACCGTTCGGTATATATCGTAGATAGACTAAAAAAAGCACTTGAGGCAAAATGGTCTATTCAGGTTCTACATAGAGAAATGAAGCACTGGTCATGATCGACACAACTGTTGACGTAATTAATAAACTGGGTTTACATGCGCGTGCATCTGGCAAGCTAATCGAAGTCACGACCAAATTTCGCTCGTCGATTCAAATTGGTAAGGGTGGAAAATTAGTAGATGCCAAAAATATTATGTCTTTGCTGATGCTTGGCGCAGGCAAGGGCACAACTTTACGCTTAGTGATTGAAGGTGCAGATGAAGAAAAAGCTTTATCTGAAATTCAAGCACTGTTTGCGGCAAAATTTTACGAGGCAGATTAAACGTGGCACGTCGACCGAACCGCTATACCGAAGAAGACTTTGAATCCTTAGAAGGACGTGCAAGTAAAACTGAGCAAAAGAAAGCTGTACAACGTATGGCTGCTTTGGGCGAGGAACTTGCAAAACTGAATCCTAAACAGATTAAAAATCTTCCTGTAGAAGAGCGTCTGATCGAAGCACTACTTGATGCACAAACCATTACTTCACATGAAGCGCGACGCCGTCAGTTTCAACGTGTAGGTAAATTACTGCGTAATGAAGATGAAACCATGATTTTATCTTACTTAACCCCGCAGCAAGGTGCGAAAAAAACAGCGCAGCTTCAACGCTGGACTGAACGTATGATTGCCCAAGGTGATCCCGTCATTAAAGAGTTCATGAAAGCACATAATGCTGCTGAACATCATCCTATTCGTCAGCATATTTTGCGTATTCAACGTGATATAGCAAAAAATGTAAGCGAAGAAGAACTGACTGCGTCAAAGTTGAAATTGTTTAACTACATTCAACAAGTGGCTTTATTATCTGATAACTAATGCATGATTAGATAACCAGGTACTTAGATAGCTCAATGATCAGAGAATTCAACATGATCTGATCATTGAAGCAAAACGTGAAGTTATAGACTTCACATCAAAAAAGCGACCTGATTAGGTCGCTTTTTTTGCTTAAATGATTGAAAAAATCATGCTTGGCTTTTGAGTTTTAATATTAACCAAATTCACCAACAGCGCGCTCTTTAGCCCATTCACGGAGAACGAACTTCTGAAGTTTACCTGTCGAGGTTTTTGGAATTTCGGTAATCACTACATCTTTAGGTACTTTGAAACGTGCAAGGTGCTGCTTACAGAATTCGATCAGTTCTTCAGGCGTTGCTTCTTTACCTGCTTTTAATTCAATAAAGGCACAAGGCACTTCTTGCCAACGAGGGTCAGGTTTTGCAACCACTGCAGCGGTCAGTACAGCAGGGTGTTGATATAGAATTTCTTCTACTTCGAGCGATGAAATGTTTTCACCCCCTGAAATGATCACATCTTTAGAGCGGTCAGTAATTTTGGCATAACCGTCAGGTTGGCAGACGGCTAAGTCGCCGGTATGGAACCAGCCACCGGCAAAGGCTTCAGCCGTTGCTTCTGGGTTTTTCAAATAGCCTTTCATTACGATGTTGCCACGGAACATGATTTCACCCATGGTCTGGCCATCATGCGGAACAGGTAACATGGTTTCAGGATCAATGACTTTCATGCCATCTTGAAGCGGGTATGGCACACCTTGGCGAGAATGCAACTGTGCTTGTTCTTGAATGGAAAGATCAGACCAACCAGCTTGCGATGCGCAAAGTGCTGATGGACCATAGGTTTCAGTCAAACCGTAAACATGTGTGACATTGATACCAATATTACGCATCCCTTCAATAATCGCTGCAGGTGGCGCTGCACCAGCAACCATCACTTCAACGCGATGGTCAAATTGTGCTTTTTTCTCTTCAGGCGTATTGATCATCATTGAAAGTACGATTGGCGCACCGCAGAAATAATCTACTTTGTGTTCTGCAATCAATTTGAAAATCAGTTCAGGGTCGATTTTACGTAGACAAATATTGGTTCCGCCATTGGCTGCCATTGTCCAAGCAAAGCACCAGCCATTACAGTGGAATAAAGGAAGCGTCCACAGATACGTTGCACGTGGCGTCATGCCGCAAGCAATGATGTTACTCGCTGCATTGATATATGCGCCGCGGTGATGATACACCACGCCTTTTGGATTCCCTGTGGTACCCGAGGTATAGCTTAAACTAATCGCATCCCATTCATCTTGAGGTAAGTGCCATTCAAAGTTGGCATCGCCTTGCGCCAACCAGTCTTCAAATTCGATTTGTCCAATCGGTTGTGCTGTACCTTCAAATTCAGCATCTGCAACATCAATGACATAAATGTCTTGATCGATCAAAGCTAAAGCTTCTGTGGCAACCTGAGTAAATTCAGGGTCAACCAACAGGACTTTGGTTTCTGCATGTTCCAGCATGAAGGCAATGGTTTTCGCATCAAGGCGTGTATTTAGCGTATTTAGTACAGCACCTGCCATCGGTACGGCAAAGTGTGCTTCAACCATAGCCGGAATGTTCGGTAATAACACAGACACGGTGTCATTTTTGCCAATGCCTAATTGTTGCAACTGATGTGCAAATTGACGACAGCGGTTATACGTTTGGCGCCATGAAATATGACGATTGCCATGGATAATGGCATCCTGATCAGGATAAATATAAGCTGCACGCTCTAAATAACGTAGAGGCGAAAGTGCCACAAAATTTGCCGGGGTCCGTGGCAATTCATCGTATGCGCTAACCATCGTGGTACTCCAAGTCCATGTCTATTTGTTTTAAATCTAACTTAACAATAATTCAGTCCGTAGCTTCTCTGCATTTATGCTTTAGTCGAGTATTTACACTAAATTTTTAAGTTATTGAAATTGAATAAAATAAAAACAGTAAAGTGACGAAAATGAACCCTGTGGTTCTCAAAATTGATTTTTTAGCATAAATAATTTAGTTGAAAAATATACAGGGTTTGTTGGTTTTTTATACTAATTTGGCAGATATTTCCGTGTGTGATCTTCTTTGTTGATTCGGTTTGAATGATGCTTAACGAATAATGTAGAGCGCCTTGAATAGTCTTTGTGGGGGTATAAACGAATGATTTTTTCTTTAATTGATCGTGGCTTATTTACTGTTTTATAACAATAAACTTAAATTTGAGAAGATGCTTAACTTCGTATAATCTAAGTAAAAAATCAAGATGGCTTGCGCATTAACATTGCAAAAGCGGAAATCAAAAATAAAACAATACGGCTAAATACAATAAAAAGTATGGCGACAAGGATGAATATGACAATTCAACACGACATTGCATGGGAAAATTGGTCAGGTGCTCAGAAGTCGATCCCGAAGTCATTTATACAACCGCAAAATCTTGAGCAATTAATGGATATAGTGCAATCCCATCCCAAGATTCGTATGGTCGGTGCAGGGCATTCTTTTAGCCCTTTGGCAAAAACTACAGATACCTTAGTACGTTTAGATCATCTCAAAGGCATTCTAGATATCGATGCTGAACGCTGCCAAAGTACCGTCCAAGCTGGCACAAGATTATTTGATTTGGGGGAGAAGCTCGCGGCTTTTGATCAAGCACTGATGAATCAAGGAGATATTGATCGTCAAAGTTTGGCTGGGGCTATCGCAACAGGAACACATGGTACCGGACTCGAATTACCATGTTTATCGGCATTGGTTACGGGTTTTGAATTATTAACCGCGCAGGGCGAATTAATACAATGCAGTGCTGAACAGAATAGCGAAATTTTCCAAGCAGGGCGTGTTTCACTCGGGAGTTTAGGCGTGCTGACGCATGTACAGCTGCAAAACCGACCGATGTATAAACTCAAAGAACAAACGCGATTATGTCCGCTGAAAGACGTCATGCAAAATATGCAGCAATGGCAATATGAACATCGACATATTGAGTTCTGGGCATTTAGTCATGCCGATCAGGTTATTTTAAAAACCTTAGATATGACAGAAGATAACCTTCAACCGCGGAAAGAACAGTGCTTAGATGATGACGTATTACTCAAATTTTGTGCAGAATTGACGCGAATTTTTCCACCACTGAATCCATGGCTACAAAAATTATTAGGTGTTTTTGTCAAACCTTCGATGAACGTAGACTGGTCAAGTCGAATTTTTCCTTCTGCTCGAAATACCAAATTTAATGAGATGGAATACCAGATTCTGCTGCAACACGGGATGAATTGTTTAGAAGAAATTTTGCATACCCTTCGACGACATAAGGTTCCGATGTTTTTTCCGCTAGAATATCGACTTGTACGTGGGGATGATATTTGGCTCAGTCCGTTTTATCAGCAAGATTCGGCCTCAATTTCGGTGCATCAGTTCTATAAGCAAGATTATCAAGTCATCTTTAAGCTCGTGGAGCCGATTTTTTTAAAATATGGCGGGCGTCCGCATTGGGGGAAATTGCATAGCCTAAATGCGCGGCAGCTTCAAAATGTGTACCCCAAGTGGCAAGATTTTTTGAATATTCGACAAGAATTAGATCCTCAGCAAAAGTGGCTCAGTCCAGAGCTACAGCAATTACTGATTGAATAAGCGTCGTGGAAGGTTAAACACTGAAGACCAATTGAACGATATGAAAAAGGGGATGGCATGGATGCATATTTTCAACAGTTGAATACGCTGTTAAAGCAAAACGGGACGGGGATGCCCCAGTTAATCGTGGATGTTGACGCATTAAATCACAACTTGGTGATCACTCAGCAGCAAATACCACATAGTCTGTATCCGCGCTTGGTAGTGAAATCCTTGGCGTGCATGGCATTGCTCCAACATTGTGCTACACAGCTTCAGACACAGCGTTTCATGCTATTTCATTTTGCACATCTGAAAACACTTTTCGAATCGATGCCGCAAGCCGATGTGTTGTTTGGGAAACCGATGCCGATTCAGGCCTTGCACCATGCAGACAAGGCATTTTTGCAGGCAACGCAATCGCAAGTGCAATGGCTGATTGATAGTGAACAGCGTTTAGCCCAATACCTCAAATTTGCTGAGCAGCATCAACTGTGTCTACGCATCAATATTGAAATCGATGTGGGGCTACACCGTGGAGGTCTGAAAACGATCGATGAGCTAAAGGCTGTTTTGGATGTAATCGTTCAACATCCCCAACATTTAAAATTTTCAGGATTAATGGGCTATGACGCACATGTGGCGAAGATTCCACGGCTGATCCAATCTGCTGAACAGACTTATCAACAGTCCCAGCAAAGTTATCAACAATTCAAAGCTTATGTAGAACAGCGCTACCCAACCTTTTGTGATGAACACACCTGTTGGAATGGTGGTGGTAGTCCTAGTTTTAATTTTCATTGTCAGCAAAGTGTCTGTAACGAAGTTTCATTTGGCTCGATGTTATTAAAACCCGTAGATTTTGAATTGAAAAAATTGCACGCTTTTCAAAGTGCCTTATGGATCGCCGCACCCGTGCTAAAAGTGTTGCCAAGGACAGAATTACCACAGTTAGAATGGCTCAGTCGTTGGGCAAAGTCTCAGGCTGTGTTTATTTATGGAGGTTATTGGCGTGGGGACTATGTTTATCCTCAAGGCAGTCAGCCCCATGCATTATATGGTCGCAGTAGTAATCAGGAACTTGTGCAAATTCCACAGACAAGCAGCATAGACGTAGATGATTATATTTTTTTACGTCCTGCACAAAGTGAAATGATCATCCCTCAATTTGCACAGCTTTGGTTGTACCAAGCCGCTCAATTCATGGCCTTTGAAACCTTCAGAGAATAAAAAAGAGCCCGTATGGACTCTTTTTAGGTTCAATGGTTTTGAAAAAAGCTCATGATTTGAAGCTTACTCAAATCCACTGTAGTGAATACCCGTGAGGTTCGACATTTCTTTTTTCCATGTGGTCAGGTCATCTTTGCAGAATTGATTCAGATGATGATGTCCGCAGGCACGAGCCATGACTTGCATCAGTTCAACAGATGCATTTAGAAAATTCGCCAGTTGTTGTGCCGATTTGTCTATTTCTAAACGACGACGTAAATGATCTTGTTGTGTGGCAATGCCGACAGAACAATCATTGGTCTGACAGGCACGCATAGCTAAACAGCCAATGGCTTGCATGGCAGAGTTTGAAATCGCGATGGCATCTGCACCTAAAGCGAGTGCCTTAATAAAGTCAGCGGGTACACGAAGTCCACCTGTGATCACTAAACTAATATCTGACCGTCCTAAACGGTCTAAATGACGACGTGCTTGTGCAAGCGCAGGAATGGTTGGTACTGAGATATTGTCACGGAACAAGGTTGGGGCTGCACCTGTACCACCGCCACGTCCATCTAAAATAATATAGTCCACACCAATGCTCAGTGCTGCGTCAATATCACGTTCAATATGCTGTGCAGAGAGTTTATAGCCGATCGGGATATCGCCGGTTTCTACTCGGACATATTCTGCAAATTCACGGTATTGTGATAGATGCGTCCAGTCGGGGAAGGTTGCAGGAGAAATAGCAGCGGTGCCTTCTAGTAATTTACGTACTTCTGCAATTTTTCCAATCACTTTATGGCCTGGAAGATGTCCTCCCGTACCTGTTTTTGCAGCTTGACCGCCTTTAAAATGAAAGGCCTGACACTTTTTGACTTTTTCGATGTCATAGCCAAACGACCAGACGCGAGTTCATAAAAATAACGGGAGTTAGCCGCTTGTTCCTCAGTAAGCATTCCGCCTTCACCTGAGCAAATGCCTGTACCTGCAAGTTCAGCACCTGTTGCAAGGGCAACTTTGGCTTCTTGAGATAGCGCACCAAAACTCATATCTGACACAAACACGGGAATGTTGAGTTTTAAAGGTTTTTTAGCATTTGGGCCAATCACCACTTCGGTTGCTACGGGTGCATTATCTAACAATGGAATTTTCCACAGTTGTGCGGTGATCAGTTGAATATCATCCCATTTCGGAAGTTGATTGAAAGGCACGCCCATTGCCGCTGTCGGGCCATGATGTCCAAATTTACTTAAGCCATTTCGTGCGAGTTCCAAGATCAATTTATTATATGGTTCTTCTGGCGCGGGCGCGGAGTCAGCATATAGGCCTTGGTATTGATCACGCTTATATTGTTGAGGATTTCTTTTTTCCCACGCTTGAATTTCTTCAAGATCGACATACACCTGATCGCCTTCCACCCACGCTTTAAACTTTTGCAGATTTTTATTCAGATAACGTGGGTTGATGCCAGTTTTATAAATATAGTGAGAGCCATGCAGCCCACAGACGATTTTATCTCCTTGAATATGGGCATCGGCCATGAGTGCGCCGCGATGCTGACAGCGACCATACATGACCACGACTTGTTCTACATCATCATCTTCGAGCCGTAAGACCACAAGATCGACATTGGCTGCAAGGGCATAAGCGGGTTTGGAGCGGTTTTAAACTAGACCAAGATATAAGTGAATGTGCTTGCATGATACCTGCCTACATAGAGAGTTCAGTGGGTATAGGTGTTCGAAATTCGGAATAATTTTATGAATTAGAACGTGATTATTATGTTGACAGCATAAAGCGCATTTCGGCTGAAATCTGTTTGAATTATCAGGAGTCTTGTAAAAGGCGGCAGAAAAATCAACTTCTATGGGATTAGAGGTTTATTAAAGTTGGCAGGGCGTGTAAAATTTAGGTCGAATTTTATTTATCCACCGTTTTTATCTTTTGAGGGTCTCCCTCGATCATAATCTCGCGGTGACATGCTCCATTGTACGGGGCATCACTCCTTAAGGATTTTTATATGCCAATTATCACTTTGCCTAATGGCGATCAAAAAGAATTTGATCATGCCGTGTCTGTGATGGAAGTTGCTCAAAGCATCGGTCCTGGTCTAGCAAAAAATACAGTTGCGGGTCGTGTAAACGATCGTTTAGTTGATGCATCTGATTTAATTACAGAAGATGCTAGCCTACAAATTATCACGCCTAAAGATGAAGATGGTATTCACATCATTCGTCACTCTTGTGCGCATTTGGTAGGTCATGCAGTTAAGCAATTGTTCCCAGAAGCAAAGATGGTCATTGGTCCTGTCATTGAAGAAGGTTTCTACTATGACATCTGGATGCCACGTCCGTTTACTTTAGATGACATGGCAGCAATCGAAGAGCGCATGAAAAAGCTCATCGACCAAGACTATGATGTCATCAAAAAAATGACTCCACGTGATGAAGTGATCAAAGAGTTCACTGCACGCGGCGAAGAATACAAACTGCGTCTGATAGAAGACATGCCTGAAGAAACTGAAATGGGCTTGTACTATCATCAAGACTACTTGGATATGTGTCGTGGTCCGCACGTTCCAAATACTAAATTCTTAAAATCGTTCAAGTTGACTAAAATCTCTGGTGCTTACTGGCGCGGTGATGCGAAAAACGAACAGCTGCAACGTATTTACGGTACAGCTTGGGCTGACAAAAAACAGTTAGCTGCGTATATCAAACGTATTGAAGAAGCTGAAAAACGCGATCACCGTAAAATTGGTAAAGCGTTAGACTTGTTCCATATGCAAGAAGAAGCGCCGGGTATGGTGTTCTGGCATCCAAACGGCTGGACGATTTACCAAGTGCTTGAACAATACATGCGTAAAGTTCAACAAGCCAATGGTTACCAAGAAATCCGTACACCGCAAGTGGTTGATTTCACGCTTTGGGAAAAATCAGGTCACGCAGCAAACTATGCTGAAAACATGTTTACGACTCACTCAGAGAACCGTAACTATGCAGTAAAACCAATGAACTGCCCATGTCACGTGCAAGTCTTCAACCAAGGTTTGAAATCTTACCGTGACCTGCCAATCCGTTTAGCTGAGTTTGGTTCATGTCACCGTAACGAACCATCGGGTTCATTACACGGCATTATGCGTGTACGTGGCTTTACACAAGATGATGCGCATATCTTCTGTACGAAAGAACAAATCGGTACTGAAGTTGCAGACTTCATTAAATTGACTTTAGATGTTTATAAAGACTTTGGCTTTGAAGAAGTACAAATGAAGTTGTCGACACGTCCAGAAAAACGTGTAGGTGATGACAAACTTTGGGACATGGCAGAAAAATCTTTGGCAGACGCTTTAGATGCTGCAGGCCTAGAATGGGAACTTCAACCGGGTGAAGGCGCATTCTACGGTCCGAAAATTGAATTCTCATTGAAAGACTGCTTAGGTCGTGTATGGCAGTGCGGTACAATTCAATGTGACTTTAACTTACCAGAACGTCTTGACGCATCTTATGTGACTGAAGATAACGACCGTGATCAGCCTGTAATGTTGCACCGTGCAATTCTTGGCAGTTTCGAGCGTTTTATTGGTATACTTATTGAACACTATGCTGGTTTCATGCCACCTTGGTTGTCTCCAATTCAAGCATGTGTGATGAACATTACCGATTCACAAGCTGAAGCATGTGAGTCAGTCGTCGCTAAACTTAAAGAAAGCGGTATCCGCGCGATTTCAGACTTGAGAAATGAGAAAATCGGCTTTAAGATTCGTGAACGTACTTTAGAGCGTATTCCTTACTTATTGGTTCTTGGAGACCGTGAAGTTGAGGAAGGTACTGTAAACGTCCGTACTCGCTCTGGAAAAAATTTGGGTACTATGTCAATTGATGCATTCGTTGACCTAGTAAAAGCAGCCGTAGCCGAACGCGGCCGGTACATTGTGGAGTAAAAGCGATTAAACAGCCTGACCGTAATCAACAGGGCGGAAAGTCAAACCGTCCTGCCTTGAATGATGAAATTCGTGCAAAAGAAGTCCGTCTAGTAGACGAAAATGGCGAGCAAAAAGGGATTGTATCTCTTGCTGACGCTTTGCGTGCTGCAGAAGCAGTAGATCTTGACCTTGTTGAGATTGTTGCTAATGCTGAGCCACCAGTCTGCAAAATCATGGATTTTAACAAGCATTTGTTTGATCTAAAACAAAAGCAAAAAGAAGCGAAGAAAAAACAACATCAAGTACAGGTGAAAGAAATCAAGCTACGCCCTGGTACTGATGTTGGTGACTACAACGTTAAACTACGTGCCATTATCAAGTTCCTTGAAGAAGGCAATAAGGTAAAAATCACGCTTCGTTTCCGTGGTCGTGAAATGGCACACCAACAGTTAGGTTTGGCTCAATTGCAAAAAATTGAAGCTGACGTGGTTGACTATGGTGTTGTTGAACAAACACCAAAAATGGAAGGCCGTCAAATGGGTATGCTGCTTGGTCCTAAAAAGAAAAAGTAAGTATCCATTAAAAAAGCACTGCATTTGCAGTGCTTTTTTTTGCCTATATTTTGGTTTTTTAATCTCAATGATGTTCAAGGGCACCAATAATTTTTGCTGCGTATTGATTGGAAAATAGAGCAAAATTCATGAATGCGAACTTATGTCTGAGGGTATTAAGTAAGTTTCTTTAGGAAAGACAAATTTGATTATATTTTAATTGATATTCAATCGTTGTTTCGATTCAGACGTTTTGAAATGCTTTAATTTAGTTTTAATGTAGGTATGAAGTGAGCAAAGCTTTTTATTGAGCTAACTATGTGAGATCTATTTACATAAAACAGGCCGTGAAATAGGGGTTTTCAGTACCCTCCAATAGATTTTCATCTTGGTAATATTAGGTCGTATATTCCATGTCATAAAAGCGATCAGAACAAAGTACATTTCATATAAATAGATAGTAATACAGAGTAGGATTATTTTTTGCAAGATACGCCAAAATTTAAAAAGAGTAGATGAACAGCTTGTAAGCCAGACCCACCAAGGATTCATTAAAAACACCTATGGGTAAGATTAAGTTGAGAATAGATAAAAAACGAAACATATAAATTGGAATCGAGACACTATATTCTTGAGATGGGATGATTTTTTATTCTTGTTTGTCATGTTTTGAATCTAACTAATTTTCTTAATATAAAAAAGACCCCGAAGGGTCTTTTTAGATGAGGGCTTATTCAGCGCTATTTTCTTGGACAGGACTTTCTATCAATGCCTTTTTGCCAATTGGAATTTGGCGTGGTAGTTTTTCTTCAGGAATAATACGCTGTAAGTCCACTGTCAATAAACCATTTTCATATAGGGCTTGTTGCACTTCTATATGTTCATCTAAGCGTAAAGACAGTTTAAATGTACGACGAGCAATGCCTTTATGCAGGAATTCCACAGTTGTATCTTGCGCTTCAGTTGGTTTACCTGAAATGCTTAGCACTTGATTTTCTAAGTTTAGCGAAAGTTCATCTTCTGTAAAACCTGCGGTTGCCACCACAATGCGATAGCTATTTTCAGCCGTTTTTTCAATATTGTATGGCGGGTAATTTGGTGTGTCGCTTTGCATGGCATAATCAAATAAATCGTTGAAACGATCAAAACCAATGCTACGACGGAAAAGTGGGTTAAGATTTAAACTACTCATAATTAGAACTCTCTTTAATAAGCAAAGTTGTAACAATAAGAAATGTTCAGTGATGCTTGGCATCCACTGTTCACTAACAAGATCGTTTGATCCTTGTACATGTATCAATATCGGTCTGTGCTGATTTTTTTCAAGGGATTTTTATAAAAAAATTATATTTTTTGAATTTTTGTACCTTAAGTGATTTTAAAAGCAAAGTGATAATTCACATTTTAACGTTACTTTTCAGAAAAACTGACAAGCTTTCACTGGATTAAACATGTTATACATAAAGCAAAATGAGATTGCCTTACTGAAAATTAAAAAGGAATATAGATGATTGATCTCTACTATTGGGGTACACCCAATGGACATAAAATTACCATCGCTTTAGAAGAAATGGGTTTGGAATACCAAATTTTTCCGATTAATATCTTGGAAAATGATCAATTTCAGCCAGACTTTTTGAGAATTTCTCCGAACAATAAAATCCCTGCAATCGTGGATCAGAATGGCCCACGAGGAGAGTCAATTTCAGTTTTTGAGTCTGGTGCGATTCTGCAATATCTTGGACGTAAAACAGGTTTGTTTTATCCAGAAGATGAGTTTGAGCGCGTTGAAGTTGAACAATGGTTGATGTGGCAAATGGGTGGTTTTGGGCCCATGTTAGGACAAAATCATCATTTTAGTCGTTTTGCACCTGAACGTATTCCGTATGCAACTGAACGTTATGTAAATGAATCTAAACGCTTGTATAAAGTTTTGAACCATCAGTTGATTGGTCAAAAATTTGTGGCTGGAGAGTATTCGATTGCAGATATGGCTATTCTGCCTTGGGCACTGCGTCATGAATGGCAGCAAATTCAGCTGGAAGATTATCCATACGTGAAAGACTATATCGATCGACTGACGGCCCGTCCAGCGGTACAAAAAGCCTTAGCAATACAGGTTTAAAAAAAGAGCATGGAAACATGCTCTTTTTTTTATGAAATGAATAGAAGCTTTTCCACCAAGGTCTTTGGTTTTCTTTCAGGGTCTTGAGTGAGAAGGGCTGTAGGGCAACAAAGGGGTAAGCGACACCATTTTCGATATAAGGTTTGAACTTGGCACGTAAAAGTGACTGCTCAACCCGCTTATCAATGTGTGTAAGTCCAGAGCTTTTGATTAATTCAGCTTTTTGAACTTCGCCGGTGGCTAAAACATACAATTTAAAACTAAGGTCACGATTTTGATTGCCCAGATCGTCATTGTTGAAGTTAAAGAAAGGTCGCTTTTGCCAAATCATTTGATCTTGTGTAATCACGTGTTGTTTGGCAACTTCAGAAGGACTTTGTGCATATAAAGCGGTCAAAATTTGTAATAACACGATAAAACTTAAGCAAAGAATTTTTTTCATAAAGTGAGTTAAAATTATTCAATATTTGCGTGGCAGATTAGAAGTCTCATGTATAAAAGTAAAGTGCGGAAAGACTCCCCTTAAGATTTTAGATAGGACGGAAGAAAATTCTAACGCTGTGTTAGAATGCGGCGCTGCCGAAAAGAACGCGTTGTTGACGGCTTAGTTGGACGATTTTGCGATGAAAGACTTTTTCTTAAATTTTACCCGTATTGTTGAAAATAACCCAAGAATCTATTGGAGTATTATTTTTGGTATTGCAGGCTGCTTAGTGCTATTTGTCGCTGAAATTGTGCATGTTCAAAATATTCTTGCAGATTTACATACCAAAGATCAAAACTTGATGCGGGCTGCGATTGAACCGATTTCTTCACAATATAAATGGTCGAGAATCGTTGTAATTGTTGCAGCAGTGCTTTGGTCAAATTTTGAATATTTGAAGTCGAAGAAAAAATTAGGTCTCTAAGCATTCGTTTCGATGTGGTCATTTTTAGTTTTATTCTTCGCGGCATTTGGGGCTGCGACCTTACTTCCTTTACAGTCCGAAGCCGTATTGCTCGGCTTGCTGACCTATGGTCAACATAATCCATGGCTGCTGATTTTGGTGGCCAGTATCGGAAATATCTTCGGTTCCTGTGTAAATTGGTGGCTCGGTTTAAAAATAGAACATTATAAAAATAAAACATGGTTTCCCGTGTCAGAGCTGAAAATGCAGCAGGCACAGGGTATTTATCACAAATATGGTTATTGGTCTTTGCTACTGAGTTGGCTGCCGATTATTGGAGACCCAATTACTTTAATCGCGGGTTTAATGAAAGAAAACTTCTGGCGATTTTTCACACTGGTCAGTATCGCCAAAATTGGACGTTATCTGTTTATCTACGGGCTATTTTTTCAATTACATTGAATATTTTTCAGCTGAATGCGCTCTTTAAATTGAATTTTAAAGATCTGATAAAACTTACGTGGCGCTTCGATTTTTGCCAGTTCAAATTTCTTTAATAGCAAGCGGGCAATTGGATCACTTGGACTTTGTATTAAACGAATATCGGAAATTTGGTTCTTACGATCTACGCTAAAACTAAAATCTATGCTGAATTGTTTTGCTTCAGATTCCGTCATCGGCAGCTTCATTGCGGGGACGTCTTTGTATTGAAATGTTCTATGTTGGCCAGACTGTTGGAGCTGCAAGCCCTCGGGCTCAAAATCAGCCCAGCAGGTTTTGATGGGCTTTCTTTTTGGTGTTTTACGTGTCGATGAATAGTCATCAGCATTAAATTCAAATGGCTGCGTCGCTCGGAAGGGATAGCTGATGCCCGATTCTATATAAGGCCTGAAGCGTGCCTTTTTTACCGCGTTAATGACCATATCATCCAAATCTGGCAAGCCTGAACTGGTGATGATTTTGACTGCGGTAATGTTGCCCGAGTTGTCTACATCAATTGCGACATTGACAAATCTAGGGCGTCCTTCCAGATCTCCTGGCTCAAATTTAACTTTGGGTGCGCGCATCCAGCTGACAGGTCTGTCTTGCAATATTTTTACTTCGCTGGCGGGCGCAGTCTCAGCGGCAGCATACTGCGTGCACATCACTGTGCTTGCACAGAGCATTAGACCTATTGCTGTATATTGTTTCAACATAGTCATTCCATCAGTGCGCGGCACGCCAATTCATTATTTTAATGCCGCTAAAAATTGAGATTATGAGCAGCCATTCACTTTAAATTGAATTTCATCTTTAAAGTTCGACTTTTTATAGATCCAAAGGGTGCTCGCAGTACGTTTAACCGAGATCTGACTATTTCTTAGTGCTTCAACGACTTTCTGATCGAGTGCATAAATGCCAGAGCCTTGCTTGATCTTGACCTTTTTTACTTGTCCGTGTTTATCCACTTTAAAGTTAAATTTGACTTTACGATCATGCTGTTTCAACTCATGACTAGTGAGATCTAATTTTGGTTGAGATACATATTGGAATGGCGTTTTCTTATCTGCACTTTGTGCATTCCAAACTTTTGAATCAAAGTTGAAATCACATTCAGGTGTATTGCCTTTAACTCTCAAATTAAACGCTTGATAGCCAATAATGGCTTTGGCTTCACCATTTTCTAAATGTGGTTTGACTTTAGCTTTTTTGACAGCAGAAATTAAGATTCGGTCGAGTTGATCGACACCTGTACTTTCTTCAACACTTGCATCGGTAATTGTACCTTTTGCATTCGCTGTGACACGAATAATGGCCGCGCGGTCACGTTGCTTGAGGTCTTCATTGGCATATACTGGTTTTGGAAAAACCGACCAATTTAAACGCGTGGTTAAATGCGCAGGAGCAACTTCAATATTCTGTGCCGGAAGTTGATGGGTTTTGGTTGAAGCACTAAACGCTGTAGAAAATGGAGCGCAGGCCAAAAGGGTTAAGCACAGATATTGTTTCATAAGTCTATTCTTGCATCACGTCGTAGAGTGATATTGAGTCGATATTGCTGCGCAGTATTTCCTGTATTGAAAATACTGGCAAGGTGTAAATGAAAAATATTCTCTTATTTTTTCGACTGGTGAGTAATGTCCACGCCAAATAAATCACGTGTTTTTGCCCAGCTGATTGCAACAACAGCCATGGTCATACAACCACCAAAAAGTGTCGCCATGATCGTGCCCATGTATTTTGCTGCAAGTCCCGATTCAAAAGCTCCAAGTTCATTACTGCTAGAAACAAACATGCCATTCACCGCAGCAACACGACCTCGCATATTTTCAGGTGGATAAAGTTGCAAAATGGTCTGACGAACCACCACAGACACGCTGTCACATGCCCCAGTCATTGCCAGTGCAAAGAGTGATAACCAAAGATTGCTTGAAAATGCGAATAAAATGGTAAATACACCAAAACCCGCTACAGCCAATAACATATTACGCCATGCATGATGAGTTGGAGGGAATTTGGTCAATGCAATCATGGTGATGAGTGCGCCAATAGACGGTGCTGCCCGTAAGTAGCCTAAACCTTCAGGCCCCACTTTTAAAATATCTTCGGCAAAAATCGGTAAGAGGGCAATCACGCCACCAAAAAGCACAGAAACTAAATCGAGTGAAATCGCCCAAAGGACAATTTTGGTTTTCCAGATAAATCGAAAACCTTCACTTAAACTATCTTTTAAATTGTCAGATTCAATTTTAGGGAAACTGCGTTTACTGAGCAGATTAATGAGGACGAAGCAGACCGTTAGTAGTGCTGCAACACTGAGCAAACTGGTTTCACGGCCTAAAAATGCCAACATAAAACCGCCAAGCATTGGCCCAATAATCACCCCACTTTGCCAACCAATCGTTGTCCATGTTGCACCATTGGCATAGAGCTCCCGCGGGATTAAAAAAGGTTTAAGCGACGTTGCCGAGGGATTATAGAAACCACGGATCGTTCCAAGCCCAAAAATGACCGCATAAATTCCCCAAGACAGTTGGGTGACATCAATTTGGCCGAGACCGTATTGGTGAAATAACCCCCAAAGAATCAGTGGCATCGGTACAGAAAAAAACAGACAAATTTTCATAATGGTCTGTTTATTGAAACGATCTGCAAAGTATCCTCCCCACAAAGAGAGAGCAATAAAAGGAATTGCTTCGGCTAAACCAATTAAGCCCAGTGTTAGCGGGTCTTTGGTGATTTGATATAGTGAATAAGCAACAATAATTTCTTGAATCAAAATGGCTAAGGTCAGACAAAATTGATTGAGCGTAACAATCGAGAAATCCCGATAACGTAGGGCTGCAAAAGCATCCTGTGCAGGTTTCATAATGGACATTAATAGTTGGCGTGCCGACATTATATAAGCCCTATTGGACATCGCTTATAAAATCATCGGAAAATCTATATCAGAAAATTAATTAAGTTCGATATTCGGTAGAAAGATTCGCTTTTGTTTTGAGCAAAGATGCTTTAGAATACTCGCTCCCTTACCTGCAGGGCGTCTTTGCAATGGTGCAGACGTGCCGAACAGGTGTTCAAAAGAGGTTCTTATGCCTAAGATGAAAACTCGCCGTGGTGCAGCTAAACGCTTCAAGCCAACTGCAAACGGTTTTAAACGTCACCAAGCGTTCAAACGACACATTTTGACCAAAAAATCTGCTAAGCGTATCCGTCAATTACGCGGCTGTGTAATGGTTCACGTAAGTGACGTTGCTTCAGTTCGCCGTATGTGCCCATACATCTAAGGAGATTATAAATGGCTCGTGTTAAACGTGGTGTACAGGCTCATCGCCGTCATAAAAAAATTCTTGCTCGTGCTAAAGGTTACTACGGCGCTCGTTCACGCGTATATCGCGTAGCGTTCCAAGCAGTAATCAAAGCAGGTCAATATGCTTACCGTGACCGTCGTCAAAAGAAACGTCAATTCCGTGCTCTATGGATTGCGCGTATCAATGCCGGTGCTCGTCAAAATGGTTTGTCGTACAGCCGTATGATCGCTGGCTTGAAAAAAGCTCAAGTGATTATCGACCGTCGCGTACTTGCTGACATCGCTATGCATGACGCAGTTGCGTTTGCTGCTTTAGCTTCTAAAGCTAAAGATGCATTAGCTGCATAAGTCTTTATGACTTAAAAAGGGACCGCTTTTAGCGGTCTTTTTTTGGGCTTTAAATTCTTATGTAAGCTTAACCAATATTAATCGGTTTTTGTTTTAAGCTGGACATAAGCAAGGTCTCGGTGCTGAAAATGATAGTTATGCCAATGATAATAAATGGGAAATTCATAAATTGCATTTATTTTAAAGTGCGTGTTGTAGAAAGGTGTTTTGGGTAAAATATGAAAAGTTTGCTGGTTGTCTAATAACAACCATTTCTGACCATCTGCATCCATTGAGAGTAATTGCGCATCGGTCATTTTATGAGTGCCAAAATGCAAAGCATAATAACTATGCAATACCGGCATTAGAAAAAAGCTCAGGCTCAGCGTTAAAAATGTACTGGACAGCACGCTTCCTGTAAACGCCATTTTGGGAATATCTTTTTGTATCCACAATACGCTTGGAATGAAAATCAGCAGAAAAATAATGGCCAAACACAGCAAAACCGGATAATTGGAAATGTAAAAGAACTGCGCTTGCGCGTTTAAATATAAGCCCAAAATACCAATAGGAACGCTGCCGATAATCAGGTAGGCGATCCGCGGGCTGATCTTGGTTTGCAGAATTAAATTTTGCAGATCTTCTTGAGAAAGCGTCAGCGCCGCAATCTCATCCTGAAAATTATAATATTGTTTGAGTATTTGAATCAGCTGCCCTTTTTCATGTTCACTTAAGCATGCAAGGTGCAGTTGAGATTGAACATTTTTAAGGGGGAAGAATAAAAGCTGTGGATTTTCTTTGTTGGCAGTCTGATAAATAGGACGCTGCAGCCATGAGATCCGTTTTGGGCGTTTTATACCAAGAATGGCAAATTGACAGTATTCTACCTCCTGCCGCTGAATGAATGTGCTGAGAGGTATTTTCCACAAGCGGTAATAAATTTTATCAGGCGTAATGACCAGTTTAATCTGCGTTTTTAAGTAATCAATGACAATTATAGATACGATGTAGAGCAGGATCAGCTGGGCATGATCGGCTTGCAGCTTGTAAATCGGGAAATTTTTTAGGGTGAATTGCAGGTATTCAATCACTATGCTGACGTTAAGCGGTTGAGCTTGATCTCTAAACCATTTGAAAAAAGGTATAATAAAGACCATCGCAATGCCTAGTAAAATAAGCATTAAAATTGTTGGCCATGAAATCAGCGGTTTTTTAGCATAAATGTCAAATTCTGTTTTCATAAAGTCTCATAATAATTATGTTGAAATTTTATATTTAAGTGTTTGGTTACTATATTTAAATTTTGAATATTTGATCGATGCTTAGCGCTAAATTATATCTGAAAATGAATAGGCTAGGTAGGTGCTGCGCCCCGAGCCACGGTTTGTGCGTATTATGTCGTGATTTCAATGTTTAGCTTCGATCTTGTTGCTTGGCCGGTTTGTTTAATGCTCAGTTGAAGGCCCGCACATGCACACGGTGCTTTTCGCTCAGAACGGGAAGGTATTTATATTGCGCATGTTCATCATAATTGCGGGCAGAATTAATTCATTCATCTGGGGACAGCTAGAATCTGTTTTTTTATAAGGCGTGCAGATAGGGGGGACGGCCATAAATGAATGGATAAATACCAACTGAAAAATTATTGGATCAATATAGTCTGTGAAAAGTGTGTTTTTATACTGCAATTGAACCTGACTTTATCAATATCGATGCAGATCTTTTGGATTATCGTGAAGAATAAAAGTTAACCTACAGATCCAATGCTGTTATCTTGAAGTAGATTCACCAGACTCAAGTAGATCATCATGACAATGAAAAGAATAAACGTAGTCGGTACATCGGCCACTGGAAAATCAACCTTTTCCAGAGCTTTGGCGGACAAAATAGGGCTGCATTATATTGAACTAGATAACCTATTTTGGCTGGATGATTGGCAAGAATGTCCTGATGAGATCTTTTTTGCACGTATTGAAGCTGAAACCGCTAAAGCGAAAAATGGTTATGTTATTGATGGCAATTATACTCGGGCGATTCCTGTTAAATGGTCTGAAATAGATACGGTGATATGGTTAGACCTTCCGTTTCCAGTCAATTTATACCGCTCTGTAAAGCGCGCATTTTCTCGGGCTAAGTCCAAACAAGATCTTTGGCCAGATTCAAATAATCAGGAAAGTTTGTGGCGGATGTTTGGTCGAGATTCCATTGTCTGGTGGATGATTAAGACCCATAAAAAGAATCGTGAAAAATATCTACAGATGATGAATGCACCTGAATATCAACATATTCAATGGATTCGTTTAAAGTCTGCAAATGCAGTTGATGCATTTTTAGAACAATTGGACTCTTATGTTTTTGATGTTTAAGTTTTGATGTTTATCAATAAAAAGTGCAGCCAAGTTACAGAAATAATCTTTATACCAAGCTTTGCGCCATGCCTAATGTATGGATAGAAAAGAACAAAAGGAAAATAAAATGTTGGCTGAAATAGTTGGTATGGGTCAAGGTAGCATTACTGTAGAGCTCGAAATGATTCCCCGCAAAGGTGAGGCAGTCAAAATCATGTATGGTGCAGACGCAGAGCTTGAGGGGGAAGTAGTCTCTGTCAGTCATTATATTAATCAACATGCCGATCAGCATCGCGTTCGATTAGAAATTCGTCCGTTTAATTATTTAACGACCTCATAATTTTGAGGTCATTCATACATAAGCATGTTTATAAAAAAAGCCCTTCTATGAGAAGGGCTTTTTAATGTTGATCACATTTATACAGTTAAAGTCCGAAGTAATAAGCCAATAAGCAAATCACTACCGTAATAATAATTAAGGTAATCACTCCACCTGCACCGGGTTTATGGGGCGGGTTAGGCGTGTGTGCATGCTGAGGATTTGATTTTCTTTGCTCAGTTTTAAATCCATCCAGAGGAGAGCTTTCGACCACAGGAGTTAAACGTGCAGTTTTATAGTGATTGGCGACTTTTACGATAAATTTAGCCGTTAAATCTTCAGTTTTTTGAGCAAAATGGCGCAAATTTAACTGTTCTTCAGGTGTATAGATGCTGCCATCTGCATGATAGGGATGCTGAATTTTAGACTGAATGTGGCGGTTTAATGCATCTAAGCGATGCAAGCTGTCATGTGCAAAATCCGCTTGTGCATCCGTTGGCAAGAGTGCAAGTTTTGTAGATTCATTCGATTCGCTGCTTAGATCAAGCTGCGTACCATAATAAGGTGTGCCCAACACCTCCGGCTCAATAAAACCTTCCGCAGGTTTTTGTAAAAATAATTCTGCTTCAGTGAAGTTATGAATATCATCCCATTTTGGTAACTGCATATCTGCTTCGATGCGTTTAATGAGTTTATGGTTCAGCTCATAGCGCCAAAAAGTTTCTCGACGAATTTGTAGTTGTTGGGATGCCGGTGCTTCATAGTCATTTTCTGCGTTATACCACTCGGCAAGTTCTTTACCAAAAATCCATGCCTGCTTTTTATTTTGTTCATGGCTCACAATAAAATGAGCAAAGGGAAGAAGTTCAACGTTAGCATTCGGATTTTGTTCATCATTCAGCAAGCTAGAGCTATGTAAACTTAAGCGTTGTACCCCTTGTTTTTTTAAGCCCTCTAGCCAAATTTGGAAATGTTGAGCCAATAAATGCTGTGAAAGCAAATCACGAAAATGGAAACTGTGCTGATCAAAAATGTGGTGATTCAACCAACGTTGAAAACTCAAACCTTGGTTGAGAAATTCATTGCCATAAGTGACGAGTGTGAGCTGTTGTTTCCAGATTGGATCGAGTGCCATAAAGATTGGATCCCATTGATATTGTGTTTATCTTATACTTTTTTTAAAACTTGATGCTAATGCAATTTTAACTTGTGAATGCGCTTCATCATAACGGCTAAAAACTGTTAGAATAAGGGGTTTATATTATTTTTTTAAATTGTTGCTTTGAGAGTTACTATGTCACTGGAAGCCCTGACCACTGAAGCGCTCGCTGCGATTGCAGCAGCAGAGGACCTTGCTACACTCGACCAAGTGCGAGTGCAATTTACAGGGAAGAAAAGCCAGCTCGCGGAACAATCGAAGTCGCTCGGTAAAATGGACCCAGAAGAACGTAAAGTTTTTGGTGCTCAAATTCATGCCGTTCGTGAATCGATTACTGGCGCACTGACTGCTCGTCAAGCTGAATTACAAAAAGCTGCATTAGAACAAAAGCTTGCTAGCGAAACGGTTGATATTACTTTGCCCGGCCGTGGTCAAACGGTTGGTAGCATTCACCCTGTGACTCAAGTTCAAGAACGTATTTGCCAATTCTTTACCAAAGCTGGCTTTACTGTTGCGACCGGTCCAGAAGTTGAAGATGATTATCACAACTTTGAAGCATTGAACATTCCGGGTCATCACCCTGCACGTGCGATGCACGACACTTTCTATTTTGATGCGAATCATTTACTTCGTACGCATACCTCAGGCGTGCAAATTCGTACGATGGAAAATCAGCAGCCTCCAATCCGTATTGTGTGTCCTGGTCGTGTTTATCGCTGTGACTCGGACCAAACGCATTCACCAATGTTCCATCAAATCGAAGGTTTGTATGTGGCTGAAAACACCAGCTTTGCAGAACTTAAAGGTTTGTTAGTGAACTTGCTAAATGAATTCTTTGAAAAAGATTTGAAAGTACGTTTCCGTCCATCTTATTTCCCATTTACAGAGCCAAGTGCGGAAGTGGATATCATGGATGAACGTGGTAAATGGTTGGAAGTTTTGGGCTGCGGTATGGTGCATCCAAACGTTTTACAAGCCGCTGGCATTGACCCAGAAAAATACAAAGGCTTTGCCTTCGGTTTAGGTGTAGAGCGTTTTGCAATGTTGCGTTATGGCATTAATGACCTGCGTATGTTCTACCAAAATGATGTGCGTTTCTTACGCCAATTTGCTTAAACAGTTTTATACCTCTCCCTAACCTCTCCTAAAAGGAGAGGGGTTGTCCATCATGACTTAGGGTTCGTCCTCTTTCTTTAAAAGGACGCTAGAGAGGATTAGAAATTTAGAATTAATAGGTTTTTATACAATGAAAATTAGCGAAAATTGGTTGCGTACATGGGTTAACCCAGCCATTGATAGCGATACACTTTCTGACCAACTGACCATGTTAGGTTTAGAAGTTGATGATTTATCTCCTGCTGCAAAACCATTTACTGGTGTAGTAGTCGGTGAAGTTTTAACAGTGGTTCAACATCCCGATGCTGACCGTTTACGTGTCACTACTGTAAACATCGGTTCAGGCGAGCCGTTACAAATCGTTTGTGGTGCTCCAAACGTGCGTGTAGGCATGAAAGCTCCTGTAGCAACCATTGGTGCAGTACTTCCGGGCGATTTCAAAATCAAAAAAGGCAAGCTTCGTGGTGTTGAATCACAAGGCATGCTGTGCGGTGCGTCTGAAATTGATCTTGAAGACAAAATCGACGGTCTATTAGAGCTTCCTGCCGATGCACCTGTTGGTGTAAATGTGCGTGAATATTTAGATCTTGATGACAATGTGATTGATATCAGCATCACGCCAAACCGTGGTGACTGCTTCAGTATTCGTGGTATTGCACGTGAAATTGGTGTGATTAACCAACTCCCTGTGACTGCACCATTGATTACAGAAGTGGCTGCAACAATTACTGATGAGAAGAAAGTTGTTGTTGAAACTGATGGTTGCCCACGCTATTTAGGTCGAGTGATCAAAAACGTTAATACCAAAGCACCAACTCCTGAGTGGATGGAGCGTGCATTAGCTCGTGCAGGCATTCGTCAGCACAGTATTTTGGTCGATATTACCAACTACGTTTTAATGGAATTGGGTCAACCTTTACATGCATTCGATGGTGGTAAAGTTCAAGGTTCAGTTCGTGTACGCCAAGCAACAGCAGCAGAAAAATTAACGTTGTTGAATGAACAAGAAGTTGAATTATCTGAAAACGTGATGGTGATTGCGGATGATCAAAAAGCTTTGGCGATTGCAGGAATCATGGGTGGCCTAAGTTCAGCGGTTTCTGACGATACCACTGAAATTTTCCTTGAGTCGGCGTTCTTTGATCAACTCTATATCGCAGGTCGTGCACGTAGTTTTGGTTTGCATACCGATGCATCTCAGCGTTATGAACGCGGTGTAGACTTTGAATTGCCGATGACAGCAATGCACCGTGCTTCTCAGCTTATCGCTGATTTAGCTGGTGGTGAGTTTGGTCCAATTACTGTTGCTGAAAAAGTAGAGCTATTACCAAAACGTGAAGCCATTGAACTGAACCAAGCGCAAGTCGATCAACTCCTCGGTTATAAAGTTGAATCTGCATTTATTACCGATGCTTTAACGCGTTTGGGTTGTAATGTCACTGTGAAAGCAGAAGGTGAGTGGA
Source organism: Acinetobacter sp. YH16042 (assembly GCF_013417245.1). Taxonomy (NCBI): domain Bacteria; kingdom Pseudomonadati; phylum Pseudomonadota; class Gammaproteobacteria; order Moraxellales; family Moraxellaceae; genus Acinetobacter; species Acinetobacter sp. YH16042. The sequence goes on from NZ_VPEJ01000002.1 coordinate 232,955, forward strand.
CAGTTGTACCACCATCACACCGTTTTGACATGGCAATTTATCAAGACCTCATCGAAGAAGTTGCACGTATTCACGGTTACGACAATATTCAAATCAGCTTGCCGGTGATTGATGTCAAACTGGCGAAATACCAAGACCAATTTGAATTGGTTCAGTTACGTCAAACTGCAGTGGCTTTGGGTTATCAAGAAGCAATTAGCTTTAGCTTTGCTGATGCGAAACTTGAGAAACAATTGAATCCACAGGTTCAACCACTAGCGCTTGCAAACCCGATTTCTAGTGATCTTGCAGTGATGCGTTCAACCTTATTATCAAGTTTGATCCCATGTGTGCAATACAACGTGAACCGTCAACAAAACCGTGTGCGTTTCTATGAGCTTGGTCTACGTTTTGATTATCAAGGTGCGAACAGCATTCATGATCTCAAACAGATCCCAACATTTGCACTGGTTGCAACAGGTTCGCGTACGACTGAATCTTGGCATGGTAAAGCACAGCCAATGGGTTTCTTTGACTTTAAAGGCGATGTAGAAGAGATTTTAAATTCTGCACGTTTAAATGTTGAATATGTACGTTCAGAACGTACGTGGTTGCATCCAGGCCAATCTGCTGAAATCTTAGTCAATGGTCAATCAATTGGTTACTTCGGTCGTTTACACCCATCTTTAGAAGATGAGTTGGATTTGGCGACAACTTGGGTAGCTGAATTGGATCAATCGGCTGTTTTGCAAACTTATGTATCTAATTTTACAGAATTATCACGTTTTCCGTCGGTTCGACGTGATATTGCGCTTTTAATTAGTGATAAGATTAATGTTAGTGAAATTCAGCAACTTATCGAAAAAACCGGCGGTGAGCTTTTAGACGCAGTTTGGTTATTCGATGTGTACACTGGTCAAGGTGTCGAAGAAGGCAAGCGCTCATTGGCATTTGCAATTCAATGGCAACATCCAACACGTACATTAGAAGATGCTGAAATCAAAACCGGTATGGATAACATACTTCAGGTGTTGGAAAACACTTACCAGGCGACATTGAGGGCTTCATGACAGCATTAACAAAAGCAGAAATGGCTGATCATTTAAGTGAGCTCACGAGTTTAAACCGTCGTGAAGCAAAACAAATGGTCGAGTTATTCTTCGATGAGATTAGCCAAGCGCTAATCTCTGGGGAACAAGTTAAACTCTCTGGTTTCGGTAACTTCGAGTTGCGTGATAAACGTCAACGCCCAGGCCGTAACCCGAAAACGGGTGAAGAAATTCCGATTTCTGCCCGTCGTGTAGTGACCTTCCGTGCGGGACAAAAATTCCGTCAACGTGTTGGAAATGAGCAGATCGATTGATCTGCTTTTTTTTGCCTTTGATTTAGAAGGCGCAGTGTTCATCATCTATCGCACAAGTCAGGTTGAAGAATATTCGTTTTAAGGTGAGACGATATATTTGAGTTGAGTTATCGTAGAGATTGATTGTGGCTTTCCTTTAGCTAAATCTTCAGTTTTTATTTTTCAATAAGCATGGGTTTAGTATTTTGAATATTAGCTCTTTTTATGAACTAGGGTTTAAAGTTTGAGGCAATAAAAAAGAGAGCCAAAGAGCTCTCTTTTTGTGCTGAATAATCGGTTAGATTATTGAGCTTCAGAAGCAGCAGCAGTAGCTTCAGAAGCAGCAACTGTAGCTTCAGAAGCAGCAGCAGTAGCTTCAGAAGCAGCAGCAGAAGCTTCAACAGCAGCAGCGTCAGATGCAGCAACTACTTCAGAAGCAGCAGCTTCAGATGCAGCAGCAGGAGCAGCTTCTTCAGTTTTTTTAGCACAACCAACGAAAGCTAAAGTAGTAGCAACTGCAGCAGCAATAGCGATTTTTTTGAATAACATGGCATCACTCTCTAAAATATGAGATTAAAAAATAACCTGCGTTAGTCTGTTGTGTGCTTTTATTATGCCTAATTTGAATAGGTATTAAAAATGCATAGAGCAGTCTAACTGGTCTGCGTGTATGCTATCACTGAGTATTTTGAAATGCTACTAGTGACTTTGAAAAAACCGTTAAAAATAGGTGAAAAACGGCCATTTTTTAACAGAAAATAACAATTAAGAGAAAGTTTTATATTGGCGAAATAGCAAATAAACTACTAAAAAGAATAGGGTTTTTTAAAATATATTTTTTATAATCATAAACTTGAAAATAAGTTTACATGGAAATCCATCAAATGTTTCTTTGTGTAACTAAAGTCAACCAAATAAAAAGGCCATCGTTATAGATGGCCTTTTCAGTCAAACATTCAACTTAGTTGGATGCTTTACGTTTCATTTGATCGAAGAAATCATCATTGGTTTTGGTTTCTTTCATACGATCAAGCAAGAATTCCATCGCTGCAAGTTCGTCTTGTGTATGAAGCAATTTACGTAAAATCCAAACTTTACGTAGGTTATCTTCAGACATCAAACGCTCTTCACGACGTGTACCTGATTTTTTGATGTTCATCGCAGGGAACACGCGTTTTTCAGCAATACGACGGTCTAGGGTAATTTCTTGGTTACCTGTACCTTTGAATTCTTCGTAGATCACTTCATCCATCTTACTGCCAGTTTCAATCAACGCAGTTGAGATAATTGTCAGTGAACCACCTTCTTCGATATTACGTGCTGCACCGAAGAAACGTTTTGGACGTTCTAAAGCATGGGCATCCACACCACCAGTAAGAACTTTACCAGATGAAGGGATTACAGTGTTGTAAGCACGTGCTAAACGAGTAATTGAGTCAAGCAAAATCACTACATCTTTTTTGTGTTCTACAAGACGTTTCGCTTTTTCAATTACCATCTCTGCAACTTGTACGTGACGAGCTGGTGATTCATCGAATGTTGAAGCAACTACTTCACCACGAACAGTACGTTCCATTTCTGTTACTTCTTCAGGACGTTCGTCAATTAGAAGGACAATCAAGAAACATTCAGGATTGTTACGAACAATCGACTGAGCGATGTTTTGTAACAACATGGTTTTACCCGCTTTTGGCGGTGCAACGATAATTGAACGTTGACCTTTACCAATCGGAGCAACCAAGTCAACGACACGCGCAGTTAAGTCTTCTGTTGTACCATTACCTAATTCCATTACCAATTGTTCGGTTGGAAATAAAGGTGTTAAGTTTTCGAAAAGAATCTTATTACGTGAGTTTTCGGGTGTGTCGTAGTTAATTTGATTAACTTTTAATAATGCAAAGTAACGTTCGCCTTCTTTAGGTGGACGAATCGTACCTGTAATAGTGTCACCAGTACGAAGGTTGAAGCGACGGATTTGTGATGGGCTCACATAGATATCGTCAGGGCCGGCTAGGTAAGAACCCGCTGCAGAGCGTAAGAAACCAAAGCCGTCCGACAGAATTTCTAGAACGCCATCACCAAAAATCTCTTCGCCGTTCATTGCGTGGCGCTTTAAGATGGCAAAAATAATATCTTGCTTACGGTTACGAGCCATTCCTTCGAGGCCCATAAACTCGGCAATCTTGATGAGTTCGCCAATCGGTTTTTTCTTGAGTTCGGTTAAGTTCATAGGTGGTCAGATAGAATCTAAAATTCTGAGGTACAGGTTGGAAAAGGGAGCAACAAATGTGCCGCGATCATGCAAGAAACGATAGCAATTGGTTTGCACAAAACAATTCAGAGATCTGATTCGTTATATGAAGAGAGATGTGAAAAACAATTCTGTTGCCGAGCGGCATTTTATGTGTTGTGTTGTAAGAAAATGACAGGATTTGAGATCCTTAATTTCTTGAGTAAACAATATAAGAGATAACACAGCATTTGTCAATTTATCAACCAAAAAAATACGCTGTGTAAAACAGCGTATTTTCGAGTGTTTTTATCGAAAAAATATTAGATGTTTTCTTCGATGAAAGCTGTCAATTTAGATTTTGGTGCGGCACCGACTTGGGTTGCTACAACTTCGCCGTTTTTAAACATTAATAATGCAGGAATGTTACGGATGTTGTAGTTTACAGCTGTTTGTTCGCAAGAAGTTACGTCTACTTTAACGATTTTAACTTTGCCTTCAAACTCAGTTGAAAGTACTTCAAGTACAGGTGCAATGGCTTTACAAGGAGCACACCAACCTGCCCAGAAATCTACAAGTACAGGAGTATCAGACTCTAGTACGTCAGCTTGGAAGTTTGCATCAGTTGTATTTACGATATTGCCAGACATGGATTTTGCTCCGGATTTAATTTTTAAGTTGACTCTATGCTTATAAGTATTACATAGCCAACTATAACAATGTAGGGGGTTATGTAAATTTTCGACCTGAATGGTCAGTTTGTCTAATGGATGATCACGATGCCGATGATCGTGTATGACTATCATTGCTTCAGATAAAAAAACGATAAGTTCCGTTCGAACTGCTCATAAATGGCTTTTAAATTGCATGTATGTGAATTAATCTAAGCACAATTCTGAACAGGTTTTTTTGAATAATGTCTGATTTTTTGATTGATGAAGAATTACTTGCTGCTATCGATATGGGATCGAACAGCTTCCACTTGGCTATCGCACGCGTAGACCATGGTGAAGTGAAAAAAGTTGCATCAATGTCAGAAAAAGTACAGCTTGCCGCAGGTCTAGACGAAAATAAAAATTTGACTGAAGCCGCACAGCAACGAGGATTAGCCTGCCTAGCACGTTTTGTGGGGCGTTTAAATCCTGTACAAGCTAACCGTTTACGTATTGTGGCGACTAATGCCTTGCGTCAAGCAAAAAATGGTCATGAATTTATCCAAAAAGCCGCTGAAATTTTACCAAAACCAATTGAAATCATTGCTGGTCGTGAAGAAGCCCGTCTCATTTATTTAGGGGTTTCACATACTATGGCAAATAGTGGTCGCCGCCTTGTGATTGATATCGGTGGGGGTTCAACAGAGTTGATTATTGGTGAAGAGTTTGAACCGATTCATACAGAATCTGTGCAAATGGGCTGTGTCGCTTTTACCAAAGCGTTTTTTGCTGATGGTGAAATTAACCTGAAAAGTTTTGATAAAGCGGTAAATGCTGCTCGCAAGGAAATTGCAGGTATTGCTAACACTTATAAAGCTGCGGGCTGGGATACTGTTGTCGGTTCAAGCGGTACGATCAAAGCGTGTCGTCAGATTTGTGTCAATATGGGCTGGAGTAACGATCAGGAAGAACTGACACGTGACGGTCTATTTAAACTCAAAGATAAATTGCTTAAATATAAGCATGTCAATGAAATGGAATTTGATGGTCTAAAAGAAGACCGTCGAGCAGTTTTGCCAGCCGGTATTGCCATTTTATATGCCGTCTTTGATGTGCTGAATATCGATAAATTGGTCTATTCGGATGGCGCATTACGTGAAGGCGTGATGTATGACCTCTTGGGTCGTTTCCAACATGAAGATGTTCGAGATCGTTCTGTACATGCATTGATGGGGCGCTACAACGCAGATGTAAAACAAGCTGAGCGTGTGGTAAATACCGCGCAACAACTGTTTAATGGTGTGGCGACCGCACTGAATTTGACCAGTGATGACAGTGATTTACTGCGTCGTGCCGCGTATTTGCATGAAATTGGTTTAGCGATTAGTCATAGTGGTTACCATCGTCATGGTGCCTATTTGTTGCAACATTCGGATATTCCGGGTTTCTCGCAAATTGATCAAAACCATTTGTCACATTTAGTGGCGCATCATCGTCGTAAGTTACGCAGTGATGCACGTGTCGATGTGATGAAAGTCGGTGGTAACAAACTTGTTTACTTATGTCTATTGCTTCGTTTAGCAGTTTTATTAAATCATAGTCGCAGCGATGAGATGCTTCCTGCCATTGAATTAAGCGTGGACAATGCGCAACAATGGCAACTTAGTGTTTCTGGTGATGCCAAACAGTGGCCTTTGTTGGTTGCAGACTTGCATGATGAGCAAGTGCAATTTAAGCATTGGGATATTGAACTGAATATCCAGTCGGAACAATTTATCAATTAACAGACCAGTTAAGTTAGGGATAATGATCGACCTATGAAAAATAAAGCAGCTCAATCTAAAGCCTGGACTACGGTTCAGATCGCACGTCATCCTGAACGTCCGCAGTTTTTGGATTATGTTGGCGAAATTTTTACAGAGTTCGATGCTTTGCACGGTGACCGCCTATTTGGTGATGACGGAGCGATGATTGGTGGTTTGGCTCGTTTAGATGGTCAGCCTGTGATGATTGTAGGTCAGCACCGTGGTCGTAGTACACGTGAAAAATTACAACATAATTTTGGTATGAGTAACCCCGAAGGTTACCGTAAAGCACAGCGTTTATTGGATATGGCCGAGCGTTTTAATCTGCCAGTCTTTACCTTTATTGATACCATGGGTGCGTACCCTGGCGTAGGTGCAGAAGAGCGTGGTCAGGCCGAAGCGATTGCAACCAGCTTAGCTCAGCTTTCTTCACTCAAAGTGCCTGTAGTGGCAACGGTATTGGGTGAAGGTGGTTCGGGTGGTGCGCTCGGTATTGGCGTGGCTGACCGTGTGATTATGCTATCTCACAGTATTTATTCAGTGATTTCACCTGAAGGCTGTGCATCTATTTTGTGGAAAACTGCAGAGAAAGCAGAACAAGCAAGTGAAGCATTGGCATTGACGGCAGATAAATTGCAGAAGATGGGCATTGTGGAATACGTGGTGGACGAAGCGGAAGGCGCACATTTAAACCCTGAAAAAGTCATGCAGGATTTGAAAGTGGTCTTGAAGCAAGCTTTAGAAGAACTGCAACCAATGGATGCAAACGAACGATGCGAAGCGCGTTATCAGCGTTTAATGAAGTTTGGCAGCGACAATTTAGGGCTGACTGCTTAAGTCAAATTCAGGCGCTGCCTGAACAAAGCCGATTTTTAATAGGATGTAGTGGTGGCATGGATTCCATGTTGCTGCTGCATCTTATGTCGTTTTTGTGCCCTGAAAAAATACGGGTGATTTATATTGATCACCAACTACAAGCGTGTAGTCATGCTTGGGGCGAGTTTGTACGCGCTCAGTGTGCAGCGCTGAATCTTCCATTCATCATACAAAAAGTCCAGGTTGCGCAAGGTAACCTTGAAAATCAAGCACGCTCGGCCCGCTATCAAGCCTTTGCTCAACATTTACAAGCAGATGAAATATTGGTACTCGCACATCATCAGCAAGATCAGGCGGAGACATTGATGTTGCGGCTACTTTCAGGTGCTGGTGTCCATGGCCTTGCTGCGATGAAAAAATTCGATGTACGTGAAGATTTTACATTATGGCGTCCGCTATTAGATCTTTCACGTGAGCAAATTTGCCAATGGGCAGCACAGCTGCATGTGCAAAATATTCAAGACCTCACCAATTTTGATACCGACTATGACCGTGCGTGGAGTCGTGAAATTTTGTGGCCGTTACTCAGCGATCGATTTCCTAAAATGCAGCAAGCCTTGAGTCGAACCAGTTATTTGATGCAAGATGCTGATGAAATTTTATATGAGGTGTTGCAGCAAGATTTAGCGGCCTGTGGTTCATCGCAAATGTTATCTTTGGCGGCTTTACAACAGCTCAGTCAGGCACGTCAGCGTCAGTTGTTATCGCACTGGATGAAAGGTGAGGGGCAATATCGTCCAAGTTTTGAAATGGTACAGCGTTTATTTTCAGAAGTGATTGGCTCACGCGAAGACTCGCAAGCGGCATTACACTGGAATGGATTTTACTATCTGCGCTTTCAACAGCAACTTCATCGGATTGCCAAAGCGGAATATCTGCCAACTGAACCCATTCAAGAGGTTGCGGTTGTAACTTGTGTTGCAGGTCAGTGCCACAAGTTGCCTGCCGGACATTTTGTGATTCAACCCTCAGAGGTTGGCTTATCACCTGAATTATTGGGGCAGCAACTGCAGATTCGCCCACGTCTTGGCGGCGAAAAAATTCATTTGTATGGTCGTGTCGGAAGTTGGCCGTTGAAAAAAGCCATTCAGCAGGCGCAAATTTTTCCATGGCAGCGTCATACTATTCAAATATTAAGCCGAGATAATGTTATGCTAGGCGTCTTTACGCCTCAGGGCTTTTGGTTGGCACAGTCTGAATTTTGTACTCAAGCTGGCTGGCAACCGACATTATCTCTTAACGCTAAATCTGCAATATCGGATCTTCAATCATGAGCGCAATTCTAAATTGTAATATTAGTTTCATTGGTGGCGGTAACATGGCACAGGCTTTAATTGGTGGCCTGATTGCACGTGGTGTCCCGACTACACGTATTACAGTTTCAGATCCCGTAGAAAAAGTACGTGAGCTTTTGGCTGAAAAAGATTTGCATGTGACCGATGATAATGTTGCAGCAATTCGAGAAGCTGACATTGTTCTTTTTGCCGTTAAACCTCAGGTGTTGGCAAAAGTTTTGGCACCATTACAAGGGTTGCTAGAAGGGAAGTTGGTGATTTCAATTGTTGCAGGTGCAGAAATTGCAACGATTTCAAAACTATTAGGCACAGAGCGTATTGTTCGTGTCATGCCAAACACACCTGCTTTAGTTCAAACCGGTGCGCATGGTTTGTATGCAGGTGAAGCGGTTTCGGCTGAAGATCGTGATCTTGCAAGTCAAGTTTTGGCTTCAACGGGTTTAACACTTTGGGTAAACTCAGAAGCTCAGATTGATGCAGTTACAGCTGTTTCTGGCTCAGGTCCTGCATACTTTTTCTATATGATGGAAAGTATGATCCGTGCAGGTAAAAACATGGGTTTGGATGAAAAAGTGGCTACAGCACTAACCTTGCAAACTGCATTGGGCGCTGCACAAATGGCGATTACCAGTGCCAACAGTCCTGCGGAGTTACGTAAAAATGTAACCTCTCCAAACGGTACCACACAAGCTGCGATTGAAGTATTTGATCGTGCTCAAATTTCACAAAATATTCAGGCCGCTTTAGCCGCAGCGCAAAAGCGTAGCCAAGAGTTGGCACAAGAGTTAAGCGAAAGCACCAAATAATTCGATTTGATTTAGGAAAGTTCAAGTATGGGCTCTGCTCAAATTTTTGGAATCATTATTAACGTTGCAATTTTGCTCGTATTTTTCCGTTTTTTAATGCAGCTTGCTGCCGTGAGTCCATATAACCCTGTGGTTTTGGCAACAGCAAAAGCAACAAAAATTGTCGATATCTTTAGCCGAATCTTCCCAACTTTGGCCAAAGGTCGAGTCAATACCGCAGCTTTGGTGTTGGTGGTGATTCTGTATTTGTTAAAAATGTTTGGTTTGATGTATTTGTCTGGCGTGGCAGTGAATAGTCCATTCCATCTGATCATTATGACCTTTGTGACCATGATTCAGGATTTAATCCGTTTCTGTCGTTACTTAATTTTTGCATCGATTATTTTGAGTTGGGTGGTGATGTTTAGTCAGTCACGTTCACCTTATATTGAAGTGGTTCAAGAATTGGCAGAACCGCTACTTGCACCATTCCGTCGTATTCTTCCAAATATGGGGATGATTGACTTGTCGCCAATTTTTGCGATTTTGGCATTGTTGGTTGCGGAAACTATTATGAAGCAAGTCGCAATTGCATTATTGACTGGTCTTTAATCTGAGCTAAGACGAGTTAAATTAAAAAGGACGCCGAGGCGTCCTTTTTTTGTGGATTTAAATTGAGGTATAAAACAATAAATATCTACGAGGAGATATCTCACCTCCATCCCAACCTTCCTCCTAGAGGGAGAAAGGCGTGAATGAATTAGTGCGCTTCGTCCCAGTTATTGCCTTGACCCACTTCCACAATCAGTGGAACGGAAATTTTCAACACAGACTGCATCACTTCAGTCAGTTGTGCAGAGAGTTCATCGGCAATTGCAGCATCAACTTCAAACACCAATTCATCGTGTACTTGCAGTAACATTTTGGCTTGATCTTTAGGTAAGATTTTATCGACGGCAATCATGGCCAGTTTAATGATATCCGCCGCAGAACCTTGTAGCGGCGCATTAATCGCTGCACGTTCAGCGCCTTGTTTCACCATTTTGTTGCTCGCCATAATGTCTGGTGTATACAGACGACGACCTAAAATGGTTTCAACAAAACCTTGTTCACGTGCGACTTGGCGAGTGCGTTCCATATATTCCAAAACACCTGGGTAACGTTGGAAGTATTTACCAATATAGTTACGTGATTCTTCACGAGTGAAACCCAACTGACGAGTCAAACCGAATTCTGACATGCCATAGAGCAGACCGAAGTTCACCGCTTTGGCTTGACGACGTTGGTTGCTGGTCACTTCGTCGAGTGGAATACCCAAAACTTCTGCCGCAGTCCGTTTATGTACGTCTTGTCCATGATTGAAGGCATCGACCAATGCATGATCTTGCGAGAAGTGCGCCATTAAACGTAATTCGATTTGCGAGTAATCGGCTGCCAATAAAATGCGACCTTCAGGTGCAATAAAGGCTTTACGGATTTGGCGCCCAATATCTTCACGGACAGGAATGTTCTGTAAGTTTGGATCTGTGGATGACAGACGACCTGTAGCCGTTAAAGCTTGGTGATAACTGGTATGTACACGATGTGTGTCATTATTCACTTGCTTTAACAGACCATCGGTATAAGTGCTTTTGAGTTTAGAGAGACCACGATATTCCAAAATTAAGTCGGTAATCGGGTGGTCGATTTTTTCTAAGACACTTTCACTGGTACTGTACTGACCTGTAGAGGTCTTCTTACCGCCTTTTAAACCTAATTTATCAAACAGAATCTCACCCACTTGTTTTGGTGAGCTGACATTGAAGCTTTGACCCGCAAGATCGGTAATTTCTGTTTCTAAATTTTGAATGGTATTGGCAAATTCCACACCGAGTTGGTCGAGGAAGTTCATATCTAGCTCAATGCCGTTTTCTTCCATAGAGGTTAGAACACGGGCAACCGGCATTTCAATATTGTGCAAAATATTGATCAGTTCCGGATGGGCTTGTAACTTTTTATCGAGTACTTCATACAGACGATAGGTCACATGGGCATCTTCTGCGGCATAATGGGCTGCCGTTTCGAGCTCAATTTGGTTAAAGGTCTTTTGTTTTGCACCTTTGCCCGCCACTTGTTCGAACGTCGTTGTGAGATGACTTAAATACAAACGCGCGACGTCATCCATTCCATGACGAGTTGCCACAGAGTTGAGGACATAAGAGGCTAACATGGTATCGAAATACCAACCTGCCAAATGAATACCATGATTTTCTAAGACATGTGCATCATATTTGAGATGATGACCAATTTTTTGTACGTCATTATCTTCAAGTAAAGGTTTGAGTTGATTCAGAATTGTGTCGCGATCAAGTTGTTGCGGCGCACCTTCATAATCATGCGCAAGCGGCACGTAATAGGCATCATGTGCATCTAAAGCTACTGAGAAACCCACAATCTGTGCCACGCGGTAATCGAGGCTAGTGGTTTCAGTATCAAAGGCAAAACGCTTTTCAGTACTTAGACGTTTAAATAACACATCCCAATCTTCTTGGGTCAATACCGTGTGATAACGTGCTTCACCAAGTAAGTCATCAACACTGGTTTTGTCCGCTTGATCTTCCACTTCGGGTGCATTGGCTACAGTCGCCGTGGTGTTGATGGCTTTGGCTGCTTGTTTGTAGGTTGCACCATTTGGGTTGTTCGGATGATCTAATGACTGCAGTTGGTTACGGAATTCTAGTTCAGTATATAAATCACGAAGAGCTGGAATATTTGGATCAGCAAGTTTCAAATCTTCGTATTTAAGGCCCATGTCGAGGTCGCAAACAATGCTCGCCAGTTGGTGGTCAAGAGTAATCCCTTCGACATTGTCCTTAATGTTTTGACCGACTTTACCTTTAATACTGTCAACATTTTCTAAAATGCCGCCAATCGAACCGTACTCGGTTAAAAGTTTTGCTGCTGTTTTTGCGCCAACACCAGGTACACCACGGATACCATCAGAGGCGTCGCCCATCAATGTTAGGTAGTCAATGATTTGATTCGGCCACACCCCAAATTTTTCAAAAACGCCTTGAACGTCCATCGGTTTATCTTTGAAGCTGTCTTCTAAAGTGACACGCTCAGTAACGAGCTGCGCCATGTCCTTGTCACCAGTGGAGATTAAAACTTGATGACCGGCTGCTTCAGCGCGTTTGGCTAAAGTTCCGATAATGTCATCGGCTTCAGCACCCGGCAACATATGCAGCGGAATCCCTAGAGCACGAATTAATGCATGAAGATATGGAATTTGTTGTGATAATTCTTCAGGCATGCTTGGACGGTCACCTTTATAAATCGGGGACAATTCATGACGGAAGGTTGGTTCAGGTGTATCGAAAATAACGGCCATATGCGTCGGTTGAATACGACGCATTAATTTTTGGATGGCAGAAATGGCACCTCGGATTGCATTGGTATGCAAACCGGTTGAAGTGGTTAATGGTGGCAGTGCATGGTAAGCACGAAATAAAAAGTATGAGCCATCGACCAAGACAAATGGTGGCATTGATAATTTCCTAATCCTAAAAACGGTTTTATTGTACGTGATTTTTTGCCCGCACGCAGAGTCTAGATTGTATATGTAACTTACCGAATCACTGATGAATAGTTTTAATCCATCCGTCGGGCTCATGTATCATCAAAACATTCAGGAAAATGACGAAGCAGGTATGCTGAAACAGAATAATGAAATCAAGATGATTTGGTTGATGACGCTGATCATGGTGGGGATCGGGGCATGGTACTTAGATGTTCGTATCCTGAGTTATATCAGTGGCATCGGTTTTATGCTCAGTGTGATGAATTATGTCGATGATTTGCAGCATGGCGCTGATGCACTGAGCTCATCAAAACAACCATTTCAAGTGACATCAAAGGTTCCGTTATATATTGCATCGTTATTAACGGTCGTTGGACTGTTAACAGAATTGGGATATTTAGTTGCGATAGGGATTAGCCTGTGGGTTTATTTTTTTCTGCGTTGGCTGAAACGATTAGAACGTCAGCTGCATCTATTGCAAGGACGTGCGCTTCAGTCGCAATCCAGTCATGCAGCTACTTCAATATCAGCGTTGACAATAGACCATCCTGAAAATTTTGATTCTCATGATACATCATCTGTACATCCCGCGACGGCAGTTGGTACAGCTAGACATCAGGCAGTAGTCAATTCAACGCCTTCTAATACACCATCCAAGTCTGCGCCAAATCTATCTAGTCAAATTCAGCAATGGCTTTTCCAAGGCAATCCCGTGTTAAAAGTGGCGGTATTGGTCTTGGTGATTGGCGTGGTGCTCTTACTCAGATTTGCCACAGAGCATTGGCAACTAAGCTTGGCCATGAAACTGCTGATCGTGAGTTTGATCAGTGCAGGTGTTGTCGGACTGGGTTTTTGGCTGCAAACCAAAAACCGCAGTTTTGCCTTAGCGCTAGAAGGTCTAGGTCTTGCAGCGCTGTTTTTGACTTTATTTTTTGCCTATTACAATGCCGTGATTTCGGGCTTTAGCATAGCCTGTGTACTGTATGCAGCGCTTATGGTATTGACGATTTGGCTCAGTTTAAAACAGCAGTCGGTAGAACTGGCAATCATGGCAATGCTGATTGCCTATCTTGCGCCATTTACCTTGCCTGTTCGTGATGCAACTGCAACGGAATTTATTGCCTATTATCTTGTAATTAATCTGGCTGTTGCGGTCATGAGTACTTTAAGACCGTGGAAATATCTGAATCAAATCGCTTTTTTGATGACGGTGATCATGGGTGGTGGATATGCTTTTTACCATGGATACACCACCGAACGTCAGATGATGAGCGTGCTGGTTTTAGCCCATGCTGCGATTTTTATCTGGCTGGGTTTTCGTTTTAGTCAGTTATTGGCAAAACAAGATCTTGCGCATTTTCAGCTTAAACCTGCCTTAGATATTGCGTTGATATTTGCCGCACCAGTGCTTGCTTATCTGGCATTGTATTTGATGTATTTTGAGGAAACGGTATGGCAGGCGGGGTATAGCTTGCTATTCGCAGCGCTTTTTGCCGTACTGTATAGCATCAGTAAACGTAGTGCTGTGATTCCACTGATTGCACAAAGTTATTTGAGTTTGACCTTAATTTTCTTGGCATTGATTCCACCGATAGTATTGAAAGAGCAGTGGAGTGTGGTCGGTTGGGCAGTTGAAGGTGCGTTGATATTTATATATGCCTTATACAAGCAGTCCAATATCAGCCGTTATTTAGGCATGGCGCTCTTGGTGATGGCGGGGTGTTCAAGTCTGTACTATTTGGTTCAACTGCCACATTTCCCTGCACAGATGTATTGGGGCGTGTGTTTAAGCTATTTGGCAGCCATTATCGTGACACATGCTATTCCTGCATTTCATAAACAGCTTTCAAGTTCGAGTATTGCCTTTCAATGTGTGCAAATGCTCTCAGCAACCACCATGTTCATCATGTTGCTCTTAGATTGGCTGCAGACTAGCCATCAATTGGCCTTGAGTCTATTGATCGTCAGTCTTGCCTATCTGGTGGTGAATGAAGGCTTGTTAAAACGAAAAGCTTCGTGGAGTTGGTCCATCATTAAGTGGACGGGTCTAGTGCCTGTTTATGTGATGGGGCTGTACCAAGTTATTTCAGTGAGTGAGAACGGTCAGTTACTTTGGCATTCAGCGATGGAGCAGATTTATTTTGCATTCGCTGGGCTGAGCTTGACGCTGCTTTGGCTACGACCATTACTCGGTGTGCGTGAAGAAAAAGAATGGGTCAGTCTCGGAATTTTGAGCAGCTTGGCGTGGACCAGTCTGACGCTGATACCCAGTATGCCGTATATCAGTGTGGTAATTTTGCCGCTGATATTTTGTGCATGGTGTTATTGGCAAGCGCAGCAACCGGCCTGGAAAATGTTTTGGCAAGCACGTAGCAGCTTGTTTTTGGCTCTAAGTTGGATCATTAGTTCGCAATTATATAGCCAGCAGGCCTTTGTGGGATATATCTTGCCGATACTGAATCCTTTTGATGCTGTGAGTTTGCTGTTGTTAGCGGCTTTTTTATGGATGTTGAATCAACAGTTAAAAGCCGGTTTAGATCGTAGCTTGGCTGCCGTGTTGAGTGTTCTAGGGCTACTTTGGTTAAGTAGTTATGTTGTGCTTCGTGCCTTACATATGTATCTGGATACACCTTATAACAGTTTAGACATTTGGAGCGATGCGACCGTTCAACTAAGTTTTACCGTGCTGTGGGTGTTATTGGCTTTGGTGAGTATGCGCTTTGCTACTCAGCGCCAATTACGTTCAGTTTGGCTACTCGGTGGCAGTATTTTGGTCTTGGTCACTTTGAAATTGGTCTTGCTGGATTTATCTCATGTCGGCACTCTCATGCGAGTGATTTCCTTTATGGCCGCAGGTTTTGCCATGCTTTTAATTGCTTATATTGCGCCCATGCCGAATGACAAGATTGAACCATGATGAAGTTCTTAAAGGTACGAGATCACTAAGCTGTACAGGTCGATGGCTATAAATAGTAGATGATAAAAAGCCCTGCATATTTGATGATATGCAGGGCTTTTCATATCAAGTCGATAGACCATTATTTGAGTTGAGGCTCTCGTTGAATCTCTTGTGCATTGGCATATTGATCGACGTCGGCATCGCTTGCTTGTGTAGAAAGCGGGTGGTCAACAAAACCCATTTTCGGTACAGGAATTTCAATTTTATTTTCGACAAAAGCATTTCGAATTCGTTCCTGCATTTCATCACGGACTTTCAGGAAATTCTCTCTTTGACACCAAATAGCAAAAAGCAGCTCAATGGAAGATTCACGAAAGGCAGTGACGGTCACGGCAGGTTTAGGGTCGGCCAAGACCAGTGGATATTTACTGACGGCATCTAATAGAACTTCGCGAACTTTGATGATGTCTTCATGAAAGTTAATCGCAAGAGTAATTGGAATGCGCCGTATTGGAAACTTAGACAAGTTATGTACAGGTGCCCGAATCAGTTGTTCATTCGGCAAACGGACATAGACATTGTCCTGCGTAAGTAATTTGACCGACAGTAAATCAATCGAGATCACTTCACCTTCAATGGTATGCCCACGAATCAGTGTCAATTGAATGGTATCACCAACTTCAAAAGAACCTTCACCGATCAAGAACATCCCGCTGATCAGGTTGGATGCGGACGTTTGCGAGGCAAAACCCAGTGCGACCGTTAAAATACCTGCTGCACCCAAGAAGACGCTGAGTTTAAAGCCGGCTTCTTTTAAACTTGCCATCACAAAGATTAAAAAGATGAAATAGAAAATCCCGCGACGCCAAACCAACTGCTGATGGGCATTGAAACGCATACCTACAGTGCGGATAAAGGTGTTTGAGATAAAACGTGCAATCAGAAAGCCGATGACTGCCAGTAAAACAGCCACCAATAATTCTGTCAGCCGATCGGTATTGAGATTGGCGACCATTCCTTTTAGGCTGCTGGTAATTTCTGTCGAAATATTTAAATCTGCCATGGCTCACCGTTAGAAAAATGAATCAAACATATTGAATAGCACATTGGCTGACTCGCGTGGCGGATGCAGATAAATTACGTCACCTGCTTGTGGCGGTGTACGGTTTTCAATTTTGACCCGCGGCGGTTTGTCATGACCTTCATGCACGACCCGAATTTGTGAAGTCCATAAACGTCCCGTACTTTCACTATAAAATAATGGCAAAGCCGGTACAGGGACATTCATACGGTCAAAGCGAATCTGTTGATTACTCACGTTATGAAACTCAATAGGGGTTACAGCACGAAAAGCGCGAGGTTTGAGTTGTTTGAGTTCTGTACGACCATCAACTGCTGTGGCATAGCAAATTTCACCCATTCGATGGTTCGGACCAAACCAGGTATCTTTTGGTAGAATCACAGGTATATCAAACAAAGGTTCTCTAAGACCTTCGACAAAACCAGCAATCCAAAGCGGTGTGCTGATATATAGCGTTCCGCGCTGTCCGGCTGGAATATAAATCGGATCGACCGGTTTAATCACCACAGACCGATCTGCCAAACGTGGCATGATTTGAATTTTGTCATGCGTCTGGCGGAACATATAACGTTCCATTTTAATGGGTTGTGGAAAACCAAATTCGGGGTCTTGTATCGGATGCCATTGCTGCTCATAGTCAAACTGAAAGGTCGGGCGATGATATTCCATACGCCACTCTTGCATGCCGCGCGTCACACGAAACAATAAAGACCCAAACTGCCAACTGCGCGGGTGATTCAGTTCAAATTGATATTCCCCCCACCATTTACGTTTTGGGGATTCCTTTTCAGTCAAATCATTTTCTAATGGCAATGCGTATATCCCTTGTCCTGATAAATCCTAAAAACAGACTTCACGCTGTCAGATGCTTAGAGTACACTCAAAACAACTTTTTTCATCATTATAATGCGTGATGCAAGTACTTAAACAATTACAAATACCATATAGTTTTGCCAAACGTCATGGCGTATTGCTTCGATATGAGGGTGATCAAGCTTTTATTGTGCGTCGTGAAAGCACGCCACTGTTGGCTTTACAAGAAGCACGTCGCTTTTTAGGGCATCCTGCACAATATCAATTATGTAGTGAGCAAGAGTTTAATCAATTACTCAGTGCAAGCTTTGCCGGAGACACCGGTGAGTCTCAACAAGTGGCAGCGGGTCTGGAAGATCATCCTGATTTACTTAGCCTTGCGGACTCTGTACCAGAAGCTGAAGATTTGATGGATCAGGAGGATGATGCGCCGATTGTACGCTTAATCAATGCCTTATTGTCGGAAGCGATCCGTGTCGGTGCTTCAGATATTCATATCGAATCTTTTGAAAAAAAGCTGTCTGTCCGCTTACGTGTCGATGGTCAGTTACGGGAAATTGTACAGCCACGTCGAGAACTTGCGCCATTGTTGGTGTCACGGATCAAAGTCATGGCCAAACTCGATATTGCAGAAAAGCGAATTCCACAAGATGGTCGTATTTCACTGCGTTTGGCGGGCCGTGAAGTCGATGTTCGTGTATCAACCTTACCTTCTTCGTATGGTGAGCGTGTAGTGATGCGTTTACTCGATAAACAAGCTGGGCGTTTAAACATGACCCATTTGGGCTTGATGCAGCATGACTATGATCGATTGAAACAACTGGTACATCGTCCGCATGGCATTATTTTGGTTACAGGGCCGACCGGTTCAGGTAAAACCACAACCCTGTATGCGGCATTGTCTGATCTAAATGATGGTTCAAAAAATATTTTGACTGCGGAAGATCCAATTGAGTATCAACTTGAAGGGATCGGGCAGACGCAGGTCAATACCAAAGTGGATATGACCTTTGCTCGTGCATTAAAAGCCATGCTTCGCCAAGACCCAGATGTGGTGATGGTCGGGGAGATTCGTGATTTAGAAACTGCTGAAATTGCAGTACAAGCGTCATTAACAGGCCATTTGGTACTTTCAACGCTGCATACCAATACAGCAATCGGTGCGGTGACCCGTCTTAAAGACATGGGGATTGAACCCTTTCTACTGTCAAGCTCACTGATCGGTGTGGTGGCACAGCGTTTGGTTCGAACCTTGTGCCGTCATTGTGCGACTTGGCATGATGCCGATGATTTTGAAAAAGACTTATTTAGGCATCTCGATGCATCGGCTGAGTTAAAATTGCCTCAACCTAAAGGTTGTGAACAATGCTCGCATACTGGATTTACAGGGCGTACCGCAATTTATGAAATCGTCCCGATTGATGAGCAAACACGTCGCCTCATCCATGGTAATGCTGCAGAGTTTGAGTTAGAAAATCATGTACGTGCAAATGCGGGTTCAATACGTGATGATGGTTTGCGCAAAGTGTTGGCCGGTAAAACCACATTGGAAGAAGTGCTTCGAGTCACCAATGAAGCGGCGGAGTAGAGAGTTTTTCTGTAATTTTTAAATATAAGATGTACTTATAAAGTGCATCTTATATTTTGGTAGGTATGAAATTAGCTTATTTTTCTAAAATCTCTTTTATTTCCATTTCTAATCTTTCATAGAATTGTTCTAAAGTCATATTCTTAAAAAATCTATTTCTATTTACATATGGCAAAGCTTCCTGCATCAATTGATTATATAAAGGATCATTAACATACTTTGCTAACACTAAACGTGAGATAGCACCTAGACCTGTGATATATTCTTTTTCATCTCCATGATTCAACCACTGATTTAAAGTTTCCAGATCTTTATGTTTTTCTTCATCATAAATTAAAAAATCATAAACTTGTTGTAACACGTGCTGCAATTGTTGTGGATCATTAAAATGAATTGCTTCCCCCTCTATTCCATGAATATTGGGTAAATACTGCAAGGTATGATCATCTATAAAATGTTGGCGTAGTATACGGATTGCTTTTTCTGATGAAATTTGAATATAACTTCCCAAAGCAATTTGGCTATATGCTAAAACATTTTTTTTACTTGAACATAGTATTAATATACCTTCATATATTTGATCATTAAAATCTCGATGATATATAGTTTCGTTAAATTGATTTTTTTTTCTCTGCTTTATAAAATTTAAAGATTCTTTATTTAAATCTAACCACTGATCTGCAAAAATACTGAGCTTCTCTTGTGTTTGTGGTATAGCTTTAAATTGTAATAACTGTTCTCTTGATACTGCTTCGACAGAGCTTAACATCTGTTCAATACTTTTCTGATCGGGGAAAATAACATCCCGACTAAAAAACACATAATGTTTTGCATCAAAAGCAACGAGATTATACTTACGTAGTGTATCAACCAATATTTTATAAAGGTATTTACTTTTTTCCTGTATATATTCGATGACAAAAACATTTGTAGAAAAATTAAAAAAGCCTTTTACATTACTAAAGAACTGGATAATTTCTTCATCAAAGTTTTCTGCAAGTTCAGGATTAGTCACAATACTTTCAACTTCAATGAGCCAATTTTTCAGATTTTCTGTAAAACCTAAATCTTGAGGATTGGTTGCAAAATATTCTGCCTGTTCTAATGTAGAAATTGTTGTTTGAAAATGATGCTGTTCAGCATCCCATACATAAAATAACGCAGACATTTCTTATAAACTCGGTTTTAATTATTCGTCTTATCTTATTTATGTTTGAAATATAAAGCTATATTTTTTATAAAATTTATTTTGATAATTTAGGAAGCTACCCTAAAACATTTTGTTTTAGGGTAGGAGTTCATCAGGTAATCGCATTTAACGTTACATTGATATTGCCACGTGTTGCATTGGAATAAGGGCAGACAATATGTGCAGCATCGACCAATTTCTGTGCCTCGCTTGCATCCATACCCTCAAGATGAATATTAAGCGTCACTTCAATACCAAATCCTGTTGGAATAGGGCCGATACCAACATCACCCTCGACGTAGGCAGTAGGGGTAATCAAAATTTTATCTCGGTTAGACACAAATTTCATTGCACCTAAAAAACAGGCTGAATAACCAGCGGCGAAGAGTTGTTCAGGATTCGTACCATTACCTGTACCCCCCATAATTTTCGGCACCGCCAATTGAACATCTAAATAACCATCGGACGTCGTTGCACGACCATCACGACCACCAGTGGCTTTTGCATGGGCTGTATAAACTGCTTTTTCTAAAGTCATTTTTCTAATCCCTCAGATGATGGTTCAAAATCATATCGTGGGGGATTTTGTTTAAATAATATTCAGTTTTTTTGTAATTTTATACAGAGTGAAAATCAATATTGAACCAAAACACGGTGCTGCATCAGTGGCATTGATGCGCGAATCTGTTGCTGCTCGTCTAAGTCAAAAGGAACTGTGAGTAGTTGAGCGCCTTCTTCTGCGGTGATTGCTAAAATTTGACCGCGGCTGTTGCTTGCTCCAGCATGCCCCCAAGTTTGACGCTTTTCACCATGCCAACCTTGTTGTGCGGCACCCAGTACAGCACATTGGCTATCCATGGCACGAGCTTGCAGTAACAACTGCCAGTGCATTTCACCCGTGGTATAAGTAAAAGCTGCAGGCGCCGTTAAAATGTTTGCACCTTGGCTACGAAGTTTCAAAGCCAGTTCAGGAAAGCGCAAGTCGTAGCACACCATCAGGCCAATATTGCCAAAAGGTGTTGTTGCAACTGCGGTTTCAGTACCAGGTTCAAAGAATTTTGATTCTTGATAGCCACCGACAGCGTCACCAACTTGCACATCAAATAAATGAATTTTGTCATAACGTGCTTCGGTACGTTCAGGGCTGATACACAGGCTAACAGTACGGACACGGCCATCTTGAATGATTGAACCATCTGGACGATAAGGGCATGGGAGTGTGCCCGCAACAATCCAAAGTTGATAACGATGTGCGAGTTTTTCTAGTCGCTGCTGAATACTTTCAAATTGCGCCGCGGTTTCGCGTTGTTTACCTGCGGCAAAGCAGACAAAATTTTCAGGAAATACAATGAGACTCGCACCTTGAGCCTGACATTGTTGCATCAATGACTCGATCACTTTGAAGTTATCTTCAATGTCATTTTGAGAATTCATTTGTGCAACGGAAAGTAAAGTCATGCGAAGTGGGTCTCTGCTGTGATTAACCTAAATTAGACATTTTGCTGCTTGGGTTGCACTAGATTATCCTGCTCTTTTTGCAGTTGTTTGACCAAAGGCTCAAACATATTTTGGTTGCTATCATTCAGTTTCATCAGCGTTTTGTGTGCATCTAAAACCGTATTCAGCATATTGCTATGGGTAATGTGTTCTTCCATAAGTGCGCGAGTGCATACACTTGGATCACCACAATAATTCAAAATAACAAACACTTGACCTAAACCCATGCTATTGGCAAGCGTTGTGATATCAGAGTTTGTAGACAACATTACCGCTTGGATATGGTGAACTTGTTTGAGCTTCAAACCCAGTTTCGCCAAAATGCCAAGAACAGTACTATCGATAAATGTCGTTTGGGTTAAATCAACGATTGCACCGACGACATTTTGTTGCTGTTCAATTTTGTTTAATAACTTGTCTAGACTAATACAAGATTGGGCACGCACTTCGCCAATAAGCTTAAAAATATGCGTTCCGTTCAAGCTTGCATATTCAACATGACCTGTTGACATATAAATGCCATTTGCAGAGAAGGATAGTAAATTATCCCATAGGGGCACAGCTTACTCAAGTAGCCGAGTATGATCAGAAAGTCGTATTCGGTTTAAGTGATTGATTTCGTGATTAATTGATTCGACGTAAACTTAGGATGGCAATGTCGTCAGCAACATGGTCTGGTGCTTGAAATGATTGATTTTGCAAGTGATAAACCAATTGACCTAGCTGTTCATTCAATCCACCGTCAAAAGGTTCAAGTGCGCCATCCGAGCAAATTACAAAGCGCGAATAACGATTTAAGGTAAATTCAAACTCTTCCACTTCTAGGTCTTCAGTTAAGCCGAGTGGGAAGCTACTGGTGTTTAAAATTCTTGCGGGAAGACCAGGTTCAAATAAAATGGCCGGCGGATAATGCCCTGCACTAGACCATTTCAAGACATGCGTATCGAGATTGAGTATCCCCGCAATCATGGTAATGTGCTTTTCAATATTTTCTTGAACCAACATACCATTGAGTTTTTTGATCAACTCTCTTGGGGTTTTTGAACGACCGTGGAAAGCAGCCATCCATGAGGTTAGTAAACTACTCGTCACCCCATGACCAGACACATCTGCGAGATAAAACATGATTTCTTTATCACTGATTTTCCAGTAATCGTACCAATCACCCGATAAATAAGCAGATGGTTGGAAGAATGTTTCAACTTTATAGTTGTGGAGTTCAATCGGATTGGGCAGTAAACGTTTTTGCAAATCTGCAGCAGAAGGGAGATCACGGCTGTCTTGATTACGTTTGTATTGCGCATCAATTTTAGTGAGTGCCACTTGAAGGTTGGTTGGAATATGATCCCAAACCCATCCTGCTAAAGCACCTTGTTGCCAAGCTTGAGCTAATGCAGCACCTTCATGCTCAAAAGCGAGCACAATGGTAGGAAGTGTCCATTGGTGATTTAAAAAGTCAGCAACATCAGCAATTGCAATGATCGTTGGATCATACAAGTCTAGATCTTCAATGTTAATCATTTGTACGCTAGGAAGCGCATCAAGTACCTGATCTAAATATGGAATATCACGAGTAGGTTGAATGAAATACATAAAGAATTAGATGAATCCTTCGATAGACAATAAGTGTACTATAGCAAGCTAATGATGGCTGGAGGGAAAAACCACACCAGCCAATTGAAAAATTTTATTTATTCAGTTGTTACCGTGTCGGTATCATCTGAACTGCTATCATCAATGAAATCGGTAGAATCATCAGAAGAAACATCTGTTGAATTATCTTCAGATTCATCAATATCGTCATCTTCTTCATCAATAAATAAGTTTTCTTCAGCAATACCTTTTTTCTCGGCAATAGAATAGTTCAGGCGTTGCAAATAGATATCACGAATTTGAGCGTATTTATCGCCTTGCAATACACCTTCGATATCCAGTAATTGAGCGCGAGTATCGATTCCACGTAAAGTTTGCTCAGACCAATACGCCACATCATGACCATCAAGCATATATTTCTGTGGACGTCCTTGACTATCTACAGCTAGACCGACGGTTTGGCGCAATGTGCTTGGACCAAGCACTGGTAGAACAATATAAGGACCAGAAGGAATACCGTAATATCCTAAAGTCGCGCCAAAGTTTTCATCTTCGGTTTCTAGGCCTAGGCGGCTTGCAGGGTCAGCAAAGCCTAAAGTTGTCAGTGTATTAACAGTAAAACGCCCTAGACTTTTTGCGGCACGGGTCGGCCGTCCTTGGATGAGTTGGTTAAATGCATTCCAAGGTTCGCCCAAATTTTTACGGAATAAACGATACGATTCACGAATATCCTTAGGGGTTTTTGCTACATATTGCATAGCAGCAGGGCGGGCAATATGGACATCTAAATAATCATTAAATGCGTAAACTTTCCGGTTGATCGGTTGGAAAGGGTCTTTATCTTCTTCTGATTGTGCTGCATTGGCGTTTACAGATAATTTTTTTGCAACTTCAGATGACTTGACCATCGCAGCATGCGCAAGTTGTTGTGTTTTTGATTTATTGGCAGCTTCTGAGTCTTGAGCAACAGGTGCTGAAGCCTCGTCATTTGCAAATACAGGTGTTGTTACGACAAGTGACAATAATCCTGCATATAAAAAAGAAGTTTGGCGCATATATAGTCCTGACGCTTTTAGCGCGGCAAAATGTTTGCCGTATAATAAGTAAAAACGTTCAAATAATCCTGATTTATTACTATTAAACCAAATTTGATCAAAATATGAATGAAAAAATGTAATTTGAGTGAAAAATGTGCGCTCAAAATAATTATTTAAAAAAAGGTGTTGCAACGAATGTGAAATGCTGTAGAATGCACATCCATCGGCGGTGATGAAGATTAAAACTTCTGATAAAACAATGACTTGGTTGAATTGATTAAGTTGGGTTTTATTTTTTAAGTTTAAAAATAATTTGAATTACTAGTTGACTCTTTAGAAATAAAGAGTAATATAGCCGACCTAGCTTGCTGGTGACGAACCAACAAGAAGATCATTAAGAGATTATGAAGAACAACTTGTGTGGATTTTTACTGATTGATCGATCGAAATT
>NZ_VPEJ01000030.1:0-23836 GCF_013417245.1 Acinetobacter sp. YH16042
TGAAAACCTTCAAAATTCTTGCTGAGCGATATCGCAATCGAGGCAAAAGACTAGCATTGAGATTCAATCTAATTGCTGGAATTTATAACTTGGAGCTGAGTGAAAAACGACTTATGAAAGAAATCTATTATTCCAAGTGAATTAAACTCAGCTTAAACTGAGAAAAGATCAAATTATTAACTGGATTTTCATTTCTTATATTTAGGTCCAAGTACCCAAATTTATCATTTAGATACTTGCCCTATTTTTGTAAACTACTATGCAATCACTTTAAAAAATAAAAGATTTATGCGCGACAATCCCTGTCATTGCTCCATCACCTACGGATAAAGCAACTGAACCACCTGAACGTGTGACATCACCGCAAGCATAAATTCCTTTAACATTTGTTTCTTTTGCTGGCGAAGTTTTAATGGCCTCGCCATATTCATTGCAGTCTATCTCTAAACCTAAATGCTGAATCCAGTTCGATTGCAAACGAGTAACAGTAGAAACAAATAAGCCATTCAATTTAATTCGTTCACCATCTGCCATTACAACGTCACAATGACCTTCAATATGGTCGATTTTACGCGTTTCGATCTGAATTTGACGTTTAGAAAGCTTCGCTAATAACTCATCATCCAATTGATCTACAGCAATTGCATCATTTAAAAATAAAGTAGTATTGCCCCAATCTGGCAACATCAACGCCATGTGCAATGAGTGCATACCCGACACTAACATGCCAATTTCACCTAAGTTCAGTTCATAACCATCACAATATGGGCAGTGATAAATAGATTGCCCCCAACGTTCGGCTAAACCATTCACTTGAGGCAATTCGTCACGTACGCCAGTGGCAATAATTATTTTTTCAGCTTGAATTTGCTGATCACCTGCGATAACTGAATATTTTCCATCAACTGCTTTTACATCTGTAACCGTTTCAGCAAGCCATGAAATCGTGGAATACTTTTCTAATTGTGCTTTAGCTTCTTCTGCAATAGCTCTAGGTGATCGGCCATCTTGCGTCAAAAAATTATGTGAATGTTCAGCAAAACGATTACGACGTTGCCCTGCATCAATAATTAAAATACGGCGGCGCGCACGTGCTAAAGGTAAAGCTGCAGAAAGCCCTGCATAACTGCCTCCAATAATCACAACTTCATAATTCATGTTCATAATTACTAATATGTAACTTTTGAAGTTACTATATCATTTAATCCATGTATAAGAAACTTTTAATGTTACAATCTATCAATTTCTCCGTTAATCAATTTCCTCATGCGTAAAGACAGTAAACTTTCACGAATGCTGCATGTCCTGCTACATATGGCGCGTGAAAATAAGCCTTTTACATCCGATCAGATTGCCGAAATGCTAGCAACAAACCCTGTTGTCGTACGTAGAACCATGTCGGGTTTAAAAAAGCATGGATATGTTGATTCTGAGAAAGGCCCAGGTGGTGGCTGGTGTTTGATTAAACCCCTGCATGACATTTCGCTGTATGACATTTACCTTGCTGTCGGTGAACCTTCAATTTTTGCGATAGGCAATGAACATTCAGCACCAGATTGCTTGGTAGAACTGGTGGTCAATCGGGCGCTTGATCATGCCTTTTTTGAAGCGCAAGAAGTGCTGATTAAAAACCTGAAAGCAACTCAATTAGACCAATTGGCACATGATTTTCAAATTGAATGGAATCAGCAAATGAACGTGAAATAAAATAAATAGATCTACAAATTTGTTTCAATTTTAAGTCACTGTACTGAATCTGACTCAGCTCAAACTTAGAAAAAATCAGCATATTCGAGCTTTGACATGTCCATGAATCGCTAAAATATAAAGTTTATACTTATAGCTTATGATTATGTCTAACAAACTTGACCGTCAGAAACTGACGCTCCCAACAGGTCATGACAAGCTTTTATTGCATTCTTGCTGTGCGCCCTGTTCTGGCGAAGTCATGGAAACTTTAATTGAATCTGGTATTGATTTTTCGATCTTTTTTTACAATCCCAATATTCATCCAGTAAAAGAATATGAAATCCGTAAAGAGGAAAATATCCGCTTTGCAGAAAAACACAATATTCCGTTTATCGACTGTGATTACGACACAGACAACTGGTTTGAACGCGCCAAAGGCATGGAAAATGAGCCTGAAAAAGGTATCCGCTGTACCATGTGTTTTGATATGCGCTTTGAACGTACGGCATTATATGCAGCAGAACATGGCTTTAGCCTAATCAGCAGTTCACTGGGTATTTCACGCTGGAAAAATATGCAGCAGATTAATGACTGTGGTCATCGTTCGGCTTCACATTATGACGGAATAACCTATTGGGACTATAACTGGCGTAAAAATGGCGGTGCTGTACGCATGCTGGAAATCAGTAAAAAAGAAGAATTTTATCAGCAGGAATACTGCGGCTGTGTGTATTCACTGCGCGATACCAACCGCTGGCGTATGAGCCAAGGCCGTGACCGAATCAAATTGGGTGTGAAGTTTTATTCCAATGCGATGGATGAAGAAGCTTGAGTTCTGCCCTTCGTTATTTTTTATGGATATTAATTTGATGTTGTTAAGCCCTGAAATTTTTACATCATTCAGGGCTTTTTTTAGCTATATTTCAACTTATTTCAGTTCTTCAACCAACGTTGGATAGATTGATCCATCGACATCCATTTCGGTTTTATAAATGCCATTGGCAACATTAAATTTGTTCACGTGATAACTCGAGCCATAAAGTGAATCAAATCCTGTACCTTTTTTAAAGACTTGTTTATTGGCAGCCAAGTCCAATAAATGTGTGCCTCCAATAAACTGTTCATATTGTGCAGGGTCAACACCAACTCGGGTTGACATGATTTTCACTGCATCGGCATGCGTTGCAGGGTCGTTGATGTATTTAACCGTTTTATCCCAAACTTGAATGATTTTTTTCCATTCTTCTTTGTTGGCAGATAAATGCGTCATGTTGACGGTTAATGTGTCGTAAATCAGACCGGGTTTATCTTTCGATGTATAAATGATTTTAGAACCTGCTACCGCTTTCAAAGCTTGATTTGCGACCGGTTGCCACACGGCAATCGCTGCAATATCAGGACTTGCAAATACTTGTGGCAGCTCATTGGTCATGGTGTTGACCAACTTTACTTCAGAGGCTTGAATTTTTGCATCATCCAAAGCCGTCGCTAAAAGCAAATGATCAACCAAGCCTTTTTCAGTCGCGACACTTTTTCCTTTTAAATCGGCAAGGCTATTGACGCCATCTTTAGCAATGATGACATCATTACCCGCAGAATAGTCCGTCGCCATAATCATGACGCCTTTCGTGCCGCCAGAACCCGTGACTAAGTTGTCGCCATTGGTGACCAAAACAGCATCCAACTGATTAGCCGCAAATGCAGATAATGAAGCTGAATAATCAAACCATTTAAAGTCCACATTGACACCGGCTTCTTTCAACCAGCCTTTTTCAATAGCAACTTGCCATGCGACAAAACCAGGCCAGTCGCTATAGCCAATTGTGATGGCTTTTGTATTGACTGTGCCTTCTGCTTGCGCGTTTGGTTCAGGTGTTTTGGCTGTATTGTCACAACCACCCAGTAAGATGGCGGTCACAACGGATGCAGATAAGCAGGCTTTTTTGATCATAGTGCGATTTCCCCGATGGCATTACAGTTAAATTTGGTATTGGTGTACAAAAACGATGGTGTATTCGGATTACTGACTGATTGAGCATTACGCTTTGCACGATTTGGTCTATGGTTGGCTGCAATAGCATGTGCTTGCTGTTTATTTGTGATTTGGTCTTTATGACCTTGTGATCGATATAATTGGCCCATTTTAAAACTCCTTAATTCTTTGCATTTTGCGGAATTGGCGGCATTACAGCGTCCATCAACTCCAAATGTCCTTTAATCACACCTTTAAGTGCTGAAAAATGCTGACTGATAACTTTGAGCTCTGAACTGACGCCTTGCAGAATCATGACTTCTAAAATTTTGTGGTCATCGAGTTGAATATGCAGCGAGCTCACCACTTGTTCTAAAAACTGCTGCTGTAAATCTAAAAGCTGAATACGTAGCGCCGTAATACTTGCGTCATAAAGTAAGGTAAACGTGCCGACCATTACTTCATTACGCTGCTCCTGATCGGCAATCAGATGCTTATTGATCATGTCGACAATGGCCTGAGAACGGCTTTCATAATGCTGATCGACAATTTTTTGATCCAAAGCATCGACTGTTTTTTCAGGCACAGTAATACTGATACGCGCCAGCTTTTGTTTAGGCACTGTTTTTCCTTATTTTTTTTGCTGAATATAGAAACCCGCGCGGGCGCTCAGTAGCTCAATAAAAAATTGCTTTAATTGATGCAGAAATGTTGCAGATTGATGGTGGTTCATATGCATCTCCTGTTTGAGTAATACAAAATATTTATTTCGTAATATCGTTAGAAATGCAGAAACTGTGCCAAGTGAGGAATATGAAAAATGATCGATTCTTTTGGACTTTTAGCTTTCTTTTAGATTTTATTGTTCATCATTTGTGCAAAAAATGCACTCATCGAGACCCCTTTGCACTATTGCTGCGATGTGTCTTTTGATGAAGGACTATTTCTAAAAAATCGTTGTTCTTAAACAAGAGCATTGACCGATATGCAACAAACTCGAAGTTCAATTTATTTCATCAACATTGAACATCATTTATACTGATTAAACTTTCTATTCATCACTCAACGCCTATGAAGTATTTCAGCTGCGCGGTCTGTTCTAACCAAATCTTTTTTGCCAATTCACACTGTGTCAATTGTCAGACTGCGCTGGGTTATATTGCCTCTGAAAAGCAAATGGGCTGTTTTGAAAAGCACAGCAGTACGTTATGGCTTGCGTTAAATCCTGAAATAAAGGGAAAACGCTTTAAACCTTGTCATAATTATCAGCACCACCATGTATGCAATTGGATGGTACCTGCCGACAGTGAAGAAATTTACTGTGAATCTTGCTTGCTCACGCATACCATTCCCAACTTAGATAACCCAGACCATATTGTGTACTGGGCACGATTGGAACATGCCAAACGGCGTTTTTTATATTTGATGCAGCAACTGAATACCATGCCGCGTCCTAAACGCAGTCAAGATGACCGTTTTGGACTTCGTTTTGATTTTTTGATGCCAACAGAAAATACACCAGTCATGACCGGTCATGCCAATGGCATTATTACCTTAAATGCCAGTGAAGCAGATGTGATTTACCGCGAAACAACGCGTATAAAAATGGGTGAAAACTACCGTACACTTCTAGGTCATTTTAGACATGAAAGCGGTCATTATTATTTTGATTTGATCAAACATTTACACCCAGAGCTGATTGATGAATTTCGAGAACTGTTTGGTGATGAACGACAAGATTATAGTGAAGCTTTGAAACGACATTATAATGACGGTGCGCCACAAAATTGGGCGGATTACTATGTCAGTTCATATGCCAGTACGCATCCTTGGGAAGATTGGGCGGAAACATGGGCGCATTATTTGCATATGATGGACACCCTAGAAACAGCCTACTATGCAGGATTAGTGGTCAAAACCAATAAGTCAGATTTGAATAATTTAGAATTAAAAGAAAACCCGATTGGCGCTCAGGATTTTGACCTCTTGCTGCAACATTGGATGACCTTGACCTTTAATTTAAATGCGTTGAACCGCAGCATGGGCTTAGATGATGCATATCCGTTTACGCTGTCGAATCCAGTATTGGATAAATTGCGGTTTATTCACCACAAACTGCTCAACATGACCTTAAAAAACCAGCAGCACAATTAGATTAAATTTAATACGTGATATTGTTTGAACCTCAGATCAACTTTTCTGTATTACAGCATTCGTACATTAGCTTATAGAAAGGATGTATACGTAGTAATTTTCTTGGATTGAGCGCTGTAACACCTGCCCTATTTTTACTATTTTATAAAGGTTAAAATAACAAAAAATAGATGCCTGTGACCTTTCCAATGATGCCTTTCACGCATTTACCCGCTCGTTTTATGTGTATCATCAGCCTGAGTTTGCTCAGTGGATGCCAATTGGTCAAATTACAAGAAAATCAACTCAGTGCGTCACTAAATAATAAAACAGATAGCATATTAACCCATCAGAAGCTCAGTACATTTAGCCATCAAATCCTGTTAATGGTGAATGAAAGCGACCAATCTTGTTTAAATGCGCTTGAAAACTGTATTCACAAAATGCGTAACAATGAAACTTTAGACATTGCTCAAGTCTATGCCGCAGCAAGTGAGCTGTACATGGCACGTGCTTTAAGCGCCGATCAAAATCCACAATGCAAAAAAAGCTTAAAACAACACAGCGGAAAATTAGCTTCAAGCAAAATAAAAATGTGTATGGATCAGCAGCTTGCAGACTTTGATTTTAGTCTGCGCTACAGCTATGTCTATCTATTTAAATCCGCTCAAGCCCCAGAAGAACGCTTATTTGATTTGCGTCAGGGACAAGTCCGTACCTTTTATAATGTGGCTTTATCACGTTTAATCACCTCATCATTCAGCCGTTTTGACTATCAGCAAATGCCTGAAAGTTTAATGTTGGGTTCATCGCTTTATCATTTTAACTATGAACATTATCCTGAAATCAAAAATGCGGACATTGATAAATTACAGTCGAGCTATAATTTTAATTTTTCAGGCTTAAAAACCATTAACCGTCAGGAAGGCATAGGCTCTGAATTTGTCTTAGTCAAAAAAGCCACGGATCTGTCTGCTGCGCAGCCTTTTATATTAGATCCTGAACAATATTATTCAAATAAACCCAACCCCAATATCCATACAGCACGCTATTTATCAGTCAGTGCGATAGCAGAGCCTGCCAAGACCATTAGCAGCATTAGTGAAATTTTGTCGCCGCAATCAGACTTTAAAGTTGAATTATTTAATCCCTATCAATTTAAAAAGGCAAAAATTGAATCTCAGCCCTATACACTAACAGCCAATTATTCTGTGCCTTATGGTCTTTGGTTAGCCGAAAATAAATTAGGACAATCTGGCTATTGGACACTTCTGAATAAGGAAGAACATTTGCGTATGCCACATGTGTTTATGTTAGAGCCGTATCAACCCAATAAAAAAATTATTGTTATGGTTCACGGATTAGCCAGCAGTCCTGAAACTTGGATCGGCCTGACCAATAACATCATGGGTGATCAAAAACTACGTGATCATTTCCAAGTTTGGCAAGTGTTTTACTCAACCAATATGCCAATATTTGAGAGTCGTTTTCAAATCAATGCTTTACTCAAACAGGCATTTGCAACTGTTCAGCCCAATACGCCTTCGGCTCAAGATGCTGTCATTATCGGACATAGTATGGGCGGCATCATTAGTCGTTTATTGGTTAGTGATGCAGATATTTCCGCTCAAGCTATTCCACTCATGAACTATGAACAAAATACACAGTTACAACGTCATCCAATTATCCGCGATCGTTTTGTCTTTAAAGCCTTGAAGCCAGTTAGTCGTGCAATTTTCATTGCCGCACCGCATCATGGTACTGACTATGCAGACCGCTGGTTTACAAATTTGGCGAAAAAAATCGTGGTATTGCCTTTAAGTTTTTTAAATGATGTCAATGTTGAAATCCCGAATGCAAAAAATTCAACTATGGGCCTGATTAAGTCTGGGCCAGCAGATTTAAGTCAAAAATCACGTTTTATGCTGTTGACCGCAGACATCATGCCAAATAAAGATATTCCTTATCATTCTATTATGGGGAATCAGACGCAAAGTACTGAACCGAGTAAAATGTCGGATGGCATTGTTCCCTATACAAGTTCTCATTTAGATGGCGCGGTGTCTGAAAAGATATTCAATGGTGGACATTCCATCCATGAGTCTGCAGATGCCATTTTAGAATTGCGACGCATTTTGAGAGAACATTTGGATAATGAAGCGTTGAATCAATAACGATAAAATTGCTTTATGTATTTATAAATTATCTTTTAAAAGCAGTGTTTTATTGCTAAATTAGCTCCTATATTTAGGGGGCTTTATGACAGAAAAACTATATTATTGGGCTGAGAATTTAGAAAATTACACATCAAATAATGATAGTGAAACTGGTTATGATGAAGTTATAGAAATCAAACGACTTAATTTCTTTATTGGTAAAAATAATGCTGGTAAAAGCAGATTTCTTCGTGGACTTTTTATCTCTCCACATGACCTTAAGAATTATAACTATATCTCACCCAATGATACTTTAAGTGAGCTACAAACAGCGCTCATGTCTTGCCATTCAAGTTATATCGGTTTTGGTAACGGATATGGAGGAGATAACTATAATCAACTAAATAAATTAATTATGGATGTCATGACACCAGAACCACAGAGGTCACGGCTCGAATTTGTTAAGATACTTACAGAAAAAATCAACATGATTTTTCAATACTATGATCAAAGTAATAAGCTAAAATTTAATGAAATTACCGAAAAATATCGTTTTGATTTAGAGTTATTTTATAATAAATATAATTTCAAGCAGAAATTCTATATCCCTATCCTACGCGGTATGCGTCCTGTCACAGAACAAGAGAATACACAGCCTTATATTAAACGAGCCCAAAAAGATTATTTTTCAGATACGAATAAATTTAACTCTAATAATATTATTACTGGTGAATGCTTATACAATGAACTTGAAATTCATCTTTTAGGTGAACCTGAACAACGTGAACTAATTAAAGATTATGAAGAAAAATTAAGTCAATATTTTTTTGATAATGAGACCGTTTCACTTATCCCTAAGCACGATCAAGATGTTGTAAATATTAAAATTGGTAAAGATAAACAATTCCCAATTTCTCAATTAGGTGATGGCTTACAACAAGCGATTATCTTAACTTATGAAGCTTATATTAAAAGTAAAGACACCGAAGGAAATCCAGAAACTCACGCATTTTTTATAGAAGAACCTGAACTGCACATGCATGCAGGTATGGTTCGTCAATTGATGAATTTTTATCTAAACGAAACACCCCATTATTACTTCTTTACAACTCACTCCAATCACTTACTAGATATGGCAGATGAATCTGACCAAGTCATGATTCAAAAGTTTGTTAAAGAACCTAAAAAGGAAGATCCTACTAAATTTGATTTCAAAATTTACCGTTGTGACCGAGATCGTGACCTGCTTGCTTCATTAGGTGTACGTCCTTCTTCTGTTTATTTAGCAAACTGTACGATTTGGGTTGAAGGAATTACAGATCGGCTGTACATCACTAAATATATGGAAAAATATTTAGCTGAATTAGAAAATTCAGATGAAAATCTTTATAAAAATTATCGTCGTTTCATGCCTAATTATCACTACACCTTTGTGGAATATGCTGGCAGTAACTTAGTACATTGGTGTTTTAGTGATGATTACGCAGATCAATTGGAAGATAAAGGTTTGAGTGCTAAAGCAGTTGCAAGTGAAATGTTACTAATTGCAGATGGTGATATTCAGGGTAAAGCTGATCGGGTTCAGGTTTTAAAAAGTGAGTTAAAGAAAGAAAATTACATAATTTTAGAATGTAAAGAAACTGAAAATACGTTACCTAAGGATTCAATCATTAGAGTAGCTCAGAAGAAATTCAGTAAAATGAAATCTAAGACTAAACAAGGATTTAATATTGAAAAATTAAAGGAAATTAGTTCATTAGATTATTTTGATCATAAAGATTATGGCATAGGAAAATTATTGGATGATCAAATACGAAATCCAAGAACTTCTGCTGAAAAAACTGCTTTTGCCGATGGTACAGGTGTAGGAACCATTAAATATAAACTAGATTTTTGCCGTGAAATCATCAAATATTTTGATGAAAATCCTGATTGGGAAATGACACCAAAAGCAAAGGATCTATGCATCCGAATTTTCAAACATATTGAACAGTGTAATTCAAATTAGAAAAAGACCGCCTAAGCGGTCTTTTTTAATTAAACATTAAATCCAATATGTTTACCTGTAGGTAATTCGACATCAATACGAAGTTTCCCACCCATTGCTTCTACATATTTTTTCATGGTTGATATTTTTAAATCATTACCACGGTTTTCGATTGCAGAAAGCGAAGGCTGTTTAATCCCTAAAGTTTCTGCTAATTCTTTTTGAGAAATTTCCAACTCTTCACGAATCATGTGAAGATGCTGTTCAAGCATCAGTTCTTCTGCCATTTGCTGAATACGAGCTTGGCTTTCAGCAGAGCGAGCTGCCAATAACTCTTGTAAACTTTTTGCCATGTTAGGAATCTCCTAAACTCTTTAAATGCAAAGTGTATTGCTCATCTGCAATTGCCAGCATTTCTGTATAAAAACGCTTTTTACCGCTTTTATCACCAATGCATAACACAATCGCTTGTCTTAACGGATCAAAAGCAAAGAAAGCTCGAATCGGTTTGCCACGGTGTTGCACACGAAGTTCTTTCATATTGGTATATTTAGAATCATATACAGTGTCCACCAAAGGTCGACCTAAGCTTGGTCCTTGTGATTGCAACACAACTAAAGCTGCCAAGACCTTTTCTTGTGTCGAATCATCTTGCTGAGCAAGCCATTCGTTAAATACATCTGTGGTCAATACTGTCCACATAGCACAACCAAAATATAGACTATAAGCTATATCATAATTTAATCGAGTAAACACTGCAAATAAAAAACCGCCCTCACGGACGGTCTTAAAATTGCCTCCTTTTTTAAAGGAGGGTTAGTGAGGATTTTTTATGCCACTGGCGCCAACGTAAACAACACCTGCCCCGTTTTCACCGTTTGCCCTTTTTCAATGGTAATCGTTTCAACTTTCATCCGTTCAGGCGCAATAATTGGAATCTCAATCTTCATCGCTTCAATCACGGCAAGCGTTGCACCTTCTTCCACAATATCACCTGATTGACATTCAATTTTCCAAATACTTCCCGGCATATGCGATTCCACAGCACAGCCCCCTTCAGGTACGTCAACCCGTTCACCATCATCCACAGCATCAAGGCTTTCAGAGACATATTCTGCAAGTCCTGCCTCATGCCAGCGACGACGTTCTGCATCAAAGTTAGCCTGTTGCACAGACTTAAATGCAGAAATGGATGCTTGGTTTTCAGTTAGGAAGTCGTTGTACTCTTTTAAGTTCAGCACGCCTTCTTCAATACGAAGTTTTAAGCGACCTGCTTTAAAGTCCTCACGCATTTGCATGAGTTCAGTTTCAGACACTTCATAGAATTTAATTTGGTCAAAGAAGCGTAGTAACCAAGGCATACCTTGTTCAAAATCAGGGTTTTTACGATAACGAGACCACATTTGCGTAGTACGACCCACAAACTGATAGCCTCCCGGACCTTCCATACCATAAACACACATATACGCACCGCCAATACCGACAGCATTTTCAGGCGTCCATGTCCGTGCAGGGTTGTATTTAGTCGTCACTAAACGCTGGCGAGGATCAAGCGGTGTTGCCACAGGTGCACCTAAATACACATCGCCCAAACCCATGACCAAATAACTCGCGTCATATACCACATCTTTGACCGCTTGTTTGTCTTTTAAACCATTAATACGACGGATAAACTCAATATTGTCAGGACACCATGGTGCATCTGGACGTACCGTTTGCATATAACGCTCTGTCGCTAGCTGGGTTTGTGAATCCTCCCAAGCGAGTGGTAAATACACAGTCCGTGACGGTACTTGCATTTGGGTCACATCAGGCAGTTCAGCTTCCGCGACTTGTAGTAAACGCAATAAATCCAATTGATCAAGCTTGATCGAATCAAAATGAATTTGCAGTGAACGAATCCCCGGTGTGAGATCAATAATTCCTGTGATATTTTGCTTTTCAACCCATTGCATGAGTGCATGAATACGGAAACGTAAGTTCAGATCTAAAACCAACTCACCATATTCCACCAACATGTAGTTATTGCCCGCAGGACGATACACCACATCCGGCAAGCCATTCTGACCTTTTAAAGTATCAAGCACTGCATTTTTTAAGGTGGAAAGTTCAGGATAAAATGACTCATCAAATGCCACAGCCTGTGTATCAAATGCTTCTAATTGTGCATGATATTTTTCATTTAAAAGTTTCGCTTGATGATAACTCACAGGTATAAATTTGACTTTGTCTCCTGCTTTCAATTGACCGAGTTTCCAAAGCTCAGAATTAATCACCACGGCAGGACAAACAAAGCCTCCTAAACTTGGACCATCTGGCCCCAAGATAATCGGCATATCGCCCGTGAAATCAATCGCACCAATCGCGTATGCATTGTCATGAATATTTGATGGATGCAAACCGGCTTCACCGCCATCCTCACGTGCCCATTCAGGTTTTGGACCAATCAAACGAATACCTGTACGGCTTGAGTTAAAGTGAATCTCAAAAGTATTGGCAAAGAAGGTATCAATGTCTTTTTTAGTAAAGAAGTCTGGTGCACCATGCGGGCCGTACATCACCGCAATTTCCCATTCATGGCTAAACGTTGGCACTTGTTCAGGCGCAAGCGCTGTCACTTGTTCAGATGTAAATGCCGTGATTGGCAACATATCACCAATTAATAGGTTACGCCCTGCATGACCACCAAACTGACCAAGGGTAAAGGTCGCTTGTGAGCCTAAATATTCAGGCACATTCAAACCGCCTTTAATCCCGATATAGGTGCGACAACCTGTGGCGATTTTTCCACATTTTAGAATCTGACCTTTGCGCACATTCACGGTTTTCCACATTGGCACAGGCACACCATCAAGGGTTGATGGCATATCACCACCCGCCAATACAATTTGGCTATCACAGTGGAATTTTAAGCTTGGCCCTTGCAAAGTGCATTCAAGCCCTGCCGTGTTATATGTATTACCTAACAATTGATTCGCAACATTAAGTGACAGCGGATCAATCGCACCTGATGGTGGTACACCCACATCCCAATAACCCAAACGACCTGTCACATCTTGCACAGAGGTTTGAATACCTGATTGCAATACTTCAATTTTTTGGGTTTTCCACTCAAATGTATTTAAGAATCGTGTGGTTTGCGTACCGGCTTTAAATACATCACAGTCGATAATATTTTGTAGATATTCAAGATTGGTTTCGATGCCTGCAACCGATGTTTTGGCAAGTGTTTCGGTCATTGCAGCAATTGCAGAGTCACGATCGTCCGAAGTCACAATAATTTTAGCAATCATCGGGTCATAAAATGATGAGACATTTGAACCGGTTTCTACCCAAGTTTCATTGCGTGCATTGGCATCAAAATCAACGTGCGTTAAAAGCCCTGCACTCGGTTGGAAGTTTTTGATTGGGTCTTCAGCATATAAACGTACTTGAATCGAATGACCTCTCGATTCAAGTTCTGCTGTTGGTGCAATCCAATCACCGCTGCCTAAAGTCACCATCCATTCCACAAGGTCTACACCAAACACTTGTTCCGTCACGCCGTGTTCAACTTGCAGACGAGTATTCACTTCTAAGAAATAGAATTCTTGTGTGTCGGTGTCCATCACAAATTCTACTGTGCCTGCCGAACGGTAATTCACCGACTGCATCAACCCAATCGCAACCGATTGAATATAGGCACGTTGCTCATCATTGATATGTGGTGCTGGGGTTTCTTCAACGACTTTTTGGTTACGGCGCTGCACCGAACAATCACGCTCGCCAAGTGCCAAGACTAAGCCATTACCATCACCAAAAATTTGTACTTCGATATGACGTGCATTTTGTACGAATTTTTCTAAATATAAACCAGCATCTTTAAAGTTGGCTTGGGCAAGATATGACACTGTAGAATAAGCATCTTTCAACTCTTCTTCATTCCACACCAAACGCATACCAATACCGCCACCGCCCGCGGTACTTTTCAGCATCACAGGATAACCAATACGATTGGCCTCAAGCAGTGCTTCGGCTTCATCTGCCAAAAGTTGACTGCCCGGAAGGAGTGGCACATTGGCTTGAATCGCAAGTTCACGCGCTGTATGTTTTAAGCCAAAGGATTTCATTTGCGCCGAATTTGGCCCTAAAAATACAATGCCTTGCGCTTCACACAGATCACAAAATTCTGCATTTTCAGACAAGAAGCCATAGCCCGGATGAATCGCTTCTGCGCCTGTTTGTTTCGCGACTTCTAACATTTTATCGACATTTAAATAACTTTGGCTGGCAGGACTATCACCAATAAATACCGCTTCATCAGCTAAGGTCACATGCAAAGAATCACGGTCTGCTTCGGAATACACAGCAACAGATTGAATACCTAATTTTTTCAGTGTACGGATCACACGACACGCGATTGCACCACGGTTGGCAATGAGGACTTTATTAAACATGCTATTACTCCTCACCTTCACGGATGATCAGTTGAATTTTTGTTGGGTTATAGGCATTACATGGGTTATTCAGTTGTGGACAATTGGAAATGAGGACAATGAGATCCATTTCAGCTTTAATTTCAACATATTTACCCGGTGCAGAAATACCATCATCAAATTTCAAATGTCCCTCAGCGGTCACAGGCACATTCATAAAGAAGTTAATATTTGGGCCGATATGGCGCACATTTAAGCCATGTTTTTTGGCAATCGGATGTTGCGACAGAGCAATCATGAAATTATTACGGCAACTGTGCATTGGAAATTTGTCATGTGCATAGCGAACAGTGTTGCTTTCACATGAACATGCACCGCCTAAGGTGTCATGACGACCACAGTTATCGTCATGGATGGTGGCAATTTTATTGCCAAAGTTGGTGTATAGAGCTGTGCCTTTTTCTAAATAGATTTGTTGATTAATAGCCAATGTATCGGTTGCGCTATAACGCTCTTCACGGTTTAGGCTTGAAATAAATAAGGTATCGACAGCTTGATTACCTTCGAGGTCAACGATACGAAAATATTGCCCTTTTTTGACTTCGCACATCCATGCTTCACCAGCAGGACATACTTCGCTTAACACTGATTTTTCAAAATTTTGTGTTGGGTTTACTAATGCAGTCATGATCATCCCCCTCAAGCCGTTAAAGCGTAATAGCGTTTATTATTTTGAAAAGCACGTTGATTTTGCGGGCAAGAATCACGGCAAACATCGGTGTCTGCCAAAGGCAACGCCTTAAATAAACTTAGTTGTACATCAGCAGGGTTATATTCTTCTGCTTGAGATAATCCATGTGGCGCACTGGATAAAAAGACCAAACAATCCATTTCAAAGCGCAGTTCAATGACTTGATTTGTATTGTCCGAAGCAACATAACTTAAGTTGCCGTTGTCATCAGGTTGAACTTTAGAGAATAAATTTAAGGTACTGCTCAGGTCAGTTGCAGATAAACCAAACTTGGTCATTTCAAGCAGCAAGCTATCCTTTCCGCTGCGGTACATATCGTTACGGGCATCTTGGAAAGTTTTTGAACCAAATTGTTGTTCGATTTGTTGTGCGGTACTTGGTGCACAAAAAGCATCATTCCAAGCATGATCATCTTTCACAATCGAGATCATGGCACGGCCTAAATCCGATGCCAAAATATGACCCGTACTTAAATATGCCGTGTGCTGCCCTTTAAGACTATCTGGCATGTTGTAGCGTTCAAGCTTATCTTCACTATTTACACAGTACAGTGCCACATTGGCATTTTGCCCTAGCGATTTAAGCTGTAATACTGCCCCACGCTGAATACGCGCTGACCAGTGGTGTCCACCCGGTAAAAGTTCAGTCCATAGTGCTTTATCGTCATGATAATGTATTGTGCTCATTGCAGCCTCTGCCTAATTCTTAACTGTTTACCTCCCGGGCTTTTATCCCTCCGTGCAGCTTTGCTTTGAATTAAAACGAAGCCGTGAACTCTCGGTCGCGGTCATACATGAAGATGTATCGGAACCCTAGATCACTTTATGATGTATGTAGAAATGCAAAGGCTGTGCCAATTTAGTATTACCAATTTATATAAACGTAATACTGCTATTTATTAGACTTTTTTATAGTATTGAGCTATAGCATGACCAAATCGGGTGCAGCCCATGCACAAAATTGCTGCAAAAATTGCAAAAAAAAAGCCCAAAATCATTTTTGGGCTTTATGTAATGCATAAAAATTATTTTACCAATATCTCATGGAACATATGACGTAGCCATTGATGGCTGGTTTTATGATGGCAGGACATATGCCAATATTGCTTCACGCCATAGGTTGGAAATGCAATCGGTGCGTCAAATATTTTTAAGTTACCGCGCGAAAGCAATACTTCACTCAAGTAATACGGCACAGTAGCAATCGCATCAGTGTCTTGCACGACTAAGCCTACACCTAAATAACTAGGTAAACGCATCAAAATATTACGTTTTAAATCAAGGTTAAGCAGCTCATTTTCAATATGGTAATGCCCCATCCCTGCATCAATATCAATGTGCGACTCTGATAAATATTGCTCAGTTGTAATGGTGTCACCCGTTAATCGTGGATGATCCTTAGCTGCAATCACCACATAATATTGCTCAAACAGTTTTTGCTGATAAAAGCCGCTTTCCAAATGCGGTAAAAACCCCAATGCTAAATCAATTTCACCATTCGCCATCTGATAACTGGTTTCAGTGGTAATCGGGCGTACATTTAGACGTATTTGTGGCGCGTGTTTTTTTAGATATTGGCTGATTTTAGGTAATAAAACCAAATGCGAAACATCGGTCATGGCCAAAGTAAATTGTTGATCTGAAATGGCTTGATCAAAATTAATCGTAAAATTATTAATAGCTTCAACTTTACTCAAGGCTTCGCTGACTAAAGGAAATAATTGACGCGATAACTCCGTAGGCACCATTTCATTGCCGATACGTAAAAATAAGGGGTCGTTATAATGCTGTCGTATTTTATTTAAAATATTACTGACTGTAGGCTGACTCATCTGCAAGTGTTCAGCAGCTTGCGACACATTTTTGTACTTATAAACATGAAAAAAAATGCTAAGAAGTTTACAGTCCAATTCAAACACGAAAGATTTAATCCCTAATTAAATATTGCAAGTTATGCTGTGCATCATCTGCTGAATTATACAAAAAGCCAATAACGAAATATTACTTTTATTGCAGATGAAACGCCAGTTTAGCCTGCTCAGTTGCATTTGGCTTTTCAACACCCCAATCAGTCCGCATAATAGACCCAGCACGAATTTGGATATCAACATGCTTCAAGGAAAAAAACTGGTTTGTTTTGATTTAGATGGCACACTTATCGACTCTGTTGGCGTGTGGAATCAGGTCGACGCAGATTTGATTCAACAGTTAACTGGACAAACCATCCAACTGGGTTTAATTCAACGTGAACGTGACATTCAGCTGCAATTATTTAAAAATACACCAGACCCTTACTTAATGTACTGTAACTATCTAAAAGATACTTATAAGATTGAACAACATACGGCAGATGAAATCAAACAGCAACGTTATGCCATTTCACAGCATTTTTTAGAAAATATCATCTTGCTTAAACCACATGCAGCGTTATTTGTTCAACAGCTCATTCAGCAAGGCATTCAGGTGGCAATTACCACCACGACCAGCCTGCAAAATATTTATCGATATCAAAAAAATATCAACATCTATCCAATGCTGCATTTTGAAAATAGCTTTGATCTGATCCTGACCCGTGAAAGTGTCAAAAATATTAAGCCGCATCCTGAAGTCTATTTACAGGCGATTGAACATTTTGCAGTTCGACCTGAAGAATGTTTAATTTTTGAAGATTCACTCATTGGTGTAGAAGCTGCAAATGCAGCAGGCATTGAAGTGGTTGCCGTGTATGATGCATATTCAGAGCACGAAATTGAGCAAATCAAAAATAAAGCGGATTATTTTATCCATGATTTCTCTTCGGTTCTGAACTAAGTTAAAGTAAATAAGCGTTCGCTTAAAAGTTAAAAAGCAGCCCAACTTAGAGGCTGCTTTTGATATTTTTGCATCAATAGATAATTGATCTATTTTACTTTTTTATAAATTGATCCAGACCCGACTAAATTTCCAGTTTTTTCGTCAATCGCAAATTCAACAGCACCTGTACCAGAGTTTACAGCGAGTAGACCAGATTCAGCGACAGATGCAGGTACAGGATTTTTCTTTTCAGATTTACCAGTTTGTTTATCTTTTAAAGTATTGGTAATGAAATAGTTTTCACCATTTTTACTAATAATCAGCGCATTTTCAAGTTGCGGATCTACTGCGGTATTTTGCCATGTTCCAGCATAATCAGGCGCTGGACTTTGTTTACATGCAGTGAGGAGAACTGCGAACAACATCGCAGAAAAAAATTGAATCTTTTTCAAAATACTGACCTTCTTTGTCAATGAGTTTTGCATTATAGAAAGCCTTGAAGAGAACTTAAGAACGTTCATGTTGTGCAAAAGTTTCAAACTAAGTGGCGCTGTTTTTCTTTTGTCATGTTTTGAAACATTTGTAGTCTTTCATAATAAATAAGCCCACTTGATTGAGGGCTTATTTAAATATTTTCAATTTTTAGATTTATACGATTTGACGCATTGAACCAGTTTCTTCAAAAGTGGCATGCCAAGACAAGGCCTCGTTTAAAATGTGCGGAGTTTGACCACCACGCTCACATGCGCGTTCAAAGTAGCTCAACAATGCTGCGCGATAATCTGGATGTGCACAGATTTCAATGACTTTACGTGCACGCTCACGTGGTGAAAGACCACGTAAATCTGCCAAGCCCTGCTCTGTAACTACGATGTCAACGTCATGGTCAGTATGGTCGGTATGACTCACCATTGGGACTACAGATGAAATCGCACCGCCTTTTGCAATCGACTTGGTTACGAAAATGGCAATGTGTGCATGACGAGTAAAATCTCCTGAACCACCAATACCATTCATCATTTTGGTACCCGTCACATGGGTCGAATTTACGTTTCCGTAAATATCAAACTCAAGCGCCGTATTAATCGCGATAATGCCTAAACGTCGAATGATTTCAGGGTTATTGGATAGCTCTTGTGGACGTAACACAATTTTGTCTTTGTACTGATCAAAATTGTTCATCACGCGCTGTGCGCAAGGCTCAGACAACGTCATTGAACAGCCTGAGGCAAATTTCATTTTTCCAGAATCAATTAGCTGGAAAGTACAGTCTTGTAGTACTTCTGAATACATTTCCAAATCATGAAAATTCGAATGCTCAAAACCGGCAAATACAGCGTTGGCAATCGAACCCACACCTGACTGTAGCGGGCCTAAATTTTCAGGCAAACGCCCTGCTGCGACTTCACCTTCAAAGAAATCAATCAGATGCTGAGCAATCGCTAGGGTTTCAGCATCAGGTTCATCCATTTTAAACTGGGTATCTGGCAGATCATTCAACACAATAGCTGAAATCTTATCGGGGCTGACATTGATCCCAATCGTACCGATACGTTCACCGACCTGAGTCAGTGGAATTGGCCCACGGTTTGGTCGCACTTTCGGCACATAAATATCATGTACACCTTCTAGCACTGGGTTAATCGTATTATCAATTTCAATAATCACATGATCTGCCATTTCAATGAAATTGGCTGAGTTACCACATGAACCTGTCGGAATAATTTGACCATCTTCGGTAATTGCAGTCGCTGCAATAACGGCCACATTAATGCGCGGTAAATTATGATGACGAA
The DNA here is from genome assembly GCF_013417245.1 of Acinetobacter sp. YH16042. NCBI lineage: Bacteria > Pseudomonadati > Pseudomonadota > Gammaproteobacteria > Moraxellales > Moraxellaceae > Acinetobacter > Acinetobacter sp. YH16042. The sequence goes on from NZ_VPEJ01000030.1 coordinate 19,692, forward strand.
TATTGTCAGCCATTTCAGACAAGTGTTGGTCAATATACATGACCTCGCCAGCGTTAATGGCTTTACGTAAACCAGGATCTGCCTGATACGGATAACGACGTTCTATCGCATGTGCCGCATTGAGACGACCATCGATACTATTTCCTAAACTAGCACCCGTTGCCAAAGTGATACGAAGAGGATGTGAAACTGCATGATCTGCAAGCGCCAAAGGAACCGTCTTTGCCTCACCTGCACCACCAAAACCACTTAAACCAACCACTGAACCATCTTGAATTAACTCAATCGCTTTTTCAGCAGACATCACTTTGTCGCGAAGGGAGAGTAAGCGAATGCGATCTAAACCATTCATAATTAAATCTCAAAAAATAAATATCTCAAAATAAACATCTTTTTTCGCCATCCCAGCGAACTGAGATAGCGTTTGTTATTGCTTATCTAAAAACGTACTTATCTAAAAGCTTACTTATATAAATTGAGGCAAATTAAATCAGTTCAACCGCAATTGCAGTTGCTTCACCGCCACCAATACACAGTGCTGCGACACCTTTTTTACCGCCAGTGCGTTTTAAGGCATGAATCAGCGTCACAATAATACGTGAACCTGATGAACCTAGTGGGTGACCAAGTGAGCAAGCACCACCATGAATGTTCACTTTTGCTTCATCTAAGTTAAATCCATCAATCGCCAGCATTGTAACCATAGCAAATGCTTCATTGACTTCCCACAGGTCAACCTCTTGTGCATCCCAACCCGCTTGTGCAAGCACTTTCTCAATAGCACCGACTGGAGCAATCGTGAACTCTGACGGATGCTGTGAATTTGTGGCATAAGCAACGACTTTTGCTAGTGGTTTTAAACCACGTGCTTGAGCCGTTTCTTCTGATGTAACCACCAAAGCAGATGCACCGTCAGAAATTGAGCTGGCATTGGCAGCTGTGATCGTGCCGTCTTTTTTGAATGCAGGACGCAGTGTTGGGATTTTTTCAGGCTTAGCACTTAATGGCTGTTCATCTGTGTCAACAACGACGTCACCTTTACGGCTTTTAACAGTAACTGGCACGATTTCATTTTTGAAGAAACCGCCTTGAATCGCGGCAACGGCTTTATTGAGTGAGTTGATGGCAAAAGCATCTTGCTGTTCACGGGTATAGCCTTTTTTATCTGCCATATCTTGTGCCAGAATACCCATCGATAAACCTGTCTCAGCATCTTCTAAGCCTTCTTGGAACATGTGATCTGTGGTTTTACCATGACCCATACGATAGCCTGAACGCGCTTTTTCAAGTAAATATGGCGCATTTGACATCGACTCCATACCACCAGCAACCACAATATTAGCAGAACCGGCTTTAATCGCATCAGCTGCTTGCATCACCGCCTTCATGCCTGAACCACAAATTTTATTAATCGTGGTGGCACCCGTTGTATCTGGTAAGCCTGCTTGACGCATCGCTTGGCGTGCAGGACCTTGTTTAAGACCAGCCGGTAATACACAGCCAAAAATAACTTCGTCAATATCTGTAGGTTCTAAACCTGCACGTGCAACAACAGCCTGAATCGCTGCAGCACCTAAGTCTGGGGCTGTACAAGATGAAAGTGAACCCTGAAAACCACCCATCGCTGTACGTACGCCATCTACAATTACAATCATTTCTTATTTCATCCTGTTTTAAATCTTTTAACCCCAAGGAACCATGACTGGTTCCTCAGATTTTCCATCTTAATGTTTTTCACAGTGGTTTCGATGAAACCTTAAGATTGAGCGGTGAAGTATTCTTCAGATAGCTGCATGATAAGTTCAGAACCTGCTTTAATGCGTTGAGCACGGGCAGCAAGGTCAGGTAGAACTTTCTCAACATAGAAATCTGCGAGTACCAGTTTGTTTTGGAAGAAGCTCTCTGGTTTTGCAGCCGCAGCTTTGCTAATACGCGCAAACATATACACAAAGCTGAGTAAACCAACAGCGTGCAGGTAATCGACTGCCACCGAACTGCTAAAGTCTGGGGTGGTCTTAGATTGTTCAATAATGAATTGCGTTAATGCTTCAACTTCGTCAGAAACTTGCAATGCTGCAGATTTAACTTTTGAATCAGCCATGGTTGCAGCAAAGTCACGAATTTCAGCAATGTATTCGGCAATAAATGCACCATTACATTTCGTGGTTTTGCGTCCAATTAAATCAATCGCTTGTACGCCATTTGTGCCTTCGTAAATCTGTGAAATACGTAAGTCACGAATGCATTGCTCCATACCCCATTCACGGATATAGCCATGACCACCAAAGCACATTTGCGCTTCTAAAGTAGCTTGTAGGGCTGTATCTGTTAGGTAGGCTTTTGCAATAGGTGTCAATAAAGCCACGCGGTCATTGGCTTTTTTCACAGCAGCTTCGTCAGTTGAATATTTTGTAATATCCAGTTGCTGGCCAACATACACAGCAAATGCACGAGATGCTTCGTTGTTGGCGCGTACATTCAACAACATACGACGTACATCACCATGTACTAAAATAGAGTCTGCTGGTTTTTCAGGAGATTTCACACCTGTCGCAGAACGACCTTGTAGACGATCAGTCGCATACTGTGCAGCATTTTGGTAAGCAAATTCTGCAGCGCCAATCCCTTGAATACCCATCGATAAACGTTCGTAGTTCATCATGACAAACATCGCCGCAAGACCTTCGTTTTCTTTACCAACGATATAACCTTTGGCGCCATCGAAGTTCATGACACACGTTGCAGAACCTTTAATACCCATCTTGTGCTCAATTGAACCCGCTGATACGGCATTACGTTCACCGACTGAGCCATCGGCATTGACATGGAATTTTGGAACGATAAACAATGAAATACCACGTGAACCCGCAGGTGCATTTGGCGTTTTTGCTAACACAAGATGGATGATGTTTTCACACAGATCATGTTCACCACTGGTGATGAAAATTTTCGTGCCTGTAATGTTAAATGAACCATCTTCATTCGGCTCTGCTTTGGTTTTAATGATCCCCAAATCAGTCCCTGAATGTGGTTCAGTTAAACACATAGTGCCTGACCATTCACCCGTATAAAATTTTGGAAGATAGGTTTCTTTTTGCTCTTGCGAAGCACGGTCATTAATCGCCATACCTGCACCCACAGTCAGTAGTGGATACAACATAAATGATGGATTGGTACTCCAAATCATTTCGTCAGCAAGCACCGTCAACATTTTCGGCATGTTCTGGCCGCCCCATTCTTCAGAAGCGCCTAAACCAACCCAACCACCTTCAGCGAATTGTTTAAAAGCGTCTTTAAACCCTGTAGGCGTAGTAACAACACCATTACTAAACTGCGCACCACCTTCTTCATCGGCTGTACGATTCAAGTCTAGAATAACGTTTTTAGAAAACTTAGCCATTTCTTCTAAAATGGCATTTGCAGTCGCCATATCAATATGAGCTAAGTTTTCATTTGACTGCCAGAACTCATCTGCATTGAATACATCATTTAAGATGAAGTCCATGTCCTTTAACGGCGCATTGTATATTGGCATTGTACTTTCCTTTTCTACAGGCTTTGTCAGCGTCTTTGACAAAGTACTTTTTTAAAGTTGCACGCTCCCGCACAAAATCATCAAATCAATTTTGTGTGGATTTTTTAAAGATCTGTTTTTTCAGATAGATATCTAAAATGGATATAGATAATGTGTTTTTACCGACAAGTGGAAAATAACCACCTGATATTTTGAGCAGCATTATTTTATTACAATTAAATAAATTTATTGAATTGACTAAATTTATAATTGGTAATTGATTAAAACCAAACATAATAGTACCTATAATCATGTTTAATTTAGGTTGTATTAATAACATAACAACCAAGACCGTTTTGTTAAATGCTGCTTTTGTTGTAAAAGCGAAAAGACAATAAATTAAAAAAAATAAAAATGGAATTTTATTTCAAAAAAATGACCTCAAGGGTTCAGTTTTATTGACATTAATTTTATGCTATGAATTCTATATGTTTTACGCATTCTACTAGGGTGTGTTGACATTTACAGCCGATAAATTGAGCTAAAGAGGCAACCATATAAATATACAAGCTAAAGCAACAGCGCTTTGATAGTTACGTTTTAGCTTATCGTATCTTGTGGCAATTCCTCT
>NZ_VPEJ01000031.1:0-20976 GCF_013417245.1 Acinetobacter sp. YH16042
TGAAAACCTTCAAAATTCTTGCTGAGCGATATCGCAATCGAGGCAAAAGACTAGCATTAAGATTCAATCTAATTGCTGGAATTTATAACTTGGAGCTGAGTGAAAAATGACTTATGAAAGAAATCTATTATATAAGCCTTTATTTTTTAATCATTTTAAAACTCAAAATCACTTGTTAAATTTTATACAAATCTTATATTAGAGATAAATACGGGTTAAATATAGACAAAAAAGTTGTGCACATATCCTAAATTTTTTATGAGCATATCGAATTATGAAATTAAAAGGCTCAAAGTTACTTCATCGGGATGAAATTGAGGGTTTAATCAAAACTCGATTAAATAAAGTTTATTTTACGCCAAATTTAGAATCCATTTATCAGCCGCTCTACCGTGATGAAGCGGCGAAAGAATTTCGTTTTCGCGGGATCATTATTTTTTTCCTGTATGCCCTGTTATGTTCAGGGATTTATCAAGTGATCCCTGCGGGTCATGACGCAGTTTTATGGATTTCTCTGTACATTTGGGTGGAGATTATCATTCTGAGTGCATGGGTTTTATCTTTTGTTCCGCGTTTGAACCCTTATTTTGATGCTTATACTTGTTTAGGCTCGATGTGCGCTGTTGCGATCACATTTATCATCATTACCATGATAGGTAATTATCACAATGATGCGCTATTACATGCTGCCATGATGTATGCCGTGGTCATCATCTATGCCTTTGTTGGTATGCGTTTTTATACTGCCGTGGTTGCGGGTTGGTGCGGTGGCTTGATTGGATACATCATTACCAAAGCTTTTGATTTTCAAATTGACTGGACGTTCTTAAATCGTACATATACCTATAGTAGCTTTCTGGGTATGGCGATTGCCTATGTAATTGACCGTCAACACCGTGAAAACTTCTTACAAAATTGCATTATTGAACTGCATCAAAATGAGATGCAAAAACAATCTGAACAATTGAAAAAAATGACAGAGCATGACCCATTGACTGGGCTTGCAAACCGTCGTCAGTTATCTGAAGCATTAGAACAGCAATGGCGTTATGCCCTACGTCATCAACAACCGTTAAGCATCATGATGATCGATATCGATTTTTTTAAAAATTATAATGATCATTTAGGACATCAGGCGGGTGACATCTGCCTGACCCAAATTGCAGAGGTCTTATCTCAAATTACCAATCGAAGTGGTGAGTTAGCTGCGCGCTACGGTGGAGAAGAGTTTTTACTCCTCTTTCCGATGTTAACTGAAGCTGAGATTGCACCTTTGGCAGCAGATTTATTACACCGTATTCAATCACTTGAACTTCCACATCCAGCCAGCCATATTTCCAAATTTGTGACGATTAGCATCGGTACGGCAACGATCACTCCATCTGAATCTGATCAAATTCAAAAATTTATATTGGCTGCCGATCAAGCGATTTACCTTGCAAAAGGCAGCGGTCGCAACCAATATCGATTAGCTCAGGCTGAAGCGCAGCTAGATGTTTGAGTCAGTCTATCGCTTTGTGAATTTATCCATTGTTGAATTTACACACAGACTTTTTAGCGTTTATAAATAATATTTTGACTGCTTTTTTTACATGCAGACAAACCTTTTCTGGCATTTTCCTGTCACTTTTTTTGCTAGAATCAGCAACACGATTTGTTAACGTACACCTGTGGTTTTGAATGAAGAGACAATATAAATATAAGGACTTTTTCTAAATCCAATTTTCATCAAAACAGTGTTTTTCGTTTAGCAGCGCACAAATTTTTATTTTAAGGTATTTCGTTTCATGCAAGCTGATAATTCCAAAGTTGACCTTTCAACCCTGACCCCGATGATGCAACAGTACATGTCAGTCAAAATGCAAAATCCGCATTCACTGATGTTTTATCGGATGGGTGATTTTTATGAGCTCTTTTTTGAAGATGCGCATAAAGCAGCAAAACTCTTAGGAATTACACTGACGCATCGTGGTAAAGCCAATGGTGAGCCCATTCCCATGGCTGGCGTCCCGTACCACGCAGCTGAAGGCTATTTAGCCCGCCTTGTAAAAAAAGGTGAAACGGTGGTGATCTGCGAACAAATTGGTGAAGTAACTGGCAAAGGGCCAGTTGAGCGAGGAATTGTCCGTATCATTACCCCGGGAACATTAACAGACGATGCACTGATTGCCTCTCATCAAAGTTCCAATTTAGTCGCGATCTGCTTACAACAAAATCAAATCGGGATTGCTTTACTAGACCTCAGTGCAGGTATTTTTAAAGTTCAGCAAATGGACTATCAACTGGAACAATTGGCAATCGAACTTTCACGTTTAATGCCGAGCGAAATTTTGATTGATGAAGATCTCATTGACCCGAATATTGTCGAGCAAATTAAACGTCAATTAGACTGCCCTGTTACCAAGCGTCCAAATGTCGACTTCAATTTAAATAACGCGCAAAAAACGCTGTGTGACCAATTTGCAGTAGCCACACTTTCAGGTTTTGGTATTGACCATTTACCTTTGGCGAAAGCTGCCGCTGCGGCTTTGATTCACTATGCAAAAGTCACTCAAAAAACTGCTTTACCACATATCCGCAGCATTCAACTTGAACAAAGTAGTGATTTCGTGGCGCTCGACCCCGTCACTCGTCGTAACTTAGAACTGATTGATCCTTTATTTGAACATGGCACTTCCCTGTTCCAACTGATCAATGATTGCCAAACTGCGATGGGTGGCCGTCTATTAAGTCGTACCTTAATGCAGCCTTTACGAGATACCGCTTTATTGGATGCGCGTTTAGATGCTTCACAAGCGATGCTGCAAGGCTATCATGAGTCTCCGATCCGCTTAGTTCTCAAGGAAATTGGCGATATTGAACGAGTGCTATCTCGTGTAGCGCTCGGCAGTGCTCGACCACGAGACCTTGTTCAGTTACGTCAAACTTGTGCACAAATTCCCTATCTTCGACATGCACTTGAACCGATCATTCAGGCACATCAATCTAAGCTGATCGCTCAGTTAAATGATGAAATGGGTGATTTTCACGGCTTACATGAGCGTCTTATGTCTGCCATCGTAGAAAACCCGCCGGTGCTTTTACGTGATGGTAATGTGATTGCCGAGGGCTTCGACACTGAACTCGATGAACTGCGTAAAATTCGTGACCATGCAGGACAATTCCTCATTGATCTCGAAATCAAAGAGCGTGAACAAACCGGAATTTCAACCTTAAAAATTGGCTATAACCGTGTCAGTGGCTACTATATTGAACTGACTCGAGCACAGGCTGAGCAAGCACCTGATCATTATATTCGCCGCCAAACTCTAAAAAATGCGGAACGCTACATTACCCCTGAGCTGAAATCTTTTGAAGATAAGGTGCTTTCGAGTGAGTCACGTGCATTAGCGCGCGAAAAAATGCTCTTTGAGCTATTACTTGATGAGTTACGTGCAGATATTGGCAACTTACAAATGATGAGCGCCGCTATAGCGCAAATTGATTTACTGGCTAATTTTGCCCATCAAGCTCGATTACGAAATTGGTCACGTCCTGAATATAGCCCTGAAGTTGGGATCAAAATCAAAGCCGGACGTCACCCAGTTGTGGAATCTCTGAGCAAATCAGCATTTACTCCAAATGATACTAGTTTGGACTTTAATCACCGCATGGCGATTATCACAGGGCCAAATATGGGCGGTAAATCGACCTTTATGCGCCAAACTGCCTTAATCAGCTTATTAGCCTACTGTGGTAGCTTTGTCCCTGCCCAATCTGCCGTATTAGGGCCGATCGATCGGATATTTACCCGTATAGGATCTGCCGACGACTTGTCTACAGGCAAATCAACCTTCATGGTGGAAATGACTGAAACCTCACAGATTCTACATCATGCGACCAATCAATCATTGGTACTGATGGATGAAGTCGGACGTGGTACGAGTACCTATGATGGCTTATCTTTGGCGTGGGCATGTGTGCTCGATCTCACCCGTCGCATTAAATGTTTATGCCTATTTGCAACGCATTATTTTGAGCTCACCGAGTTAGGCAAAGACGCCAATATAGATAACTATCATGTGACTGCTCGTGAGCTAAATGGCAACCTGATCTTACTGCATAAAGTTCAACAAGGCCCAGCGAGTCAAAGTCATGGTCTACAGGTGGCAAAGCTTGCAGGTATTCCTGCAGCTGTGATCAAAGAAGCGCAAAATCGCCTTCATATATTAGAAACTCAGCAAAAACAGCAACTCAATACGGCTGTACAAACCGATCTATTCTCGGCACTCGCAGAGCCTGAAGTCATTGAACGCGTAGTTGAAGTTGAAAAAACATCGCCCGTACTTGATGCCTTAGCAGATATTGATATCGATAACTTAAGTCCACGTGAAGCATTACAACAGCTTTACGCTTTAAAGGATTTACTTAAGATCTAAATTGAGCAGAAGCGATAGATGAGATATGCAAAGAACACCAATGAAGGTGTTCTTTGCATTGACACCATTCAAACGCGTAAATTAGTGAATGTTTGCTATCTACTACTGCGGCTATTCAGCAATAAATTGATAAAAAATTAATGTTCTAAAATGTTTCATGCTTAAAATGCACATAAAAATATTGTTCGATAAACAGATGTAATTTAATTAGTTTTTGAGTATGATTCTCATTCATTGTGAAATTTACATAAATTGTTCAGTTTTTAGTGATTTTAACAGCACTGCATATAATAATTATCAATAAAAGGAATTGTTAGTTACCCTATTTTTTGCCTAAAATACACCATTAGTTTATTAGAACCATATTTTTTAGGTAGCTGTCGCCATGACCTTTGTTGTCACTGAAAACTGTATTAAATGTAAATATCAAGACTGCGTAGAAGTTTGCCCTGTTGACTGTTTCTATGAAGGTCCAAACTTCCTTGTTATTAATCCAGATGAATGTATCGACTGTGCGCTATGTGAACCTGAGTGTCCAGCTAACGCGATTTTCTCTGAAGATGAGTTACCTGAAGGTCAAGAAGTATTTATCGAACTTAATACTGAACTTTCTCAAAAATGGCCGAACATCACTCAAATTGGTGATCAACCTGCCGACCGTGAAGAGTGGAACGGTAAAGCTGATAAATTACAATATCTTGAAAAGTAATTTTACGCTTTCATGAAAAGATCAGCACATGCTGATCTTTTTTTATACTTAAAGCACACATTTCATTGCAAATTATTCAAATTTTCTCAATCAAATTGGATTAAAATAGAACGAGTTTATAAATAATTGATTTCTATAATGAAGCATTTACTCAAGGGATTATTGTCCGTTGCAATATTCCCTCTTGTTTTCATTGGTTGTACAACTACACCACAAAAACAAGGTCACACTATTACAACTCCCGACGGTAAACGTATTTACATACCTCAAGAAAAAGTGACGACCATCAGACAAGCCCCGCCTAAAGTGGTGCCTTATGCCTACAATTCGTGGGTCGCGTCTGTCGATAATTTACGTCGCGTTCGAGACTATGAAGTCTTTTTAGAGAAAAATGGTGTAGGCAATATCATTCCTTCATTTGAGTTGATGCGTACTGCACGTGACTGGCAAAAATGTGGTCGCTCAGAATATATGGTACCTAACCGTGAATTATGGCAAAACCAAATTGCAACCTTACGTGTCTTTAAATATTTAGTAGCTGCCAATATCTTAACGGACTTTGAAGTGACATCGGTTTATCGTGATTTGCCTTTGAACCAGTGTGCCGGTGGTGCAAGTTCATCTCGTCACTTATACAACTCTGCGATTGATTTCCGTATTGGACCTGCGTACCCGCAGCCCGAAGACTACAGTTATATTGAAAATACCAAGTTCCGTTTATGCCAATTTTGGTCACAACACGGGCAGAGTCTCAATATGGGATTAGGTTTATATGCCAGCGGACAAATTCATATTGATACTCAAGGCTACCGTACTTGGGGGCCTGATCACTCAAGTCGCTCATCAATGTGTAATTACTAAAACATTACATCGTCATATCAAGACCTCTTCGGAGGTCTTTTTTGTACATAAAATATTCAAATATAGAACAATAAATTGCGATGTTGGTGGAAAGGTTTAAAATGCTTGCATCAATCACGAGGTGCGACAACATGCAACAAATGTGGACAGACATTGATGCTTACATCGATTCACATTTAATTCCTGAAGATCCAATATTGACCCAAACACTTCAACATACGGATGAACGTGGCTTTCCTGATCATCTTGCTGTAGCGGCTAATCAAGGCATGCTGCTTCAAATGTTAATCCAAATGAACAAGTGTAAACGCGTTTTAGAACTTGGAACTTTTGCAGCCTATAGCACCATGTGGTTAGCACGTGCCTTACCTGAAGATGGTTACATTCTGACTATTGAAGGTCGTGATACACATGCTGCCCTCGGTCAAGAAAATATTGATAATGCAAAGCTTGCACAAACGATAGAACTGAAATGTGGTCGTGCGGCAGATATTTTACGTGCCCTTCCTGAAGATACCGAACCTTTTGACTTTATTTTTGTCGATGCAGACAAACAGAGCTACCCTGAATATTTAGAATTAAGCTTAAATTTATCTCATTCAGGTACAGTGATTGTTTTAGACAATGTGATTCGTGCAGGTGAGATTCTGAATGCTGAAAACCATAAACCAAGCATTGAAGGTATTCGTGATATGTTCAAAGCTATGCAAAATCATCCGAAAATTTTATCCTGCACGGCACTTCAAACTGTAGGTTGTAAAGGTCATGATGGTTTTGCAATTGCAATCGTTAAATAATCTTAATCGAGGTGTTTTTTAGACATCTTGAGTAAAGGTATAAAAAATAATCAATACAGTATTTTATTTTCAAAACAATTACTTATAAACACTGCACACAGAGTTATCCACAATTTATGAGGATAACTCTGATTGTTTTTAAATCAACTCTGTTCGTTTGCTCAACTTATTTTACAACCAACAATGGAACACTCGAATTTCTGAAAATACTGGTGGTGATACTGCCCAAGAAGAACTGATGGATTTTACTGTGGCTAAAAGCGCCAAGTACGATTAACTGAATGCCATGCTCTTGTTGATAGTCCAGAATATTTTCCGAAACATCGCCATAACGGTATTCCGTCACCACATCTAAACCGGCATTGGTTAAATAATTTTTTGGATCATCCAAGATTTGTGGGTGATCTCCAACATAAACCAAATGACATTGTAAGAGTTTGAGTAGATCACTTTGTGCCACACGCTTCATTAACTCAACGCATTTAGGCGAATATTCATAGGCAAAAATAAAGCGAGTCGGTGGTTTAAACGTTGGCCCTACAGTCATAACTGTACAACTTGCACCACGTATAAAGTTTTCAACATTACTACCAAGCGGCTTATTGCGCTCTGCTGAACGTTCACCCACGCGACCAATTAAAACAATATCGTCATCTTGCAACACATTAAAACTTTGCTCTAAGAAGTCGCCCTTTTCCTGAATATGGGTGGTTTGAATACCATGCTTATCTTGGATCATTTCAGAAATGTGTTTGAGCAAGTTATTACTATAATCTAACGCTAAATCACTTTGTTTTTGTTCTAACTCCGCGAGTTCTTTCAAGAGCATAGCATTACTTTCAAACCCAATCACGCCACTGATTTCACCTAAGTGATAACTTGCCGGATAGTAATCAAGTATTTGTAGTAAAACCAACTCGCGGTGAGTTTGTTTAGCAACCCAAGCAGCAGCATCAGCTAGTGCATTAATGCATGGAGAAGAGTCGATACAGGCGATAACTCGTTTCATGATTAGCCCTCATTTTATTATTGCTTGGCTATAAAATGTTGTTTGTTATTTTTAACTTATCACAACTCTGTTTCACTGTGCATGCATTTGTGTAAGCATAAAAATGATTTATGACCTATTTGGTGATTATTTATTCACGATATCGAATGAATTTTGCAGGATTACCCGCAATAATGGCACGTGCTTCAACATTTTTCGTCACCATACTGTTCATACCGACCACAGCCTGCTCAGCAATGTGAATGCCATCCTTGATTCCAACATGCGCACCTAGCCAAACATCACGCTCTATCTCAATCCCTTGTGAACGTACAGCTTGTTGATAGATCGGTTGATTGACATCCATTCCATGATCAAAAGCGTATAAATGGCAATATGCCGCCATACGAACCTGATCGTGAATTTTGATGCCCACTCGCCCACCATCTATAATACAGTGATGATTGATCGCCACTTCATTGCCAATTTCAATTGGGCCATGCAAAGTGCAATCTGCTGCAATAAAGCTGTTATCTCCAATAACAATCTTACGTCCCGGTTCAGCAAAAATATGAGCCAATGGCGATATAAAACAGTTTTCACCAATTTCAACGGTTTCCATCGATTTGAGATAGTCTTGATATTCCTGTTGCCAAGCTTCGGCCCAACCACGATTTTTCGGTTTAAGTGACCAATACAACCAAGGCATATAATTCAGACGATGCTTATGTTGCTCTCGATATTTCAATAATGGATCTATTTCATTCACCTTCAGCAGCCTCGATGATATGCAATTGTTCACGTCCGCGAGTTATATCCTGAATTTTTAACTGTAGCGGTTGGATTTGATGAATTTGCAATGATGTAAGTACATTTACGCCCTGCGCTGTATAGTCTTCCTGAAATTCAATTTGCTGCTGATTGAGTTCATATTGGAAAATTGCCCATTCATTAAACTGACAACTAAATTGCACTTTTTTCTTCTCAATAAGTTCAATTTTTTCAGCCTGCAACAGGCATTGACCTGCACAGCCACCATAGGCACGTACCAATCCCCCTGTCCCGAGCTTAATTCCACCATACCAACGATTAACCAAGACCAACACGTTGGTTAGGTCATTCCCTTCTATGGTTGCTAGAATGGGCCGACCTGCTGTGCCTGAAGGCTCACCATCATCATTAAAACGTACGGTATGTCCAATTTTCCATGCCCAACACTGATGTGTTGTTGAGATATCTTTATTGGCTTCGAGAAAATCTTTAATGGCTTGTTCATTTTCCACAGGAACTGCGATGGCTTGAAAACGACTTTTTTTAATGTCTTCTTCATATTCAAACTGTGCGGCGAGTGTAAATGGCATAACGTCTTTAGATCCTCTATCAACGGATATTATAGCGTTTTTTGAAAGACTTACATCCACAAAAAAGCCCCCAATACTGGAGGCTTGATTGAAGACCATTCATCTTTCGTAATCGCATGATTTTTGCAGGTCGTATTTTTAGTTTAAAGTATACTGAATTCTTGTTAATTTTTTAGATTAATCGCTCAGTTTTTGTCATTTCAGACAATAACATAAACCCGTTGAATGAAACTAGCGCCATTCAACGGGAAATTCCTTATTTTATTCAATTAAACGGTAAAATCATCACCAAGATAAACTTTACGTACAGTTTCATCCGCAAGGACTTCTTCTGGAGTACCTTCTGCAATCACTGAACCTTCGCTCACGATATAAGCATGCTCACAAATCGCAAGGGTTTCACGCACATTATGGTCAGTAATTAATACACCAATACCACGATCTTTCAATGTTCGGATAATGTCTTTGATATCACCCACTGAAATAGGATCAACCCCTGCAAAAGGTTCATCGAGCAACATAAATTTAGGGTCTGCCGCTAAAGCACGCGCGATTTCCGCACGACGACGCTCACCACCCGACACACTCATACCAAGAGAATCTTTGATGTGTGTGATTTTAAAGTCGGCAAGCAATTCCGTTAAACGTTGCTGACGTTGTTGCTTATTTAGATCTTTACGGGTTTCTAAAATCGACATGATATTTTCAGAAATGGTTAATTTTCTAAAAATAGATGCTTCTTGAGGTAGATAACCAATACCTTTACGTGCGCGCTCATGCATTGCTAAGTCAGACAAATCAAGATCATCTAAATGAATCTCACCTTTATCCATACGCACCAGGCCAACAACCATATAGAAACTTGTGGTTTTACCTGCACCATTTGGACCAAGTAAACCCACAATTTGACCACTTTGCATGCTAAAGGATACATCCTTTACCACCCAACGCTTACTGTAGTTTTTGGCTAAATGTTTAATACATAAAGTTTGAACTTGCGAGGTTTGCTCCATTAATCACGTGCTCCTGGGAAGGACTTAGTGCTTGACGGTGGAATCACGATTTGAACACGACCTGAAGAAGATCCAGATTTATTTGGTGTACCTTCGGCAACGATGTCACCTTTATTCATACTGTATTTCAGGCTATTACCACGAATACTTGCACCATCTTGTTGTAACAAAGCACCACCCGTCATGGTGATAATACCCGTTTCAGCATTGTAGACGATCTTCTGAGCTTGGCCTTTTGCAAAGCCTTTGGCAGGATCAGTTTTTTGTTGGAAATGTGCTGGTCCGCCCGTTGCTGTAATCGTACTGATCTCTTTTTTGCTGTTTAAGTTCGCAACGATTGAGTTTGCCTGCAGCTTCATTGAACCCTGTTCAATGATGACATTACCGGTATACGTCGTAATCCCGGTTTTTTCATTAAACGTTGCACGATCGGCAACCAATGAAATCGGTTGATTACGATCTGAAGGCAAAGCAAAAGCTGCAACTGAACATAACGCCAGTGAACCGAGTAGCGCTGTACGTTTTAGGAAAGTTTTTGCAGTTTTTCGATTAAAATTATGGTTCATACTTTCCTCGAATATTAAAAAATTCGTATTGACCGTCGTTTAAATTTGCTTTTAAACCTTGGCTGACAAATTCGGCTTGTGGTGAAATCACCGTTACAGTCTTGTCCGTTTCTATTTCACGCTTTTTTGGAAAAGCAGTTAGTTCCTCAGTACGAAACTCCATTTGCCCTTCACGCATCAATTTCGTTGCAACCACATTGTCACTCAGTACGACTTTTTGGTTATCATCCATACCATTGGCTTGTTTGGCAAAGAACGTGGCATCGACAGCACCATCTTGATAGGTCGATGCTTTCAGATTGACCAAATGAGAAGTTTGCTTTTGCAAATCCTGCTCAAGTCGATCGACTTGCGCACGAATATGCAATTTTCCCTGCTCATCAGTCTGCGTCAGGTTAATGTTTTCAGCTGAGTAAGTCATACTTTTCGAAGAGTCCGCCTGAAGCTTATTACCCTTTCCACCGAAATAGTAAAAACCACCGCTTACAGCAGCAATGACCACAGCTGTCACGTATAAAACTTTAGTATCCATAAGCGGAGATTCAATCCAATGACTGCATCAATTTATTAATAAGGTGCACTTGCATATTTTTCAAGTAGTTCCTGGTATACACCTTTAGACACTAAAAGCATATCGCAAATTTCACGAACAGCACCACGTCCACCCATCGCCTGAGTGACAAGATCTGCACGGCGACGTACTTCTAAATGTCCATTCGGCACGGTCACTTTCATCCCTGCAATAGCAAAGGCTGAAAGATCGGGCCAGTCATCACCCATATATAGGCAATCTGAAGGATCAATACCGAACTGTGCGCAGGCTTCTGTCAAAGCAACGCCTTTGTCTTCACGACCTTGAAAAACCAAGTCCACACCTAAGTCAGACATGCGTTTTTCAACAATATTACTTTTACGGCCGGTAATAATGATGACTTTGATACCCGCTTTTTGCACCAACTTCATGCCTAAGCCATCACGAATATCAAAAGATTTGATTTCATCGCCGCTATTGGTCAACGTTACAAATCCATCACTTAAAATTCCATCTACATCCAGTACTAGTGCTTCTATGTGACGCGCTTGTTCTAGCAATACATACGATGCCATTTTCTTAATTTACCCCAGCCTGAATCAAATCATGCATGCTGATAATCCCAATCACTTTATTGACATCATCAACAACTACAAATTGTGTAATTTTCTTTTCGTTCATACGTTCTAAAGCATGTACCGCGCGTTCTTCTTGTGAAATGGTCAAAGGATTTTTAATCATCACTTCTGAGACTTTCATATTCACATCAAAGCCTTGCTGTTTATCAATCAAACGACGTAAGTCACCGTCGGTAAAGATACCCAATAAGGTATCGTTTTCATCGACAATCGTGGTGAGTCCCAAACGTTTATTTGAAATTTCATACAGAACTTTATTCATTGGTGTCTCTGGCGACACTTTGGGTAAGTCTTCACCTGTATGCATTAGATGTTTTACATGCAATAACAAACGCTTACCCAACGCTCCAGCAGGATGAGAGCGTGCAAAATCATCCGAGGTAAAGCCACGTGCATCCAATAAAGCAACCGCAAGGGCATCACCTAAGGCTAATGTTGCAGTGGTACTTGAGGTCGGAGCTAGCCCCAAAGGGCATGCTTCTTGAATATTACCCAAGGTCAATGCGACATCGGCATTTTGTGGCATTGGGCCTTTATTGTCGCCACTCATGGTAATTAGAGGAATGCCCAAATGTTTGATCAATGGCATCAGCATCATAATTTCATCACTCTTACCTGAGTTTGAAATTGCAATGAGCACATCTCCTTTAACCAACATGCCCAAATCACCATGCCCAGCTTCACCCGGATGCATGAAGAAAGATGGCGTACCTGTCGAGGCAAACGTAGCGGCCATTTTACGACCGATATGCCCCGATTTGCCCATACCAGTAATCACTAAACGCCCTTTGCACTGTAAAATGATTTCGCAGGCTTGGCTAAAACGATCATCTATTTGCGTCGCTAATACTTGTAAAGCATGCTCTTCAATACGCAAAGTTTCTAATGCGACTTTCTGAAAATCGACTTGATTCGGCATATTTGGTGGATTCAAAGTTGTTATACCTTAAGCCGTGAGAGGTGCGCTCTCACTTTCAAAATAAAAAATTTTCACAATTTTATCATATCTATGCAAATAGCACGTTTCCAAATGTATAAGAATTCATGAATTATGCAGAAAAGATGCATTTCTTCTTTTTTATCTTAGGAACAGATAAATTGAATTAAACTCTCAAATGAAATTCAGCCCGAATCAAATGAGCCTTCAACTTCTTTTTCCAGCAATACAATTACATCAAGCATTAAAAAATATCTGCTTTTTTGGGTTTTAACTTTATGAAAAAAAATGCTTAGGTTAAGATGAGCCATCTTTTGGTAGAAACAATTTGAAGACCTATGCAACCTTTTGTTCTATATAACTCAGAGCAACGTAAAAAAGTAGAATTCGTACCTCGTAAAGAAGGACATATCGACATGTATGTCTGTGGAATGACCGTGTATGACTACTGTCATATTGGTCATGCTCGAGTTATGGTTGCATTCGACTACATTATCCGTTTCCTGCGCAGTCAGGGCTGGAACGTTAAATACGTTCGCAACATTACCGATATTGACGACAAAATCATTGCCCGTGCCAATGAAAATGGCGAAAGCATTACTGCTTTAACCGATCGCTTTATCAAGGCCATGAACGAAGATGCTGCCAATTTAGGTTGTGCAGCACCTGATGAAGCACCACGTGCAACAGACTATATCGATCAAATGCAGAATATGATTGGTAACTTAGTCAACAAAGGTACAGCATATCCATCTGCAAATGGCGATGTTTATTTTGAAGTTGAAAAGTTTGCCAAATATGGTCGTCTTTCGGGTCGTAAACTTGACGATATGCAGGCTGGTGCTTCTGAACGCGTTGATGTAGAAGTAGAAAAGAAACATCCTTTTGACTTCGTGCTTTGGAAACATGCCAAAGAAAATGAACCTTCTTGGGCTTCGCCTTGGGGCAATGGCCGTCCGGGCTGGCATATTGAATGTTCAGCGATGTCGACCTGCTGCTTAGGCAACCATTTTGATATTCATGGTGGCGGTTCAGACTTAACTTTCCCGCATCATGAAAATGAAATTGCGCAATCTGAGGCATCTACTGGCGAACAGTATGTTAATTACTGGATGCATGTCGGCTTTATTAATGTCGATGGCGAAAAAATGTCGAAGTCTTTAGGTAACTTCTTCACTATTCGTGATGTGATGGATAAATTCCACCCTGAAGTGATTCGCTTCTTTATTGTGTCATCACATTACCGTAGCCCAGTAAACTTCTCTGACACTGCTTTAAAAGAAGCGAAAAATACCCTTTCCCGTTTCTATCATTCATTTAAAGCTTATCAGCAAGTCTATGGTGAAAAAACCGTAGAAACTTTGGATGATGCTTTAGTTGAGCGCTTTAATGCCGCTATGCGTGATGATTTCAACACCGCAGAAGCAATTGCGGTATTGTTTGAAGTCAACAAAGAATTGAACCGTGCCGTAAAAGATGAAAATGCTGAACAAGCGGCTGTGTATTATTCGACATTGCGTCACTTGACCAATATTTTAGGTTTGGTGCAACACAATGTGGATGATTTCCTGAAATCTGATATCGGTCAGGAAGCATTAGGCTTATCAGAAGAACAGATTGAAGATTTAATTCAAAAACGTAAAGATGCGAAAAAAGCCAAAGAATTTGCCAAAGCAGATGACATTCGCCAATCTTTGTTAGATCAAGGGGTTGTTCTTGAAGATACTCGTCAAGGCACTATTTGGCGCCGTGCTGATTAATTAAGCAAACAGAAGCATAGAGAGTTGACAGTTGTGTGAAATTCTCTATAATTCACCTCATTGCGGGAATAGCTCAGTTGGTAGAGCATAACCTTGCCAAGGTTGGGGTCGGGAGTTCGAGTCTCCTTTCCCGCTCCAGAATACGAAAAACCCTCATCGAAAGATGAGGGTTTTTTTATGTTTAAATTTTTCTTCAAAGGCTTATTTTTAGATTTATTTACTCATGTTATGCACATAAAAGTCATTTCGCATTTTTAAAATAATATTTACGTCTATTCGACGAAGTCTTACATTTAGGGATTAAATACAGGGATTAGCCTTCGGCTGGGGGTACTTTACGAAACGTTGTTTCTCATTCGGCAAAATGAGAAGCGTGCTTCGCAAGGAGACCATTTTGCGGTGCAATGCACCTCACCAACAAAACTCGTTCACTACCGTCAAATTATTCAACGTATCGCAAAAACATTTTGATTAGAAGTCGTCCTGTCTCAAACAATTGCGGATGACATTACCGCGTATCTTTATTATTTGAAGCAAAGTACGCTTCTGATGCTACTGCGTCACCTCAGTTATTTATTATATTGTAGCGACGTTAATAGGCCTTAATTTTCCCCCAACGAATAAGGCTTTCCTTATTGCAATATGACCTTTCGCCTACCTGTTAAAAAATAATCAGATGAAATGCTCATCTTGGTTATTCTCCTCAATTTTTCTCCATAATTTTCCGTTATTCTTTGCCAAAATTACATTTGGACAACCAAATAATGCACGGCGCGCACACCACACTCAAACTGACCAGCTTAAGTTACGCATTACTTACGATCTCAACATCAATTTGGGCCGCAGATACTGTTCAAAATCCCCAAGAATCTGCAGCAGTTCAGCAAATGGAAGCTTTAACATTTGAAGTTCCAACAGCAAGCACTAAGCCCAAAGACCCAGATATCAGTGCTGTCGCAAAAACCATCATAAGCCGTGATGAAATGTTGAAATTTGGCGATCAGTCCATCAATGATGCACTGCGTCGTGCTGCAGGGTTTCAACTCCCCGGTGCCGGCGGTGGTCCACGTGGTGGTGCAGGTGCTGGCGGCATGCGTTTTCGTGGTGGTGGCGCACCCGTGTTTTTAATCAATGGTGAACCTGTACAAGGTGGTCCTCGTGGGGGCATGTCAATTGTTGATAGCATTACACCGGAAATGATCGAACGCCTTGAAATCACCAAACAACCAAGTGTAGCTCAAGGCTCGGTTGCTTCATCTGCTGTCATTAATATTATTTTAAAAGAACCATTGAATGGCACGCGTTTGAGTGGTTCTGTACGTGCTGGTTATGGTCTAACCAAATCAAATACACGTGAAGAAGAACGCACCAATTTAAACTTTCAAATGGATGGTCGTTCAGACCCTTGGATCTATAGTTTATCTGGGAGCCAAATGTGGAATGATTCAGATACGCTCACCCGCACACAAGATGCAACAGGGACGAAAACTCAAAAACGCATCACCAATCGTACGTCGCAAATGCTCACCCCACGTGTTGAATATCAACTTGATGATCAACAAAAATTGGTCGCTGAAATGTTTTATCGCAACAATGAAAGCGAAGGCACAAGTGGCTCCCAAGTCCAAAAAGATAAAAATGACAGCATTCGACTCAACACACGATATGAGCGTAAAGACCAAGGCAATTCCGACAAAATTCGCTTATCAATCGAGCAGCAAAATGAAACAGAATTAACAGAGTATAGAGATTCTCAATCGTATATTGATGAACAAATTAATGAATATGGCTTAGGCTATGACGGTGTCCGCAAGTTCGACTCAAAACGCCAAATAAAATTTGGTACTGATCTACGTAGCAATGAACTTGAAAGCAATATTGCAAAGACCTTAGATGAACAATTGTATGCTGCCTATGTTGAAGGAAGTTGGAAATATACGCCGCGCCAAACCTTAACTTTAGGTGTACGCCAAGAGTGGATTGATCGTTCAGGTTTAGTGGATTATCAAGATCAGCATTTAAGTCCTGTATTAGCACACCGTTTTGACTTTAATGACCAGTGGTCACTTCAAACCAATTTGAGTCAGGCTTTTAAAAACCCACGTAGCAATCAATTAATGCCGACTATTTCAGTTTCTACAGATAGCGATGCAGGGAAACTAAACAATCCTGATCGTGGTGGTAATCCTGACCTAAGACCTGAAACTATTAATGCTTACGAAACAACCTTAGGCTATAACACCCCTGCTGGAGGTGTAAATATCACTGCATATTATCGAGAAATTAATGACTATATCGAAAAATCGATCCTGTCAGAAAATGCTACAGGCGGTCGTTGCGAAACGGGAAATACCGATTGCCGTTTTGTCGAACGCCCATATAACCAAGACAGTGCAACTACTTATGGTGTGGAAATTGCTGGACGTTATGCACTGAAGCAAACGGAGAATGGTCATTCATTTATGTTGAATGCTCAGCTTTCAACTGTACGTGCAAAAATTGAAGAAACTGACGGCTCTGACCGTTTGGCAAGTGATGTTGCACCTTATACCGCAAGTGCTGGTTTATCTTATAATTATCAACCGTGGCGTATAGCAACTAGTGTGAATCTCAATTATACCCCTGAATATACACGTGCGCTGAGTAACGAACCGTACAATCGCACCAGCAATGAACGCGTCAATATGGATGTGAGTTTTACTAAACGCTTTGATCAAAATTGGTCTGCATCGGTGAATGCACGTAATATTCTCAGCTCAGATTATAAAGAAGTGTTAAAAGAACAAAGTTCTGGCGCGCTGTATCAATCACGTATTAATGAAGCAATTCCAAGCTTTATGTTTACCTTAGAAAAGAAATTTTAAACCGTTTCTAAGAGACTGCTAAGAGATTCAAAATAAAAAACCGATACGGACAACGTATCGGTTTTTTTATGCATACACGACCGCAAACTAGCGCTCTATTGCCTTCAACATTTTCGCAATTTTGAGGGTATGTTCCTTCTGCCCTTTTTTCTCTAAGACCTTTTGCTCAACCCACCATAAATATTCAAAAATTTCTGATTCACTTGAATCCTCTTGAATTAATTTAAAAATATTGGGCAAATAATCATCATATTCATCACGTAAAGCAGGAATACGGCGAATCCCTAAGGGGTCCCATTCCTTTAATAAAATTTTATGTATCGCATGCAAGAGACTAGCATCTCGATTATGTTTTGACTGCATACAAGTTCCCTGGCTTATATTTTTTACTTTTAAAATCAGTTATCTAATTATGTGATGATATTAAAAGAAAAATGAACTGTTGTTTGTCGAAGATTTCATCATACGCATCTCTAAACGCTTTTCCATTGGTTTTTCATCTTTTTTTTATATCAAACCAAAGCTTTATCTAAATTTCATGCACTTTTTCTCATAAATTTTGCCAATAATCCCTTTAGAGAATCCCTTACTTCACAGTACAAAGGTTTTAAATGCTAAGTTCAACGATCGAACCTAATCACTCAAAGAGTGAAACAATACGCTTCAGCCAACTTCTATATTTATCTCTTTTCGTAATTGTGAAAAATTTACAGTTTTCCTTTTTATTCTCCGACAATTCAAGCTACATTCTATTTTGAAATTTTAATCCTGAAAAATCCCTATGAGTACTG
Organism: Acinetobacter sp. YH16042; assembly: GCF_013417245.1. Classification (NCBI taxonomy): domain Bacteria; kingdom Pseudomonadati; phylum Pseudomonadota; class Gammaproteobacteria; order Moraxellales; family Moraxellaceae; genus Acinetobacter; species Acinetobacter sp. YH16042. The sequence continues at coordinate 18,236 of NZ_VPEJ01000031.1, forward strand.
CATTAAACGAAACCATTTACGTCATTCAACACCTTGCATTTGAAGATTTGGGTTCATTGGAAGATGTATTTTATCAACTGGGTCATCGGGTGAGATACTTCGAAGCTGGTGTCGATGACCTGAGTAAAGCTATGCAACATACAGGGCTTACCATCATTTTGGGCGGCCCGATCGGAGTTTATGAAACTAATGACTACCCTTTCCTACAAAAAGAAATAGACTTACTTAAAGTACGTTTAGAGAGTAATTTACCGACTTTAGGCATTTGCTTAGGTGCTCAGCTTATTGCGTATGCATTGGGAGCGAAAGTTTATGCAGGTCATAGCAAAGAAATCGGTTGGAGTAACTTAGAACTTGATGCTATTGCTGACAATATATTAGCGCCATTAGATCAAGTGCCTGTACTGCATTGGCATGGTGATACCTTTGATTTACCTGTAAATGCACAGTTACTCGCCAGCTCAGCAATTTATCCAAATCAAGCGTTTAGCTATGGGCCCAATATTCTAGCTCTACAGTTTCATATTGAAGCAGAAACACAGGCCATGGAAAAATGGCTAATTGGGCATACATGTGAACTGCATAAAGCACAAATTAACATCCCAAATTTACGCATGGAAAGCCAACAACATGCACCTCATTTAGAACGTGTTGCTCCCCTTATTTTGCAACAATTCTTACAACAGCTTGAGCTTTAAAACAGCTATTAATTTAAAGCTAAATGGCTTATAACGGTTGCACTTCAAAACGTATAAGCCATTAGAATGACTCCCTTACTCAGCATTGCGCTCATCCACTTTTTTGCTCTCATCAGCCCAGGCCCAGACTTCTTTTTTGTCACTCAAAGTGCTATTCGACAATCCAGATCACATGCATTATTTGCCGCATTAGGTATATCACTTAGTATTTTAGTTTGGTCAATTTGTGCAATAAGTGGCTTACATTTTCTATTTCAAAAAATGGCTTGGTTACAACAATGCCTCATGATTTTGGGTGGCTTATATCTTTTATATTTAGGCTCTCAGTTATTAAAATCTGCATGGAGTAAAGACCTCGGCACAATAACGAAACCAACCGAGCAAGCTGTACAGAAAAAATCGCCTTTGACGCTGTTATTCCAAGGTTTCTTGACCAATATGGCCAATCCTAAAGCATTGGTTTATTTCACTAGTGTATTTTCCATTGGGATCAGTGCAAAGGTCAGCATTTTTGATCAAAGCTCTTTATTGGCTTTAGTCTTTATTGAAAGTTTGATTTGGTTTGCATTGGTTGCGGTCTTATTCTCAGCACCTAAAATGACCCATTACTATCAAAAATTTAGTAAAAAAATTGACGCCATTACCGGTGGAATTTTCATCAGTTTTGGCTGCCTATTGCTGCTCAATCGCAGTTGATCACACACCAGTTAAATAAGACATAAAAAAGCACCCAAATGGGTGCTTTCTTAACTTAGCTGAGGGAGCTAAATCTTATTTCGCTGCTGCCTTTGCTGTAGATACAGCCGCTTCAGTCGTAATATTTACCGTAATTTTGTCGCCTACATTTGGTACATATGCACCGACACCAAATGCTGAACGATCAAAAGAAGTCGTTGCATTGAAACCAATCGTTTCCGCCTTAGTCATTGGGTGAACGGCTTGCTTGTTCAATACAGCATCCAATACCACTGGTTTAGTCACATTTTTAACTGTTAAATCACCCGTAATTTTGTATTTAGTTTTGCTGATGGCTTGAACTTTTGTACTTTTAAACGTGATATTTGGATATTTTTCAGCATCAAAGAAATCAGCTGTTTTTAAATGATCATCTAATGCTTTGACATTGGTATTTAAGCTCGATAATGGAATCGTCACATTCACAGACGAATTTGCAGGTTTTGCATTATCGACATTAATTGTCCCTTGAATGTCACTAAAGTTTGCAGAAGGCGTTGAGAAACCAAAATGATTCCAAGTAAATACTGTTGCTGTATGAGTAGGATCAATTTGATAGGCAACAGGTTTTGCCATAGAAATTGTTGTAACTGATGCTACCGCCAAACCGATTGTTAATGCTTTAAAGTTCATGTTTTTATCTCACTATCGAATACTATTAAGTCTATAGGTTTTTAACCGTATTACAGCTTTAAAGATAAAACGTTTTGTTGCATGTTTAGAACGATAGTTTTGTAAAATCTGTAGCAGCATCTACAACCACTCTCAATTATTAAATTTCCCATATATTTCAAATAATTAATAATTTAATTGATCCATGAGTTATTTATCCTAAATTTAGGAAACATCAACCTATCTGAGTCGTAGGTTTTCTAAACAAATCCACTTAAGATTTTTAGACATCATAAAAATCTGAGTACCCAAAAATGACAGAACAATCGCTGGCTATTGAAAAAGCCTTAAATACTAAAACGCCCAAAGATGTCGTTTTGGCATTTCTTATGAATACTTCAAAAGAACTCGTCGAAAATGCAACTCAGCTACTGGTAGCCGAAGACGCAGCGTATGTTTCCCTAAACTTCAGCAACCCAGAACTGAAACAAATTGAGCCATGGGCTGGGTCTGGCACAGGCAGAGCCATCTATATTTATACCTTTGCCAACGTAGGCACTTACTGGAATATAGAGGTGGTTCCACTTGTTTGAACAACTAAAAGCGTATTTATAAGTGATATTCCGCTCTAGTTAAGCCACCTTGTTTTGTTGGGGTAGCTGATCATAGTAAAACTCATTTGGTGTCATTTTGTCT
>NZ_VPEJ01000032.1:0-18489 GCF_013417245.1 Acinetobacter sp. YH16042
AAGTAACTTGGACCAGTGTTGATCATTTAGCATTGTTCGAGGCATAGCGAGTGTAAAATTGGGTTTGGCGATTTAATTTTACTATCTCGCTATTTTTTTAATCAACAAATGTCAACAGACCCTAGTAGATAAATCAATAATATTTAAATCAATGTTTAGTCTTCAAAATGCACAACAGAGCGAATTGATTTACCTTCATGCATTAAATCAAACGCTTCATTGATTTTATCCAACCCCATGGTATGGGTCACGAATGGTTCAAGTTTGATCTCACCTGACATGGCTTCTTCTACCATACCCGGTAATTGTGAACGACCTTTAACACCACCGAATGCAGTGCCTTTCCAAGTACGACCAGTAACCAATTGGAATGGACGGGTTGAAATTTCTTGACCTGCACCTGCCACACCAATAATCACAGATTGACCCCAACCACGGTGAGCACATTCCAAAGCAGAGCGCATCTTTTGCCTCGGATAATGCATTAATATACATTTGTTTTTTAAATTATGCTTACATTAAGTTTAGTGCTAATTCCCCACCATGTGAATTCGGGACAAAATCTATCATTTGGCATTTTTTATCATTTTATGTCTAACAATCTGTCACTTTTTGCAAATCCAAATTTGAAGTTCTGATTTGTCGTAACAACACAAATAAAAAAAACTAGGCCAAAGCCTAGTTTTTAAAACAGTGAAAGTTAACGCATTAATATTTAATGATTAGTAGATAAATCAATAATATTTAAATCAATGTTTAGTCTTCAAAATGCACAACAGAGCGAATTGATTTACCTTCATGCATTAAATCAAACGCTTCATTGATTTTATCCAACCCCATGGTATGGGTCACGAATGGTTCAAGTTTGATCTCACCTGACATGGCTTCTTCTACCATACCCGGTAATTGTGAACGACCTTTAACACCACCGAATGCAGTGCCTTTCCAAGTACGACCAGTAACCAATTGGAATGGACGGGTTGAAATTTCTTGACCTGCACCTGCCACACCAATAATCACAGATTGACCCCAACCACGGTGAGCACATTCCAAAGCAGAGCGCATCACATTGGTATTGCCAATACATTCAAATGAATGGTCGACGCCCCAGCCCGTCATTTCTACAATCACTTCCTGTACAGGACGTTCATAATCTTTTGGATTAACAAAATCTGTAGCGCCAAATTCTTCAGCCAGTTTGAATTTGTCAGGATTGGTATCTACGGCAATGATACGACCTGCTTTGGCTTTTTTAGCACCTTGTACCACAGCCAAACCAATACCACCTAAACCAAAGACTGCAACTGAGTCACCTTCCTGAACTTTAGCGGTATTTTTAACTGCACCAAGGCCTGTTGTTACGCCGCAACCCAACAAACATACATGTTCGTGGTTCGCTTCAGGGTTAATTTTTGCCAAAGACACTTCTGCAACCACAGTATATTCAGAGAATGTTGAACAGCCCATATAGTGATAAATCGGCTGACCATTATACGAAAAACGTGTTGTGCCATCCGGCATTAAACCTTTCCCTTGTGTCGCTCGTACAGATACACAAAGATTTGTTTTACCCGATTGACAGAATAAACATTCACCACATTCTGCGGTATAAAGTGGAATAACATGATCACCTGGTTGCACTGAAGTCACACCTTCACCGACTTCAACCACAACACCTGCACCTTCATGCCCTAAAATTGCTGGAAATACGCCTTCAGGATCATCACCTGACAATGTAAATGCATCTGTATGACACACACCTGTATGGCTAATTTTGACTAAAACCTCACCTGCTTTAGGTGGTGCCACATCAATTTCAACAATTTCTAAAGGCTGACCCGGTCCAAAAGCAACGGCTGCACGTGATTTCATGTCTAAAAACATCCTGTATGGCTTATATTAACAGATGAGTTACAGTAACCTCTTTTTAAGCCTAGATACAACCTTAAAACATGATGTTATGATGAATTTTTCAAGGAATGATTAATGCTATTCGAATGATACAATTACGTGAAATAAGTTGTACTGTCGGTTTAACTGTTTCCATCAGCCTATTAACTGGATGCAGCTTACCTAGCAATCAGTCAAAAAAAGATGTCCCTATACAATCACATGCAGAAAAATGGATTACGTCTGCTACGGATTTAGAAAAATTAGAACAAAAACAAACGGCTTATTTAGCATTAGATGATGCCTTCTTAAGCATTGCTTCTCGCCTACATTTGATTCGAAATGCAAAATACACCATCGATTTGCAATATTATATTTGGGAAAATGATGCTATTGGGCATCTGATGTTTCAAGAATTACTGCATGCCGCTGACCGTGGGGTAAAAGTCAGGCTACTAATTGATGATCAAAACGGGACGAAACTCGATCCGACCTTACAATCCCTTTCAGCTCATCCCAACATTTCAATCAAACTGTTTAATCCCTATAAATTCAGAAATTTACGTGTCATTGATTATGCATTTCGCTTAAAGCACATTAACCAGCGTATGCATAATAAATTAATTATTGCCGATGGTTTTATGGGCGTAACTGGTGGTCGTAACATCAGTAATGAATATTTTGATGCCAGTGAAAGTTTTCAATTTACAGATTTGGATATCCTTTTCTATGGCGAAGCTATTCAACAAGCCAATCAGGTGTTTTTGAACTTTTGGAATGATGATTTAAGTTATTCTGTTCAGCAATGGATTGGTGCAGGTACAAAAGAAGAATTAAGTCAATTAAGACAACAATACCAAGAAAACTCTACAACGTTGACTAAAGATCAACAGCGCATTAACTATGCACAGCAACAACTGGCGGCTCAGCTTAAACTAATACCGGTGAATTGGGCCGAAGCACATTTCATTGCGGATAGTCCGAATAAAATTCGTGGTGAGGCTAAAGAGCAAGAATTAATTTATAACCAATTTTCTACTTTGATGGGACAGCCCAAGGAACGTATGGAATTGGTTTCAGCTTATTTTGTTCCCACGCAACAAGGAACTGACTTTTTGACGGGTCTTGCAGGCAAAAATGTAGAAGTCCGTGTGTTAACCAATTCATTTTTAGCCAATGACGTCGCTGTCGTTCATGCGTTTTATCAAAAATATCGCAAAGATTTACTCGAAAATGGCGTGAAACTATATGAATTTAAACCTTATATAGAGCGTTCAAAACGCACATGGTATGAGGTCATGACGGGAAATATCATCCCTGCAAAAGGCAAAAATGCCTCTAGTTTGCATGCAAAATTTTTCGATATCGACGGAATGGTGTTTATTGGATCGTTTAACTTTGATCCACGTTCCGCAAATTTAAATTCGGAAGTTGGTCTAGTCGTTAAATCTGATCGATTACAAAACGATATTTCTGCCGCATTAAACCAATACTTACCGCAAATTGCATATGAGCTAAAACTGGATAAAAACGGCGAAATCATTTGGTTAGAGCATCAAAAAAATGGAAAAATCAAAACCTATATTCATGAACCAGAAACAACTCGATTCCAAAGATTTAGCATAAAAGCAGTGTCATACCTCCCGATTGAATGGATGATGTAATGACAATGCACTGCTAAATGATTAAATTTTCCTCATCGAGGCTATTTATTGAAATAATCTGAAAAGTTCGATCAAGTCAAAAACGGTCTTAGTCAGTCTCGTTCATATGAGTGCTGGCTTTTGAAAACAACCAAGCCATTGATTTCGCCAAGAAATTCCACTTGCCCATATTTGGCTGCTTTCAGCGCAGCTAAATGTTCCTCAACTGACATATACAACTCATGATTTTGCTGTGCATGTGGTGCATATAAATGATCACATACAAAATACACGCCTTGTGTATTTAACAACTTTTTTACAGTCCGATGAAACTCTGCTGCATACGCCTTATGTCTCAATTCATGTAAGGCCTGATGAATAAAAATCACATCAAAGGTGCTGTTTTGATTAAACTGAAGTGATTCTTCCCAAGCAGATTGTTTGAAATCCCCAGTTATAAAATTGCATTTTAAGCGTTGCGCTGCACTTAGTTTTCCTTTTGCCAAGTCATGCATAGCTTCGGAGAAATCAAATGCAGTGTAGTGAATATTTGGACAATGATTGATTAAAAACTCAGCCAAATAGCCTGGGCCTGAACCGAGTTCAAGCACGTGCGCATTCGGGTTGAAAGCCAAAATAGAGTCAACATACATTTGAAAGATGTCATAACGCCATGGACGTTTAAGATTGACTTCAACAGCCCATTGTTTAGCTTCGATTGGATCTTTTAAGTCTATGGGGCTGTGCACATCATTTATGTGAATATTATTTTCGCAATTCATTTTCTTAGACTTAATTTAGATAGATTGAATGCTATTTATACATAAAATATCTCAATAAAAGCAAAGGTTTTACTCACACTTGATGATGCTTTAACATCCACCGCTTATTTTGTTTTATCTCCTCCTAAAGTTTTCTAATGCAATTTTTTGATTTAAGCCGCCAATTTAATTTAAGTGATATTTTAACGCCTTTTATGACACTTCCTGAACTGGGTCATCAAGAATGGTTTTTGTCGAAAGTTCGGGTTGAGCATGACTGTTTATCTGACAATGAAATGATTGAAGGCCAAGCTGTACTTAAATCTAATCACAATATTCAAATTGAGTTGGAATGGTTAATTCAAGATACAGGTCATGAATTACAGCTTTTATTTAAAGGCATTGAAACTGCAGCTAGCGAAGAAACTTTGGTGATCGTGAAAGGCGCGCAAATTGTAGATGATGCAAACAAAAAAGTTTCATCTCAGACATTGAGTTTATGGATCGATGGCACTTTACTACCTATGCTGCCGAATATTCGCAAAGAAATTAAAGCGCGTTTAAACCTTTGGGATTATGTTGAATATGATGGTTAATGCCTCGCCTGAAAAACTGTTTGGCCTTAAAAAAGGTAATCAATCACAGACCTGAAATCTGCATCATTTTTTAGTTAAGCTGTATCTTGCAATTTCAGCTCATTCAGACACTGCTGCAAAACATCAAATACTTTTTTGTCGATGCACTGCGCGACATTAAAACGCATGTATTGCCCTGCGTTCTGTGCTGAGCTGAATGAATTGCCTGGTGCAAGAATGATACCTTGCGTCAAACAGCTTTTTGATAGCTGTGCTGCATCAATATTTGCAGGTAATTGACACCATAAAAAAATGCCAGCTTTGGGCATAACGACTGGATGAATGTCTAGATCTGCAAGTTTCTTTATGGTATCCATCATGTGTTTTTGTAGCTGTTTTTTGACCCATTCAATATGCCTTATATAACTACTGTCCATAAGGGCTTGATAAATAATCTCTGCATTTAAATGACTGGTATTAAAATGGGTTGCAATATTCAAATCAATCAGCTGATCAATTATTGATTCGTGAGCAATGATATAACCACAGCGCACAGCAGCAGAAAGCGTTTTGGTAAAACTGCCAATTTGAATTACTTGCTTTAAACCCAGTAAAGTTAAATAACGTGGCGCATATAGATACTCAAATTCGGCAAAAATATCATCTTCAACGATTATTAATCCACTTTGCTCTGCCAATTTAGCAATTTCAAATGCCGTTTGCATAGAAAGTGCTGCACCAGTTGGGTTGTGTATGCCTGAGTTGGTTAAATAGATTTTGGGCTGAAACTGCAGCACTTGCTTAAATACTTCTACATCTGGACCATTTTTGCCATACGGTACTGTAATGTAATTCAGCCCATGTGCCTTAATCAGTGCACTAAAATTAAAGTAACATGGATCATCGATCAGAACCGTATCACCAGTTTTAAGTAAATGCCGAAAAATCAGATCAATAGAATGTGTTACAGAATCACTAATGAAAATCTGCTTCAAATTAAGCATTACATCATAAACCTCACCTTTACGAGCAATATAGCGGCGTAAATTTGTATGACCGTGTGGCGCCGAATAATCTATTAAGAAACTGCTATCAGATTTAGCAGCCGTTTTTAAGGCTTTACGTAAAGTCTGCTCTGGCATCCATTCTTTTGGCAGCCAGCCGCAACCGGGAATCAGCATACCTTCATGAGCATCTAGCGATTGGCGTGAAATCCACAACGGATCGACCTCTCGGTTATATTCAATAGCATGCTCACTTAATAAAACATTTGCAGTAGAACGTTTGCAGACATAATATCCAGCTCCAATTCTTGACTCCAATACACCACTACTGACCAACCGTGCATAGGCTTCTACAACAGTTGAAACCGAACAGCCCAACTGTTGGGAAAATTGACGTACCGAAGGAATGCGGCAGCCTTCAGAAAGCTGTTTCTGATCGATCAGTGTTTGGACTTGCTGCATGACCCATTCGATTTTTGTCATCTTTTCATTTCCTTATTCATGCAGCTTTAGTGAAATATTACGACACACTTTGAACTTATTAATTGACAGTTCAGTCTATTAATCGTTCTAAATCTTGGCTTTACAGCTTATTCAAAGATGGCTATAGATGCAAATTGTATGGGTATTTTATCCATAACAGTTCTTTTTAATTGTATTTGACTGTATCTATTTCAGTCATACAGTACGGTATAAATTTTATTACATATCTTTAGACCAAAAATATGGAATGAACATGCAATTTGACCTCAAAGAAGTTCATCAGGGCTGGCTCAACGGTTTTATTGGCGTTGTTATTTTTGCAGGTTCTATGCCTGCAACCCGTGTTGCCGTTCAAGGCTTTAGCCCCGAATTTCTGACAGGCGCTCGCGCCTGTATTGCAGCTATTTTAGCATTGATACTTTTATTCGTTTTAAAGCAGCCTAAGCCATCTATGCTGTAAATTAAATCCTTATGTATTGTTTCAACAGGTGTTGTCATTGGTTTTCCATTATTTACGGCACTGACTTTACAAACAGAAACTGCGGCTCACTCTTTAATTTTTGTAGCTTTACTACCATTGGCCACGGCTTTTTTTGCAGTGCTACGTGCCAAAGAAATGCCTAAAAATGCCTTTTGGCTGTTTGCAGGTGCAGGCAGTGCTTTAGTCATCTTTTTCATGCTACATCAATCTGGTGTTAAAGGAATTTCTCTCGGTGACATCTATATGATTATTGCTGTTCTGCTCTGCGGATTGGGCTATGCCGAAGGTGGCGTACTGTCTAGAGCTTTAGGTGGATGGCAGGTCATTTGCTGGGCTTTAATCATTGCTTTGCCACTGATGCTGCCACTCTGCTGGCTCTATTTCCCAAACGATTTTCAACATATTCCTCTCAGCGCATATATTGGCTTAGCGTATGTGTCATTGTTCAGCATGTTAATCGGCTTCTTTTTTTGGTACAAAGGCTTAGCTTTGGGTGGAATTGCCAAAGTCGGTCAAATCCAGCTAGTACAGCCCTTTATTGGCCTTATGCTGTGCGCCGTATTATTAAATGAACAGATTAGCCTACTGATGATTGCGGTATCTTTAGCTGTAGTGAGCTGTGTTGTTCTAGCTAAAAAGTACGCTTAAATATTTTTTAAATTGCCTAATTTTAAAGCAAATACAGTGGCATGAATGACCAGTTCATTGCCATTGTTTAGCACAAAAATAGTGAAAAACTCTGATAGAGTGATATGCATAGACAATAATAAAAAAGGCAAAATCATGAATCATCAGAATTGGACTCAAATTCGTAAAGTCGTTGCAAATGCCCAACGTGCGTCTATGCATTGCTCGATTGCTACGGTTGATCAAAATTACCAACCAACAATCACCCCAATTGGCACTTTATTTTTACATGAATCAACCTTTTCAGGTTTCTTCTTTGATACTTATTCAGCGTCACTGCGGGATAATTTAACAATGAATCCAAAAGCCTGCATACAAGCGATAAATAGCAGCAAAGTCTTTTGGCTAAAATCATTAATCAATGGTCAATTTCAAGAATATCCAGGGATACGCCTATATGCTGAAATTGGTGAGTTACGGCCAGCAAGTGAAACAGAATTCGCTTTGGTTCAACAAAGAATTAAGGCATTAAAATGGACTAAAGGTAGCCGCCTAATTTGGAATAATTTTCATCAAGTGCGTGATTTTTCTGTACATGACTTCAAATGGGTACAATATCCTGCAATGATGCCTAAATCATCTTTCTAAGGAAAGCAACCATTGATAAAAGATTACACCAAAGCTTTCTTATAGTAAGTCAATTTCTTTAAATAATTTACTATACGCTTCTGCTTTTTTTTCCAGTGCCAGTGGATAAGCCCTAGATGATGATGGCATGCGGTATAAAGTCAAATCTCTGCCTGCAAATTCGGTACGAACAGCATGCCCAATGTGTGGTTTTTCAGTATTTTCTGGCATCGAGAGCATCAAAGTATCAGTCGCCTTGTCTCCCGTCGTCATAATACTGTGGCAATTCGGCATTTTTTGAAGCAGCTTCGCAATATCGGTTGGCTGATGGAGCTGTAAAAACTTGTCTGATGCATTGCCTTTCAAACGAATCACTTGATAGGCCGTATCAAAAATGCCTATGCCTATTTCATTTAAAAAATCTCGAATGCGCTGTTCTTTAAAAGTTTTGCTCTCTAGATTGAGAAAATGATTTTTATCCTGAAAAAAACATAGGCCAAAGATTTTCCACATGTCATTTTGAAAATTTGGATAATAAAAATCCATTTTCCAGCGTGTTTTGGGTGGCGGAAAACTCCCTAGCATCAAGAGTTTCCCATTTGATGGCAAAAATGGCGCTAAAGGATGCGTTTCGATTTGCGGATTCACGTCTGAAATATCTTTACTCATATAGATGTAACTTCACCAAGTGATTGAATCATATATTATCTATGAAAATTGTTCAGTGATATGTTTCGCTATTTTTTCAGCCCATAACTGATAAATTTCTTTACTCGGGTGAAAGCCGTCTTTGGCCATTTTTAATTTTTTTTCACGATACTCGTGTAAATCGTATTGAATTAATCTCATATTCGCTTGAGTATTAACATAATTTTTTAAAAGCGCATTCATCTTTTGCGAATATTGTCCAAACAACCATGACAATGGAAACGGTAAAGCTGGAAACTCATTCATTGGTGGCACACCTGAAATGATCAATAGCTGTGGATGAAACCTTTCCTCGACAGCTTGATATAAACGCTGCTGGAGCTTCAACCATTGGTCTGGCTGTTTTAAAGCTGTGACATCATTGACACCAACAGAGCTGATCACGACATCAAAGTTCTGCGTAGTGACATTGTCCAAAGCATTGATGATTTGCTGGCTGTTATGCCCCGTTGTGGCTTCAAGGCAATAGTGAACTTGATAATCAGGCGATAAAATTTTAAGCAATTGTCCCAATAATGCATCTGACTGGTGCTCGACGCCGACTCCTGCTGCTGCTGAATCACCTAGTATTAATAGCGATAATGGCCGATTACCCTGACCAATCATTCCACAGCGCTCTCCCACCGGTTCTGCTAAACGTGGGGTATTTTTTTTCACACGGTAACCTTGGATCAGTAATGCAGGTAACAGCAGCAGTGTTGATACTTTGAGTAGCATAATATTTGGGTAATGAATTAAAGCTTGTCGACTGCATTATTTTAATTATTTTAAAAAACAAAGCATTGACTCTATTGTTATTTTTCTACATTTTCTTTTTTTAAAAGCACCATTCTGCGGCATATTGCTAGTTTTTTATATTAATAATGATTATCATTTATCTGATTTCATTCTACCTATTTTATTATTTCAATGAAAAAACTTTCCCTACTTTTTTTGGCTTGTTCTATGAGCTTTGCTGTTTCTTCTGCTTTTGCCCAAACTCAAAACTTACCCGCTTTAACCGATACAACAGAAAAAAAACATTTCCCTTATGCTGCTGCATGTGAAGATGTCAAAGCGCAAAGCCAAATATTATTAAACCTACAACATCAGTTAAATCAAAATCCAAAACAACATGCTCAAATTCTTGAAGATTTTTGGAAGCGTGTAGAGCTTATAGGTACACCAATCATTGAAAACTATGATGAAAAACATGACCGTATAATTTTTTTATGGAAAGGTGCGCAGCATAATGTACGCCTTATTGGTGGCCCAAGTAATGACCATGAATGGTTAACACGCCTACCAAATACCGATATTTGGTTTAAAGAATCGATTATTGATCATCGTTATATTGGCAGTTATAGCTTTGCTGTCGACTTACCGAACTTATAAGGTTATCTGTCAAATTATTGTCCGCATCTGAATCCTAAACTTAAAGAATCAAGAACGCAGCGTCGTGCTGTGATACAAGTACAACGCATCGATCCTTTCAACAAAAACACTTATCTCGCAAGTGATGACACATCAGGTTTACGTAATGAAAATTTTGCGGCGCTTAAAGATGCCCCGCCATTTATTGATCCAAAACAATATCCAAATGTAAAACAACCCCAATTACAAGAGTTTGTTCTACACAGCAAAATTTTGAATAACTCACGTAAAATCCAAATTTACCAATCTAAAGCTAAGAAAAATCAAAGCTATATCACCGCTATATTTTTTGATGGTCAGCAATATAACGAGTTGCTGAATGTTCCAAAGGCATTAGATATATTAGTTGAGCAAGGTCAGTTACCGCCAATTCAAGCCATTTTTGTTTCTCCACCGAACGATCAGGAACGACCGAAAGAATTAACACCAAATACTAAATTTTCAGCATTTTTTAGTGATGAACTGAAGCCTTGGATTCAAAAAAATGCACCTGCAAAAGTCGATTCGAAGAAAACGGTACTACTTAGGTCAAGTCTTGGCGGTTTAAGTTCAGCTTATTTAGCCTTAGAAAATCCAAATCAAATTAGTCACGTCGTACCTTTATCTGGATCATTTTGGTGGCAAAATGAAGCGACAGACCTCCCAAATGGCATGAGTAAAATCATTCGTGATAAAACCTCGCAACCTAAACAGCATTGGTTTATTACTGCTAATAGTTATGAAAGCTCACGCAATAATAATGAACTGAGTATTTTAGAGACTTCGCCTATTGTTGCAGCCGACTTAAAAAATAAAGGTCATGATGTACATTACAAATCGTATATAGGCGGACATTCCTACGCGGTATGGCAAGTTGCCTTGCAAGATGCACTCAAACATTTTTTTGCGCAAAAGTAGTTTATAAACGTTTAGATCATAAAAAAGCCCTCAATTGAGGGCTTTTTTTGAAGATGGTACTGATTTAATTCCAGCGGTTTATGCGTTTAAAGGTTCCAAAATCATTGAAACGTACACCAACCTCACGCATGACTTGGTGTGCAGTTTTTGCGGTTAGATGACGAATATAAAACGGCTCTTTGACCACAAAATGGTGGATGGCATGGGTCGAACCAAAGTTAAAGCAAAATAATTGCATTGGGAACAACCACCACGGATTTAACACCTGAGTTTGTTTAATGACATCGCGTGGGTCAATATCACCATAATAATGCATATTTGAGCTGATAAATTGCAAGCAGAAAGAGCGTATAAAGTTCGGAATAATCCAAACCACAGCTAGAAAATTAATCGTTGGAATTAATTTCACTAAATTGACTGACCAACTAATACTTTGCCCTAACATCGGAGCAATTCCATTCACCACATGATAAATGACAAATACATACCAAATGCCGTAATAAACAAAACTTAAAGGAAAAAAACCAGTCAGCTGAGAGAAGAATGCAGTTTTACGTTCTTTTTCAGGCTGTTTTTCAATGAATGTCCTAATCATCTTGAACATTTGAAATGGGCGCAAATAAACCGTCATCAATTGATCGCTAATGACCAATATACGACGTAAACCCCACGGCATGCCATTACTAATGCCCCGTTCTTCCAAATCGTATTCTGAACCTGAATACTTATGATGATTGAGGTGCAAACGACGACGTGCCCAAGGACTAATAGTATTCGGACGTGCTAACCACACCAAGGCCAACATGAGATGGTGAGCCCACGGCGTCTTTTTAAAATACATATAATGAATCAGGTCATGTTCTAATTCATGTGTCAGTGAAGCAAACATCGCCACCAAAATCACACAAGCCCATGCCGGTAAAATGCCAACGGCAAACGCCCAAGCTGAACCCAACATTCCCAGTAGCGCAAAAATAAGGATGGAAGCGCCAATAAAGTTTTGATGTTTTAAAATGGGATACTGCTGACGTAAGTCTTCACCAGCTTTCGTTACGACAGTTCTGACTTTGTTAATTCGCTGTTGATCTGTCATATCGGAAGACATAGACATAGTACAAACCTAAAAATTAATGAACAGTTGTACATTAAAGCAAATTAAAAAAAAGGAAATCGCTATTTTGAGTACAAATCATCGTCTGTTCAAATATTCAACATTTTATTTATTTTCAATATCTTATTTATAAATAATCTGAGTAATTACTCCATTTTTTCTTTGCAAAATCGGCTGCTTTTACTGTCTTTTCATCACAGGTTTTCTGTATTCATTTTAACCTTCAGAAGGTTGTGAATATCATTTGAGAATAAAAAAGCCCCAATATTGGAGCTTTATTATTACATAAAGGTTTAACCCAATTTATTCACGATCTTCAACGGCAATACTTTCATCGCAAGACCTAAAGGCAACCAAGGCCATTGTGGTACATAAGCTTTAACTGGTGCTTTCTCAATGGCTTTTGCTAAAAGATGTGAACCAGTTTTTTCATCGACTTCAAATGGCAGTTTTTTCGCACCTTCATTGATCTCCGTACGAATATAACCAGGGAAAATAGTCGTCACTTTAATTGGGGTATCAATCAGCTCTGCACGAATACCTTCAGCTAGAGCAGCAACACCTGCTTTACTTGCACCATAAGCCGTTAAATGTTTAGGCATACCACGCATAGCACTCATCGACGAAATCACAACCAAATGCCCTGCATTTTGGCTACGGAAAATTTCAACCGCAGCTTCACATTGCGCTAATGCAGAGATAAAGTTAGTTTCAACTGTGGCACGGTTAATTTCAAAATTGCCTTTACCAATACGACGACCTTCACCGATACCTGCGTTGACAATAACACGGTCAATACTGCCAAAATCTGCTTTAAAGGCACGGAACACTTCAAACACTTGATCGTAATTTGTGACATCGAGGGTTTTCGCAATCACTTTGATGCCATATTGGCTTTCCAGTTCATTTTTTAGCGTTTCTAGACGCTCTAAACGACGTGCACAAATGGCTAAGTTGTAGCCTTTTTGTGCAAACTCGCGTGCCATTCCTGCACCAATCCCTGAGCTTGCACCTGTAATTAAAATTGTTTTAGCCATGATAATTCCTTTGTTTATCTTAGATCCAAGTCAATAAATTTGGATCAACTGCTTTTATAAAATGATGTTCATTTAAACTGAGTAATTGCGGTTCATTTCCAACCAAACGCAGTGTTGTCATACTGGTATTGGCAATGGCCCAATTAAGTGCAAATGTTTTTTCTGGACTCAGCCCTAAAATTTTACCTACGGCAACGGAGATCACTCCACCTGAACTAAACACAACAGCATAGCGTGGTTTGGTTTCAGCCAGTTGAGTGCATAACTTTTCTAGCGCTGTTTCGACTCGACTTTTAAAATGTGGCCAAGATTCATCATATTCATGATGAAATTCTCCACCTGTCCAACGCTCAATGGCACCTTCAAAAATTTTCGATAAATAAGCACGTGGGTTTTCATGCTTAGATACATCTTCTTTTAATAAATGCGGTTGGTTAAATCGAGGTTCATATTGAGCAAAAACTTGCTGATGATTAAATTCATTCCACGCGTTATCTGTATCAACTTGTGCTTCTGGAAAGCATTCAGCCAATGCAAGATTGGCTGTTTGTTGATGACGTTGCATGGAGCCCGCAACCACATAAGGACTTTCTTTTAAAATACGGTCGAAATACTGTCCCAGCACCTTAGCCTGTAGCTCACCATTGGGAGAAAGTTTGTCATAGCTTTCTGCACCAAAAGAAGCCTGACCGTGCCGAATTAAATATATCGTGGTCATTTCCCTAAAATATCCTTCATTTTTTCAATATATTTTTGTGCCACATCATTGGCTTCAAGTTTTTGCAAACCAATAAGTTTTAATGCACGAATATGTAAAGCATGGATCACAATCCAAAAATCTTTGAATGCCGGATTATTGGTTTGTTTGTGGTAAAAGCGATAATAAATTTGCTGTGCAATTACCGCTAAACGGAAAATGCCGAACACTTCATAAAATGTCCAGTTGTCTGTTTGTAGACCAGTTTTTTCTAAGTAATATTCAACGACTTCTTTACGACTAAACATACCTTTCAAGTTAGTCGGCTGGCGTCGAGTCGCTTTAAAAATTGCGTTATCGCCACTTTCAACCCAATACGCTAAAGCTGAACCTAAGTCCATCAGTGGATCGCCAAGCGTTGCCATTTCCCAATCCAATACGCCAATCACTTGGGTAGGATCATTTGGATCTAAAATGACGTTGTCAAAACGCCAATCGTTATGAATTACACAGGTTTTAGAGTCAGCAGGAATATTGTCTTTGAGCCAATTACGGACATATTTAAAAGAAGGAACATTTAAGGTTTTGGCTTTTTCATAGCGTGCGTCCCAACCTTCCACCTGACGACGACAGTAGCCGTCGCCCTTGCCTATTTTTTCTAAAGCTGTGCCTTCATATGGCACTTGATGCAGTTCAATTAACTTGTCGATGACGTTGGTACATAACGCTCGAACTTGGCTTTCATCAAAATTTAATTCTTTGGGTAAGTTTGCACGTGGAATGATGCCTTCTACGCGCTTCATCACGTAGAAATCACAGCCAATCACTGATTCATCCTGACATAGCGCCACCATTTCAGGGAGTACAGGATAAAATTCAGATAATGCTTTCTGTACGTTAAATTCACGTGCCATATCATGTGCAGACTTGGCTTTGGTACCTTTCGGTGGACGACGTAAGATTAAATCAGCATTGTCGTATTTTAAGCGATAAGTCCAATTTGATGCGCCACCTGAATATTGAGTGACTTCTACAGGCCCTTCTATTTCAACGCCATGTTCAATCAACCAATTTCCTACAGCACGTACATCCAGTTCTTCACCCTCACGAACTGAACCGCCTACATCGATCACTGACATGCTTTTCTTCCTAAACTTGAATCTATCATGATGATAAAAATATAATTTTCTATAGTTTTATAGCATGGACAACTCAGGGTTGCCATGCCAAATATGTGACTACAACTTGTTTATTTTTTACTGCGGCTGTTGTAACCGCGCTTTGCCAACTCTAATTTTGCAATCATGCCTTTATGCACTTCATCAGGGCCATCAGCTAGACGTAGTGAACGTGCTTGCGCAAAGAAACCTGTGAGCGGTGTATCTCGAGAAACCCCAGCACCACCGTGGATTTGAATCGCCATATCGACAACTTTTTCTAAGACACTCGGCGCAACTACTTTAATTGCAGAAATCTCGGTTAATGCAGCCATATTCCCTAGAGTATCCATTTTATATGCTGCATAAAGGGTCAGTAAACGTGCCTGATCAATCGCAACACGTGCTTCTGCTACGCGTTCTAAATTGCCACCGAGTTTTAAAATTTCTTTACCAAAAGCAGTACGGCTCATACCGCGGTCAATCATCAGTTCTAGCGATTTTTCGGCAGCACCAATACAACGCATACAATGATGAATACGGCCTGGGCCTAAACGACCTTGTGCAATTTCAAAACCTTGACCTGCGCCGCCAATGAAGTTTGCAACAGGAACACGAACATTTGTG
Organism: Acinetobacter sp. YH16042; assembly: GCF_013417245.1. Taxonomy (NCBI): domain Bacteria; kingdom Pseudomonadati; phylum Pseudomonadota; class Gammaproteobacteria; order Moraxellales; family Moraxellaceae; genus Acinetobacter; species Acinetobacter sp. YH16042. The sequence continues at coordinate 15,739 of NZ_VPEJ01000032.1, forward strand.
AAGCTAATTTCACCATGTCCATGTGGCGCATCATAGTCGCCAAAGACCGGAAGCATACGTTCTATTTTGACTCCAGCAGTTTCAACAGGTACTAAAACCATAGAATGCTGATGATGACGGTCTTTGCTTTCATCTGGTGTATGCGCCATAAAAATAATGATTTTGGCATTAGGATCACCTAAACCTGAAGACCACCACTTACGGCCATTCAATACAATTTCGTCGCCTTCAACGACAGCCGTAGCTTCCATATTGGTGGCATCACTTGAAGCAACAGCAGGTTCTGTCATACAAAATACTGAACGGATTGTGCCGTCTAGTAATGGTGTTAACCATTGCTGCTTTTGTTCTTCGGTACCATAACGCCAAATCACTTCCATATTGCCGCTGTCAGGTGCATTGCAATTGAATACTGTAGGTGCAAGTAAGCTACGGCCTGAAAGTTCTGCGATGTGTGCATATTCTTGTACAGATAAGCCTTGCCCAAGTTCAGGACAAGGTAAAAACATATTCCATAAGCCTGCAGCTTTGGCTTTATCTTTTAAAACCTCTAACTGTGCTGGCCATTGCCATTTGGTCCAATCACCACCTTGGTTCAGCTCATGAACTTCTGCCCAAAACTCAGTTTCTACAGGCTCAATTTCATCTTTAATAAATTTTTTTGTTCTTTCAATATAATCTTGTGCACGTGCTGAAAGTTCAAACATGACAACATCCTTTAAATATTCTGTTCTTTACGCTTTACAACACCATAACCTGAAATCTAATATGAACAAAATGATTTAATTCAATAGATGAACATGAATAGTATTCATAAAAACACAGTCATCGATATGGGTGTTTTCCACCGTATGGATATCAATTTATATCCACTATATATCGCAATTTATGAACAAAAAAGCATTTCAAAAGCAGCACAAATTTTGTGTATTACTCAGTCTGCAGCGAGTCATGCACTTCAACGTTTAAGACAACATTTACAAGATGACTTATTTGTACGTGCTGGGGCGAAAATGCTTCCGACCCCATTTGCCGAGCAGATCTATCCAGTAATTAAAAATGCGCTTATTGCGATTCAAAGCATTTCTATCCAAAAACAACAATTTACTCCGTCGATGGTGCAGAGCCTAAAAATTGCGGTACATGATGAAATTGAACCGATTATTTTTCCTAAGTTAGTTGAACACTTTCAACAGCAGCAGTTTCAGATCCAATTTTCCAGTATTAAATTAGACCGTAAAACCATTGTGGCTGATCTTGCTGCACAGCAAATCGATTTTGCGATTGACCTTGAGCAAAACTTTGGTGAAAAAATAAATTTTCAAACCTTGGTTGAAGACCAATTCGTGGTTTGTAGTCAACATCCTAAGATGGATGAATCTATTTATCTTTCTGCTCCTCACATTGGGGTTTCTTCCCGACGTGCAGGTGTATTAGTTGAAGATATTTATTTAAATCGTAAAAAACACTCTAGAGAGATTTTTTTACGCTGTCAGCATTACTCTACTGCGCTACAAATTTTGGCACAGCAACCCAAGGCAATATTAACGATTCCGCAAAATATTTTGACGCATTTACAGGTTGCTCCCGAACTGAATATTTTTGATGTACCTGTAGACTTGCCGAAAATTAAACTAGGGATGTATTGGCATAATGATTTGGAATTAAATTCGCGGCATGTTTTTTTGCGAAGCCAAATTTCTAAAATTTTTGCTTAGGCTATTTTATGATGATATATCAGCTTGCTTAGGCTATTCACATGGATTTAGATTTAATTCTGCGTGATGAAACTTGCTGTATATTTATAGATCAAATGCTGATTATTTAATGTATTTTTAACTGACCGCCGGTTTATTCGACAGCCATAAATCATGAGTTCTTATAAAATCTAAACTCCTGTTTTTATGCGATATGACTTCGTTCATATCATTATGTATGCTTTCAAATCTCTCCACAAATTGGCTCATGGCTTTAGGTGCAGTATTGTGCCTGATCACAGTCTATGTTCTTTATAAAGTCACCATTTTCTTAAAGGATTTTTTCCAACCTTTTAAGAAAGGAAAATCTTACCTCTGTCGTGTATCTGATATTAGTGATGGCGACACCCTCACCTGCTATCGGATGAATCTAAGACGTTCTAAAACCAAACTTCGCTTTGCTTATGTGGCTGCGCCAGAATCGACACAAGCCTACGGTAAAGAGTCCGCTCGACTGATCAAATCCATGGTTTACAAGAAATTTGTTCGCGTAAAAATCACTGATGTAGACCGTTATGGCCGCTGCGTTGGGGTTATTTATCGCTATCGTAAATGCATGAATGAAGAAATGGTAAAACGTGGTGCTGCGTGGGTTTACGAAGAATACATCCGTGACCAAAAGCATTTGCACTATATGATGAATTTACAAAGCAAAGCACGTAAACAAAAGAAAGGTTTGTGGAAAGCCAGTCGTCCAATGCGCCCTAAAGAGTATCGTAAATTACATAAATAACAGACCACAGTGCAGCATGGCTAAGGAATATTTGATGACTTAGCCATGTCTAATATTTGACCTTTTTTTACTTCGCTATACAATAATGCTGCCCTTTTGGGCATAGAAAATAAATTAGATAATTAAAATTGGAATAGGGTGTGTTGACATTTACAGCCGATAAATTGAGCTAAAGAGGCAACCATATAAATATACAAGCTAAAGCAACAGCGCTTTGATAGTTACGTTTTAGCTTATCGTATCTTGTGGCAATTCCTCTAA
>NZ_VPEJ01000033.1:0-16218 GCF_013417245.1 Acinetobacter sp. YH16042
TTTTTTACACTTTTAGGGCACTCATCTTTCTAGGATAAATGTATTAATTATTAAAGAATGGTTATAGATTAAGTGAATCATTTCTAAGAGATTCTAAAATTAACATAATACCAATTATACGAAATGCGTTATAATTATCCTTATAATTCAACGCTGTAGTTCCTAGTTGATAGCCCACCTTCCCCAAGGTGGGTTTTTTTTATGATTTTTCACGTTCCACGCCTATTATTTAAGCAATGTTTCACAACTTTGATTAGCTCAGTTGAATAATCCCCTTAGCCATTTGGCAAGAAAAACCGGCTTAACCACCCTCTTTTCGGCTGCTCCGGTTCAACATGTTCCGGTACTGGAATACGTTTATTTTCAGTCTGCTCTGGAGTAGTCAATCCGTCATGTTTCGGTTCAGGTTCTGACCGAGGATCCGTTGCTATATCTTGGCTAGGTTTCTGATCGGTAAACGTAGTCATATTGGTTTTTGGGGCTTCTAGCAGTCGTTGGATTGCTTCTATTTGATTGTCTTTTGCTTCTAGTTGTTCTCTTTGGAAAATTTCTCGTTCATGTGCAAGTTCCAGTTGTTTTTTTAGTATGTCTACCTGCTGTTTTAGCATGTCTACTTCTGTCTCTTTTTGTACCGCAGTAGACTGTAACGTGGTTACATCTCTATTTTTATTAGATGGTTCTCCAAATACACGTATTGCTTCCGATAGGTCTATTTTTCCATCACTATTTTTAGATAAATCACCTTTATTTATACGCTTATAGATACTCTGTCTGTTCATCCCATAGAGTTCAGCTAGCTCAATCACAGATAATGCTTTCATCATGTAACCTAAGTAAAAAGATGTATGCCAGTAGATATTATTTAAACATGTAACGTTACATTAGTAGTTTAACGATAGCCAACTTTTTCAAGCATTGGAGAAAACTCTTTTAGCTTTTCAGAGTCCTTAAGCATTTCTGCAATTCTTACTGCAAATTGAGGATAGCTTTCACTGCCTTCTGAATATTTACTCATTTCAGGAAGCTCAGAGAGCTTATTGGCAAATAAATGACGTTGAGGATCTGTCATTTTTTTTGAAAAGAGATCTAAATTCTCCGAGTGCTTTTTATTTTCACTTGATGCACTTCTAGTTTTTTTCTGTGTAAATGAAAAAGAGAAGCCTGATATTGAACGGCCCTTTTTATGCTGCTCATAACTAGCCTCAATATCTGTTTTTTCACTAATTTCTGTAATAGCTAAATCAAGGACCCTCGTCTTGAAGTGATCCATACGCTTATATTCATTAACGCCAATACCAAGCTGCTCTCTAAATGTCGCTAACTCGAATAAAGGTGTTTTTCCAACGGCTTTCCACTGAATCAGTAATTCGTATAGCCTTGCTGAATAGGTACTATTCAGTTGTGCTGTTTGGCTTAATAAATATTGAGTAAAGAAATCCTTAATTCCGTCAATTTTACTTATACCTTGTACAACAGCTAGTGTAAAAACTAACTCAATAGCACCTTCATCATCTAAGTACCTTACTTGCTGAATCCATCTGCTTTTTATTAATTTCCCGTTTTCATCAAAGAAACTAAATCTACGATTAAATAACGAGTCTTCAGCTTCTTTCATCCGTTGATAAGCATTTTGTCTGGTTGTTCCAAAAATTTCTGCATATCTCAGAGCATCTATTCGTAATGGTGTATCTGTACTTAAGCCTGTACCTGTATGCCTAGCATCAACAATAGCTAGTTGAACAATATGAAATTCTGATAAAGACAAAGTCTGGAAAGCTTGGTTTAAGCGATTTGTTTTTACAACTAATTCTTTTGACATGAGATTGATTAAAACATTGTTATACCCACAGATTATAACAATGTAGTTATAACCACAAATATTTATTTGAGGTTAGATGAAGCCATAGGGTAACTAAACGTGGGTAAGTGGTAACTAAACGTGGGTATATAGGTAACTAAACGTGGGTATATAGGTAACTAAACGTGGGTATATAGGTAACTAAACGTGGGTATATAAGATTATTAATTATTGAAATATATAAATTTATTCTGATCTAAAAGTATTTAAAAGCATTAAAAATAATTAAAAGCCCAGGATAAGAAAAATTGCCCTATGTTTTCGCTACGCTCAAACTCTATTGAACTTCGCTTACGCTCAGTTCGAAGGGGCAATTTTTGGCTTAAAATTTCGTGACTTTTTAAAAAAGAAAAGCAACTAGGAATTCGCTTCGCTCATAGAACTTTTCACTCGCTTCGCTCGACATAAAGCCACCGTAATCAGTTCGCACCCATTCGGGATGCTCTGATTCTGAGTTCTTGATACACAGGGGAGCCTGTAATCAGGGAAAAACAGGTGAAAAAATTTAGATCCCTGTAGTTCGCTCGTAGACACTCGCTAAATGCTCTCATTTGCGATTTAAGAGTTTTTTCTTAACTCAACTATAAATCTACTGTGGTTTAGCAAAACATCGCTAAAAACCCTATTTTTTTGCGTTTAAACAGCATTCACCAAGGTCGGTAATCGTTGTTATTTTCATTTTCTGGTTTTTTAGGCTCGTTTTTCTGCTGTTTTTCCAATTCTTGGCGTTTTAAAAATGCCAAATGTTCTCGTTCGTGTCTTTCTTGTTCATAGCGTTGTTCTTTTTGCTCTCGTTCTTTACGTAATTGCTCTCTAAATTCACTTTCTCTGCGATCATTTTCAATTCTTCGTTGGCGATCTACTTCCGCTTGGCTTACTTGCTGCATTCTTTCTTGTTCAATTTTGAGATCATCTGCCCGTTTTGCTTTAAGGAGGGGACTCATATCATCATTAAAATCATGTAGGGTATCGAATGAATGAACGTACTCTCGTTTTAGCTTCTGCCAAAACGTGGGTTTTATCGTTGGTCGTTCAATCCCATTATTTTCCAGTATCTCTGAGCATTGACCTAAGCGTTGGACGACATTCTCAATATCGTATTCTTTAGCAAGTTGTTCGACCTCGGTTGCGTATTCTCTCCAGTTTTCATTTTTTGCCTGTTCTACTGATTTTTCAGTCGCATAAAAATCAGGTTTTTTTATATCTCTGTAAGTATGATGGTAAGAGTCATAAAACAAATTATTGGTATGTAGGTAAAAATCGCTTTTGTTTTCTGCTAACCATCGTTTTGTCTTGGTGAGATTTGATTCAATCTGCTTTTGATTATCAGCAGCATTGCTTTGAATGGTGTAAAACTGATTGGCAAATTCTGCATAAATATCTTGGCACCGGATGAAGTCATCATATGCGTTGTCGATCTGTTGAACCTGTTGTTCTTGCAGGCGTTCTTCTTCTAGGTTGAGATTTACTAATTCTGCTAAAAGTTCTTTTTCTTCTGCTTCGGTTAACTGAAGTTCGTTTTCCAGCTGGGTAATCTGATCTTCTAATCGACTTGGAACAATAATTTCTTGATCAAGGCCCTTGATGATCTGTTGGTATTCTCGTGCAGCATCTAAATTTTTGGCTTTGATTGCATCATTTTCAAGTGCAATTCTTGGTAGCACAATTTCAGTGTTACGTTCTTCAAGCGGTCTTTTTTGTTCCTCGTCATATTGTCTGCGAAGTGCTGTAGCTTCATGCCCTTCATGATGGGTGGGTTCAAGGAAACCTAAGCCTTGATCTTTATAACTGCGGTGGTCGATGCGTTCATCTAGTCCAGCATTTTCCAATACTGTGTTTACAACATTGGCAAAAGTTGCTCGGCTGTCCTTCAGGATCTCGGGACCATGGTCGTTGAAGATTCTTTGTTTCTTTCCTAATTCGCCTTTTTCATTGATGAGTCTTGTCGTGAACATCATGTGTACGTGATAGTTTTTATTATTGGTTTCATCGTTATGTTCATGTGGTGCATGGATGCAGGCATCGACAATAACATTGTGCTTGTTCACAAAGTCTCGGCAAAAGTCATCAACGATTTTTATGCGTTCTGCATCTGTTAATTCATGTGGTAAAGCACAGATATATTCTTTGGCGAGTCGTGCATTGGCTTTCATTGAGCCATTGGCATTGAATTCTTTTTTTTCTACTGTATTCCAAAGTGTTTGACGGTCTAAAAGTTTTGTATTGGTATGTTCTGGTGCATAAATATTTTTGTATTCAAGTCCCTTTTTTTTAGTGTAGTCCTGAGTCTTTCCAAAAGTCAGATCCTCTAATTTTTCACAGGCACGATAAGCAGCACAAGCAACGGCTGAACGTCCGTCACTTCGTGAGATGTTGCTTTCATTCAAATGAAAAATTGCCACTTTAAAAACCTAAATTTCTGCATACCGTGGTTTTGATTTTTGCAACTTTGAAAAAGTTGCTGACCATGCTAAAGCGAGGTCATGGGGTACAGGGGTTTCCCCTGTCGCAACGTCCACTTTTGAATGAAATGATAAAAGTGGGTAAGTGCGCCCTTCGTTTCACTCCGGGAAAACTTCGCTTCGCTACGTTTGATATTGCTCGCTTTGTTTTTTGACTCTATGATGATGTTTGATTATTGATCATCACGGTTTAATACTATGTCAGATATTCAAGAAAAGAAAGATGCAGTTTTAAAGAAGCTCACTAAAGCACAGCAGAAGAAGTTATCTCTACAAGAGCAAATTGAGTATTTGAAAAAAGAACAAGAGCAGATCTTAGAACAGGCAAAACAGAAACAGAATGAGCTTAAACTTAAGCAGCAAAAACTTTTAAGTGAAGCCAAAGCTCAAGAACGGAAAAATGAAACTAGACGGAAAATTTTGCTTGGCGCTTGGGTTTTGAATAAATTTAAAAATGATGAATCTTTTAAACATCAATGGGCTGATTTTGAGCAGTTTTTAAGTGCGGAAAGTAAGACAGAAGAAAATAGACAGAAAGATAAAGAGCTTTTTAATGATCTTTTTAAGGGATAAGTTCTAAATTTCATATAAGAGATTTTATGTTAAATAAAGGTTAACTACTATGAAATGCTAATGTTTGTATTACAGGAGAGGTAGCTCAATTTGTTTGAACAACTAAAAGCTTATTTAAAGTTGAAATTGGCGTAAAATATATAAAACACTCACTTTGTTGAACTGGTATTTTAAGAATGCGAGATGGTATTTACTTCCTTGAATTTCAAGATAATTTTAATGATTTTGGTAATGGAGTTTTTGTAGTACAAAATAATATAATAAATGGTGGAAACTATGCATTTTCCTTTCAAGGTGAAATCATTAATCAAAAATCGAAAGTTATTATAAAACAACATGATAATAGTATAGAAAAAGCTATAAATGAAACTTTAAATGTATCTATTAAAAAGACGAATTATGATTATGAATTATTAGGGAGTATTACTAATAGACCTAATTTAGTCGTTTATATAAAAGCAAAATTTATAGGTGACTTATTTCTAAAATTAACATAATACACGTTATGCGAAGTCAAAAATGGGAGCTCTAAGCTCCCATTTTTAGTCTTTAATGCGCTTTTTCGCTTCGTCATAAACTATGCTGTCAGCTCGTTTCCCAACCGTAATGAGCAAGATAACTACCTGATCATCTTTAACTTGATAAACTAGTCGGACTCCAGCCTTTAATAATTTAATTTTGTAGCAACCTGCAAGATCACCTCTAAGCATATTCTTTGGAATATGTGGCTGCTCTATGACCTTGGCAAGTTTTTTCTTAAATTGATCTCTAATAGCACTAGGAAGCTTTTCCCATTCAGCTGTGAAGTCCTTATGACGTAAAAGCTTATAAGTCATCTAAAGTAATTTCCTCAAACATTTCTTTAGGATCATTAATACGTTTACGAACAATCGCTAATAGCTCGGTATCCTCTTCTGAGAGTAAGGCTTTTTGTACAGGGAGTTTCCCAGTCGCTGCAATGTATTCAAGGACATTTGTAAAAAACTCAGTAGGTGCAATACCTTGTTCTCTTAGAACTGAATAAGATTTTTCTTTAAGGGCTTCATCGACCCTGAAGTTAACAGTAGCCATTATTTTTCCCATTTATTGAATGCATAGGAATATTGTAATGCAATTTGCATTACGTGGCTAGTTCGTATAATCCGTATTATGTTAATTTCAGAGAAACTATTACAAATAGAATATTACTTTTATATTCTCAAATGAGCCGCTATCTTTCTTAAAAAATACTATAAATAACTGTTATTACTGATTATTATTTTTTAAATCAGGGCGAATTTTATAAATATTATTTTGGAGTTCAAAAATATGACTGAGAGCTTTTCCTATCAGTAAGATATTTTCTCTATTTTCTAGTGATGGATCTGATTGAATCTTACTAGGAATACTGTCTAATAATATTGCAGCTTGATACAAATCATCATTTATTTTTTTTAATTGATCCATTTTTCTCTTCTATATATGTTGGTAAGGATCCCAATCATATTACATTGAGATCCTGATTTATTAGGCCGTGGTATATCTTGTTGTAGCTTCTCTAGTTTCTGAACTAAAAAGGTTTAATAATCTATCCGATGATGGTACAGGAAGATTTGGTGGATTCCAATCACCTGTAGTGATGCATGTATTTAAAGAGTTTCCACACTCTGACATTCCACCGCTACCAGCAGACCCATAGACATCAATACAGTCTGCATAATATTCTGCACACATCACAATTCTTTCGTTAAATAATATGAAGGCGTTGTAGGATCATATGCAAGAGCAAGACTACTAGTTATTATTGTACTAATTAGAACTATTTTTTTTAAGAACATAAGAAAATTGCAAAAGTGCATATTCTAAAAGCGGACATTTTTACTTTGGAGAAACCGGACATTTCTATTTTGGAGTTACATCTAAGTTTCGTATAACCGCCATTATGTTAAATGGAGGTTAGATTGGTGGAAAACTCCAGTTTTTGAAACTTCAAATAGAAGCTCTTTCGTTCAATTAGTAATTGTAATTTCTATATAAATTTATATTCTATTGAATAATTATTTCATAAATTCTCCTATCATATTTGGCTGCATATGTAGCTACTTCTTGATTAATCTTTTTATGACTTTTATCTACATATGAAAAGATTATTGAATCCTCATTATGCTGCTCATAGTTGATGGCGTATTTATATTCCGAATAAGGATAAAGAGTACCTAAGCTATAAGTTTTTTGAGCACTGATATAAGTTATTTTAAGATCTGTGATTGGGGCATTGGTCCAATTTTTAATAGAAATATATCCATTCTTTTCTAATGGTTGGCATCCTATAATTAAAACTAATGCAAGACAGTAAAATAGGCTATTCTTCATTTTGGTAGTTCTGTTCAATTGGTCTTATGAGTCGACTAATAACTATAACTTTTGAGGTATCACAGCTAGGATCTACTTCAGTTATCCAAGAATAATTATTTTTTTCTAGAGGATAGGATTCTCCGCCTCCATATGCTGCTTTATCACCTAAAAAATAAGTATCCGAATCTACCTTTAGGCTCTTAGTTTCCATATCCCAATCTAGAGTTTTTGTAGCAAAAATTGGCAGAACTTTAGATCCATCAGCATGTTCTAGGTATAGGCATTTACCTTCCCTAATAAGCTTAGCCTCACTATAACTTGCATTATCTGCTCCCCCCGTATATTGAATACGTGGAACAACTATATTTGATTCAATTTTTTCTGTAACTGGACTACAGGCTGCAAGTAAACTTAATAAAATAAATTCTAATCTTTTCATATTAAAGGAATTTTTTTATAAAATCATAATAGAGAAATTAAAGCAAATTATTCCAAAAGGCTCTGATTAAAAATTGTTAAAATTAATAGATATATGAGATAAAATTATGAAAAAATTTTTATATTTTAATTTCTTAGCAATTATTTTGACCTACGTATCTTTGCTTTATCAAAAAAATATATTAGTTGACCGCATAGTTGTAGATAAGCTTGGAGAAGTTGAAGTCATAGCTGGGGGATTTCCTCTACAGTTCCTTATAGATGGTGAAACCTCTCCAGTCGGAAGTATAAGTATCAATCCTTTATTTATTTTCATCGGCATGGATCAATTTGTTTTTCTCAATTTTTTTATTGATTATTTATTTTGGATAAGTATTTTATTTGCTTTTTCTATGATTGTGAAAAAGTACAGAATTGTATAGATCTCCTAAAATTAACATAATACCAATTATACGAAATGCGTTATAATTATCCTTATAATTCAACGCTGTAGTTCCTAGTTGATAGCCCACCTTCCCCAAGGTGGGTTTTTTTTATGATTTTTCACGTTCCACGCCTATTATTTAAGCAATGTTTCACAACTTTGATTAGCTCAGTTGAATAATCCCCTTAGCCATTTGGCAAGAAAAACCGGCTTAACCACCCTCTTTTCGGCTGCTCCGGTTCAACATGTTCCGGTACTGGAATACGTTTATTTTCAGTCTGCTCTGGAGTAGTCAATCCGTCATGTTTCGGTTCAGGTTCTGACCGAGGATCCGTTGCTATATCTTGGCTAGGTTTCTGATCGGTAAACGTAGTCATATTGGTTTTTGGGGCTTCTAGCAGTCGTTGGATTGCTTCTATTTGATTGTCTTTTGCTTCTAGTTGTTCTCTTTGGAAAATTTCTCGTTCATGTGCAAGTTCCAGTTGTTTTTTTAGTATGTCTACCTGCTGTTTTAGCATGTCTACTTCTGTCTCTTTTTGTACCGCAGTAGACTGTAACGTGGTTACATCTCTATTTTTATTAGATGGTTCTCCAAATACACGTATTGCTTCCGATAGGTCTATTTTTCCATCACTATTTTTAGATAAATCACCTTTATTTATACGCTTATAGATACTCTGTCTGTTCATCCCATAGAGTTCAGCTAGCTCAATCACAGATAATGCTTTCATCATGTAACCTAAGTAAAAAGATGTATGCCAGTAGATATTATTTAAACATGTAACGTTACATTAGTAGTTTAACGATAGCCAACTTTTTCAAGCATTGGAGAAAACTCTTTTAGCTTTTCAGAGTCCTTAAGCATTTCTGCAATTCTTACTGCAAATTGAGGATAGCTTTCACTGCCTTCTGAATATTTACTCATTTCAGGAAGCTCAGAGAGCTTATTGGCAAATAAATGACGTTGAGGATCTGTCATTTTTTTTGAAAAGAGATCTAAATTCTCCGAGTGCTTTTTATTTTCACTTGATGCACTTCTAGTTTTTTTCTGTGTAAATGAAAAAGAGAAGCCTGATATTGAACGGCCCTTTTTATGCTGCTCATAACTAGCCTCAATATCTGTTTTTTCACTAATTTCTGTAATAGCTAAATCAAGGACCCTCGTCTTGAAGTGATCCATACGCTTATATTCATTAACGCCAATACCAAGCTGCTCTCTAAATGTCGCTAACTCGAATAAAGGTGTTTTTCCAACGGCTTTCCACTGAATCAGTAATTCGTATAGCCTTGCTGAATAGGTACTATTCAGTTGTGCTGTTTGGCTTAATAAATATTGAGTAAAGAAATCCTTAATTCCGTCAATTTTACTTATACCTTGTACAACAGCTAGTGTAAAAACTAACTCAATAGCACCTTCATCATCTAAGTACCTTACTTGCTGAATCCATCTGCTTTTTATTAATTTCCCGTTTTCATCAAAGAAACTAAATCTACGATTAAATAACGAGTCTTCAGCTTCTTTCATCCGTTGATAAGCATTTTGTCTGGTTGTTCCAAAAATTTCTGCATATCTCAGAGCATCTATTCGTAATGGTGTATCTGTACTTAAGCCTGTACCTGTATGCCTAGCATCAACAATAGCTAGTTGAACAATATGAAATTCTGATAAAGACAAAGTCTGGAAAGCTTGGTTTAAGCGATTTGTTTTTACAACTAATTCTTTTGACATGAGATTGATTAAAACATTGTTATACCCACAGATTATAACAATGTAGTTATAACCACAAATATTTATTTGAGGTTAGATGAAGCCATAGGGTAACTAAACGTGGGTAAGTGGTAACTAAACGTGGGTATATAGGTAACTAAACGTGGGTATATAGGTAACTAAACGTGGGTATATAGGTAACTAAACGTGGGTATATAAGATTATTAATTATTGAAATATATAAATTTATTCTGATCTAAAAGTATTTAAAAGCATTAAAAATAATTAAAAGCCCAGGATAAGAAAAATTGCCCTATGTTTTCGCTACGCTCAAACTCTATTGAACTTCGCTTACGCTCAGTTCGAAGGGGCAATTTTTGGCTTAAAATTTCGTGACTTTTTAAAAAAGAAAAGCAACTAGGAATTCGCTTCGCTCATAGAACTTTTCACTCGCTTCGCTCGACATAAAGCCACCGTAATCAGTTCGCACCCATTCGGGATGCTCTGATTCTGAGTTCTTGATACACAGGGGAGCCTGTAATCAGGGAAAAACAGGTGAAAAAATTTAGATCCCTGTAGTTCGCTCGTAGACACTCGCTAAATGCTCTCATTTGCGATTTAAGAGTTTTTTCTTAACTCAACTATAAATCTACTGTGGTTTAGCAAAACATCGCTAAAAACCCTATTTTTTTGCGTTTAAACAGCATTCACCAAGGTCGGTAATCGTTGTTATTTTCATTTTCTGGTTTTTTAGGCTCGTTTTTCTGCTGTTTTTCCAATTCTTGGCGTTTTAAAAATGCCAAATGTTCTCGTTCGTGTCTTTCTTGTTCATAGCGTTGTTCTTTTTGCTCTCGTTCTTTACGTAATTGCTCTCTAAATTCACTTTCTCTGCGATCATTTTCAATTCTTCGTTGGCGATCTACTTCCGCTTGGCTTACTTGCTGCATTCTTTCTTGTTCAATTTTGAGATCATCTGCCCGTTTTGCTTTAAGGAGGGGACTCATATCATCATTAAAATCATGTAGGGTATCGAATGAATGAACGTACTCTCGTTTTAGCTTCTGCCAAAACGTGGGTTTTATCGTTGGTCGTTCAATCCCATTATTTTCCAGTATCTCTGAGCATTGACCTAAGCGTTGGACGACATTCTCAATATCGTATTCTTTAGCAAGTTGTTCGACCTCGGTTGCGTATTCTCTCCAGTTTTCATTTTTTGCCTGTTCTACTGATTTTTCAGTCGCATAAAAATCAGGTTTTTTTATATCTCTGTAAGTATGATGGTAAGAGTCATAAAACAAATTATTGGTATGTAGGTAAAAATCGCTTTTGTTTTCTGCTAACCATCGTTTTGTCTTGGTGAGATTTGATTCAATCTGCTTTTGATTATCAGCAGCATTGCTTTGAATGGTGTAAAACTGATTGGCAAATTCTGCATAAATATCTTGGCACCGGATGAAGTCATCATATGCGTTGTCGATCTGTTGAACCTGTTGTTCTTGCAGGCGTTCTTCTTCTAGGTTGAGATTTACTAATTCTGCTAAAAGTTCTTTTTCTTCTGCTTCGGTTAACTGAAGTTCGTTTTCCAGCTGGGTAATCTGATCTTCTAATCGACTTGGAACAATAATTTCTTGATCAAGGCCCTTGATGATCTGTTGGTATTCTCGTGCAGCATCTAAATTTTTGGCTTTGATTGCATCATTTTCAAGTGCAATTCTTGGTAGCACAATTTCAGTGTTACGTTCTTCAAGCGGTCTTTTTTGTTCCTCGTCATATTGTCTGCGAAGTGCTGTAGCTTCATGCCCTTCATGATGGGTGGGTTCAAGGAAACCTAAGCCTTGATCTTTATAACTGCGGTGGTCGATGCGTTCATCTAGTCCAGCATTTTCCAATACTGTGTTTACAACATTGGCAAAAGTTGCTCGGCTGTCCTTCAGGATCTCGGGACCATGGTCGTTGAAGATTCTTTGTTTCTTTCCTAATTCGCCTTTTTCATTGATGAGTCTTGTCGTGAACATCATGTGTACGTGATAGTTTTTATTATTGGTTTCATCGTTATGTTCATGTGGTGCATGGATGCAGGCATCGACAATAACATTGTGCTTGTTCACAAAGTCTCGGCAAAAGTCATCAACGATTTTTATGCGTTCTGCATCTGTTAATTCATGTGGTAAAGCACAGATATATTCTTTGGCGAGTCGTGCATTGGCTTTCATTGAGCCATTGGCATTGAATTCTTTTTTTTCTACTGTATTCCAAAGTGTTTGACGGTCTAAAAGTTTTGTATTGGTATGTTCTGGTGCATAAATATTTTTGTATTCAAGTCCCTTTTTTTTAGTGTAGTCCTGAGTCTTTCCAAAAGTCAGATCCTCTAATTTTTCACAGGCACGATAAGCAGCACAAGCAACGGCTGAACGTCCGTCACTTCGTGAGATGTTGCTTTCATTCAAATGAAAAATTGCCACTTTAAAAACCTAAATTTCTGCATACCGTGGTTTTGATTTTTGCAACTTTGAAAAAGTTGCTGACCATGCTAAAGCGAGGTCATGGGGTACAGGGGTTTCCCCTGTCGCAACGTCCACTTTTGAATGAAATGATAAAAGTGGGTAAGTGCGCCCTTCGTTTCACTCCGGGAAAACTTCGCTTCGCTACGTTTGATATTGCTCGCTTTGTTTTTTGACTCTATGATGATGTTTGATTATTGATCATCACGGTTTAATACTATGTCAGATATTCAAGAAAAGAAAGATGCAGTTTTAAAGAAGCTCACTAAAGCACAGCAGAAGAAGTTATCTCTACAAGAGCAAATTGAGTATTTGAAAAAAGAACAAGAGCAGATCTTAGAACAGGCAAAACAGAAACAGAATGAGCTTAAACTTAAGCAGCAAAAACTTTTAAGTGAAGCCAAAGCTCAAGAACGGAAAAATGAAACTAGACGGAAAATTTTGCTTGGCGCTTGGGTTTTGAATAAATTTAAAAATGATGAATCTTTTAAACATCAATGGGCTGATTTTGAGCAGTTTTTAAGTGCGGAAAGTAAGACAGAAGAAAATAGACAGAAAGATAAAGAGCTTTTTAATGATCTTTTTAAGGGATAAGTTCTAAATTTCATATAAGAGATTTTATGTTAAATAAAGGTTAACTACTATGAAATGCTAATGTTTGTATTACAGGAGAGGTAGCTCAATTTGTTTGAACAACTAAAAGCTTATTTAAAGTTGAAATTGGCGTAAAATATATAAAACACTCACTTTGTTGAACTGGTATTTTAAGAATGCGAGATGGTATTTACTTCCTTGAATTTCAAGATAATTTTAATGATTTTGGTAATGGAGTTTTTGTAGTACAAAATAATATAATAAATGGTGGAAACTATGCATTTTCCTTTCAAGGTGAAATCATTAATCAAAAATCGAAAGTTATTATAAAACAACATGATAATAGTATAGAAAAAGCTATAAATGAAACTTTAAATGTATCTATTAAAAAGACGAATTATGATTATGAATTATTAGGGAGTATTACTAATAGACCTAATTTAGTCGTTTATATAAAAGCAAAATTTATAGGTGACTTATTTCTAAAATTAACATAATACACGTTATGCGAAGTCAAAAATGGGAGCTCTAAGCTCCCATTTTTAGTCTTTAATGCGCTTTTTCGCTTCGTCATAAACTATGCTGTCAGCTCGTTTCCCAACCGTAATGAGCAAGATAACTACCTGATCATCTTTAACTTGATAAACTAGTCGGACTCCAGCCTTTAATAATTTAATTTTGTAGCAACCTGCAAGATCACCTCTAAGCATATTCTTTGGAATATGTGGCTGCTCTATGACCTTGGCAAGTTTTTTCTTAAATTGATCTCTAATAGCACTAGGAAGCTTTTCCCATTCAGCTGTGAAGTCCTTATGACGTAAAAGCTTATAAGTCATCTAAAGTAATTTCCTCAAACATTTCTTTAGGATCATTAATACGTTTACGAACAATCGCTAATAGCTCGGTATCCTCTTCTGAGAGTAAGGCTTTTTGTACAGGGAGTTTCCCAGTCGCTGCAATGTATTCAAGGACATTTGTAAAAAACTCAGTAGGTGCAATACCTTGTTCTCTTAGAACTGAATAAGATTTTTCTTTAAGGGCTTCATCGACCCTGAAGTTAACAGTAGCCATTATTTTTCCCATTTATTGAATGCATAGGAATATTGTAATGCAATTTGCATTACGTGGCTAGTTCGTATAATCCGTATTATGTTAATTTCAGAGAAACTATTACAAATAGAATATTACTTTTATATTCTCAAATGAGCCGCTATCTTTCTTAAAAAATACTATAAATAACTGTTATTACTGATTATTATTTTTTAAATCAGGGCGAATTTTATAAATATTATTTTGGAGTTCAAAAATATGACTGAGAGCTTTTCCTATCAGTAAGATATTTTCTCTATTTTCTAGTGATGGATCTGATTGAATCTTACTAGGAATACTGTCTAATAATATTGCAGCTTGATACAAATCATCATTTATTTTTTTTAATTGATCCATTTTTCTCTTCTATATATGTTGGTAAGGATCCCAATCATATTACATTGAGATCCTGATTTATTAGGCCGTGGTATATCTTGTTGTAGCTTCTCTAGTTTCTGAACTAAAAAGGTTTAATAATCTATCCGATGATGGTACAGGAAGATTTGGTGGATTCCAATCACCTGTAGTGATGCATGTATTTAAAGAGTTTCCACACTCTGACATTCCACCGCTACCAGCAGACCCATAGACATCAATACAGTCTGCATAATATTCTGCACACATCACAATTCTTTCGTTAAATAATATGAAGGCGTTGTAGGATCATATGCAAGAGCAAGACTACTAGTTATTATTGTACTAATTAGAACTATTTTTTTTAAGAACATAAGAAAATTGCAAAAGTGCATATTCTAAAAGCGGACATTTTTACTTTGGAGAAACCGGACATTTCTATTTTGGAGTTACATCTAAGTTTCGTATAACCGCCATTATGTTAAATGGAGGTTAGATTGGTGGAAAACTCCAGTTTTTGAAACTTCAAATAGAAGCTCTTTCGTTCAATTAGTAATTGTAATTTCTATATAAATTTATATTCTATTGAATAATTATTTCATAAATTCTCCTATCATATTTGGCTGCATATGTAGCTACTTCTTGATTAATCTTTTTATGACTTTTATCTACATATGAAAAGATTATTGAATCCTCATTATGCTGCTCATAGTTGATGGCGTATTTATATTCCGAATAAGGATAAAGAGTACCTAAGCTATAAGTTTTTTGAGCACTGATATAAGTTATTTTAAGATCTGTGATTGGGGCATTGGTCCAATTTTTAATAGAAATATATCCATTCTTTTCTAATGGTTGGCATCCTATAATTAAAACTAATGCAAGACAGTAAAATAGGCTATTCTTCATTTTGGTAGTTCTGTTCAATTGGTCTTATGAGTCGACTAATAACTATAACTTTTGAGGTATCACAGCTAGGATCTACTTCAGTTATCCAAGAATAATTATTTTTTTCTAGAGGATAGGATTCTCCGCCTCCATATGCTGCTTTATCACCTAAAAAATAAGTATCCGAATCTACCTTTAGGCTCTTAGTTTCCATATCCCAATCTAGAGTTTTTGTAGCAAAAATTGGCAGAACTTTAGATCCATCAGCATGTTCTAGGTATAGGCATTTACCTTCCCTAATAAGCTTAGCCTCACTATAACTTGCATTATCTGCTCCCCCCGTATATTGAATACGTGGAACAACTATATTTGATTCAATTTTTTCTGTAACTGGACTACAGGCTGCAAGTAAACTTAATAAAATAAATTCTAATCTTTTCATATTAAAGGAATTTTTTTATAAAATCATAATAGAGAAATTAAAGCAAATTATTCCAAAAGGCTCTGATTAAAAATTGTTAAAATTAATAGATATATGAGATAAAATTATGAAAAAATTTTTATATTTTAATTTCTTAGCAATTATTTTGACCTACGTATCTTTGCTTTATCAAAAAAATATATTAGTTGACCGCATAGTTGTAGATAAGCTTGGAGAAGTTGAAGTCATAGCTGGGGGATTTCCTCTACAGTTCCTTATAGATGGTGAAACCTCTCCAGTCGGAAGTATAAGTATCAATCCTTTATTTATTTTCATCGGCATGGATCAATTTGTTTTTCTCAATTTTTTTATTGATTATTTATTTTGGATAAGTATTTTATTTGCTTTTTCTATGATTGTGAAAAAGTACAGAATTGTATAGATCTCCTAAAATTAACATAATACCAATTATACGAAATGCTCTAAATTATTTGTTTTAATTCAATAGTTTATTTCGTATTGAAAAGCCCAACTCAGCTGAGTTGGGCTTTTTTGTGGATTTTTCATGTTCCAC
>NZ_VPEJ01000034.1:0-15125 GCF_013417245.1 Acinetobacter sp. YH16042
GTAACTTGGACCAGTGTTGATCATTTAGCATTGTTCGAGGCATAGCGAGTGTAAAATTGGGTTTGGCGATTTAATTTTACTATCTCGCTATTTTTTTAATCAACAAATGTCAACAGACCCTATTCAAAAAGCAAAAAATAATCATTAATCGGTACTTAAATTGACAATGAAAGCCTCATCTCCGTTTGGGATGAGGAGCATGCTCCGTAAGATTAAGCATAAAACAACCTCTCCCTAACCCTCTCCTGAAAGGAGAGGGAATTTAAAACATGAATTTTAAAAGTTCAAAAAATGATTTATGCACTAGGTCTATTCCAAAATTAAATTAGGGAATTTTAAGCTGCAGGATGACTGAGTTGATCAATGATGCCTTGTGCAGCCAATTCATTTAATTCAGCTTCAGTTCTAAATTGGGACAAAATTTCTGTCGTGTGCTGCCCTAACTGCGGCGGTGCATGACGGTATTCTACAGGCGTATCAGATAATTTCATCGGTGATCCAATCACTTTAAAATCATGATTTAAAGCATGTGGAATATTTACCACCATTTGACGATGTTGAATTTGCGGTTCATTTAATGCGTCTTCTACAGAGTTGATTACACCCACTGGCACTTTTACCGCATGAATCGCATCAACCCAAACTTGAGCATCTTGAGTCAGAAAATAAGCACTCAATAATGGAATTAATTCTTCACGGTGCTTCACTCGATCTTGATTACGTAAATAGTTTGGCTCATCCAACAGCGCTGTATAGCCAATCGCAATACACAAATCTTTAAATTGTTTGTCATTACCACAGGCAATAATAAATTCTTTATCTTTAGCTTTAAAGGTTTGATACGGTACAATATTCGGGTGATTATTTCCCATGCGCTTGGGTGCTTTGCCCGAGGTCAAATAGTTCATACCTTGATTGGCTAGCGCCGCCACCTGTACATCGAGTAATGACATATCAATATATTGACCGCGTCCAGTATGTTGCCGCGCCAACAATGCCGCCTGAATGGCAATGGTTGAGTACAGTCCGGTCTGAATATCGACCACAGCGACCCCCACCTTTTGTGCGCCACCACCGATTACATCATCAGATTCACCAGTAATACTCATCAAACCGGACATACCTTGAATGATAAAGTCATAGCCTGGTTCTTCCGCACGTGGACCATCCTGACCAAAACCTGTAATTGAGCAATATACGATATTTGGATTTAGCGCACTGAGCGATGCATAATCCAAACCATATTTGGCAAGTGAGCCTGCTTTGTAGTTTTCAATCACGACATCTGCCGTTTTAGCAATTTCACGGACTAGCGCTTGCCCTTCTTCACTAGCAATATCAATGGCTACAGAATATTTATTGCGGTTCGCACATTGGTAATAGCCTGATTCTTTCGTCGCTTGACCTTGCTGATTTGGCATCCAAGGTGGTCCCCACATACGTGTATCATCACCCACTTTTGGACGCTCAATTTTGATTACGTCTGCACCTAAATCCGCCAATATTTGACCGCACCAAGGACCTGCCAAAACACGGCTTAAGTCCAATACACGAATTCCTTTTAATGCACCCATAGTTCACTCCAGATGTGCCATAGTATTGAGCTATGGCACAGATTTTTTATTTATTTTACTGTCGCAGTTTTTGCAGATGCTTTTTGTCCTGCATCACCAACATGTGTATCTAAATTTGCCAGTTTTTCTTTTTCCGCATCTGAAGAAAGTGAGGCTTGCTGCGGGTCATATTGGCGTTCGCGAATAAACAAGCCAGGAATAACACCTGCAATAAAGTACGCAGCTCCCATTACAATAAAGGCCATGGTGAACGATCCGCCAGCGGCAATCATACCAATGGTTGCTGGTGCAATGGCTGCGCCCAAACGTCCCATATTGTAAGCCCCGCCAATGGCTGTTCCGCGTACATCCGTAGAGAAACTTTCTGCCATGTAGGTTGCATTTACACCGTATGGAATACCGTATAGGAAACCGAAAGTTACAAGTAAATAGGCGATATTGGCTGGTGTGTTATAGAAAATGATGATTGGTAAGAAGGCTGCCGTGGCTACCGTACCAAACACAAAGGTAATACGACGTCCGAACTTGTCAGCGGCATAGCCGGCTAAAATTTTACCCAGAATCATGGCCGTATATGCACCTACCATATAGCCAGTCATGGCTTTAAAGTTCATGCTGAGTTCGGTTTCTAAATACGTCGGCATCCAGTTGTTGACACCGTAGTAACCGAATTGTAGAAATGCAGCGGTCGACATCCAAAAGAAGAACATTTTACGATGATTGGTATGCCCAAAAATACGTTTATAAATACTTTCAGAAGGTGCATTTTGATTGACTGCAGCATGTTGCTGTACAGGTTCAAGTTTTAATTCACGGCGTTTTAGCTGCTCAATTTTTGCTTCCTGCCAAGATTTTGGTTCAGGAACAAAACGCATAAAGATCAGGGCAAAAGCAGCAGGAATAATGGTGACATAAAATAGCATCCGCCAGCCGTGATCTGGAATAATTGCACCCGCCATCAGCGTTGCAACGATATACCCCACAGTTTGACCGGTTTGCAAAGTCCCAAGTACTGTTGTGCGGTATTTGGTTGGCACATATTCTGCCATGAGCGTATTACACGCCATGTAAAGAGAACCCAGTCCAAAAGCGCCAATAAAACGTAAAATTAAAAATTGTTCATAACTTTGTGTAAAGCCTAAGATACAGGTCATGATTGAGAAAAATACTACCGACCAAGCAATAGTTTTCACACGACCAAATTTATCGCACGCCCATCCACCCGAAATACCACCCAGCGCCATCCCTGCTAAAGAAGAACTACCAAGCATTCCGGCTTGAAATGTACTTAAACCAAATTCAGCCTTTAAACTGGTGAGACTGAATGACAGCAACATGATGTCTACACCATCAATCACCAAGGAAATAAAGGCAAAAATAAAAGCCATTTTCCAAGTGTTGCTGGTAATCCGATGCATCGTGCCCACGTTAGAAGGCAATTTGAGCGTTCCTGCTCCGTTTTGCATTTCGTTATTCATTTCCTTGTTCCTCATTTTCCCAAATGAGTCATCGGCATTCCTATGTCTGCACATTTGCCTTTTTTATTCTTTTTATTTCATCACTGCTCAGGCTATTGCACAGAGTTACAAGAGTGTTTCACGATGAATCCTTTATTGATTAAGTTTATTTTTGCATAAAAAGTCTCTAAGGCACTCTATGCAGAGCGCCCTATTGATATTGAATTCAATTAGTTACTAAAAGCCGCGATGCCTGTTTGCGCACGACCTAAGATCAGTGCATGTACATCATGCGTTCCTTCATACGTGTTGACGACTTCGAGATTGACCAGATGGCGGGCAACACCAAACTCATCAGAAATGCCGTTACCACCCATCATGTCACGCGCAACACGGGCAATATCTAAAGCCTTGCCACAGTTGTTACGTTTAATGAGTGATGTGCCTTCTACAGCAGCAATGCCTTCATCTTTCATACGTCCAAATCGAAGCGCAGCTTGTAGACCCAAGGCAATCTCAGTTTGCATATCTGCAAGTTTCTTTTGAATCAGCTGATTCGCTGCCAATGGTCGGCCAAACTGTTTACGGTCCATAGTATATTGGTGCGCTGTATGCCAGCAGAATTCTGCGGCGCCCATTGCGCCCCAAGCGATACCATAACGAGCACTATTTAGACAGGTAAATGGACCTTTTAAACCACGTACTTCTGGAAAAGCATTCTCTTCAGGGACAAAGACATTGTCCATCACAATTTCACCAGTAATCGATGCACGTAAGCCAACTTTACCGTGAATTGCTGGAGCAGATAGACCGTCCCAGCCTTTTTCCAAAATAAAACCGCGAATGTCACCCACATTACCTTCAGGCGATACTTCTTTCGCCCAAACAACAAACACGTCGGCAATTGGGCTGTTGGTAATCCACATTTTTGCACCCGTGAGACGATAGCCACCTTCGACCTTTTTTGCACGAGTAATCATGCTACCTGGGTCAGAGCCATGATCTGGTTCAGTTAAACCAAAACAGCCAATGTATTCACCTGTTGCCAGTTTTGGTAGGTATTTCTGTTTTTGCTCTTCAGAGCCAAATTCATTAATGGGCACCATCACCAAAGAACTTTGAACGCTGGCCATTGAGCGGTAGCCAGAATCCACATATTCAATTTCACGTGCAACGAGACCATAACTAACATAGTTTAGACCTGCGCCGCCGTATTGCTCTGGAATCGTTGGGCCAAGTAAGCCAAGTTCGCCCATTTCTCGGAAAATAGATGCATCGGTTTTTTCATGGCGGAATTGTTCGAGTACACGTGGCTGTAAACGCTCTTGACAGTATGCATGCGCAGTATCGCGAATCATGCGTTCTTCTTCAGTTAATTGCTGTTCCAAAAGAAACGGATCTTGCCAGTTAAATTGTACTTTTGGTTTTTTTACATTGACCATTTGATTCATCGCATCCTCTGCTTTTTCGGGCTTTCTTTGTTTTATTCGATGCTATGTGTGAAAAGTGATTCATTCAAACGATTAATTTGCATGTAGATATGCGCCTTTCGCATACCTGAGCTTTGTTCACAGCGTGTTAAGCACTTTAGCCACTGATTTAAGCGATGGATTGCTTTATTTATAGACTATAGTGGTATATGAAAATCATTCTTATATGCCATTTTGTGATACCTCTCGATAAAAAGGACTTTATCTATGCGGCGTAATATTCCATCATTGCAAAGCTTAATTTGCTTTGAATCTGCTGCAAAACACGCAAGTTATACGCATGCTTCTCAAGAGTTATTTATTACTCAAAGTGCTGTGTCACGCCAAATTCAACAGCTAGAAGAATATCTAGGTGTAATGCTATTTAGCCGAACGCGTCACGGTGTAGATCTCACTGAAGCAGGCAAACAATATGCAAAAAGTATTAAACCCTTTTTGCAAGGCATCGAAAAAAGCACCTCTGATATCATGACGCACAAAGGCTTAGGCGGTACTTTAAAGCTGGGCGTTGTGCCAACGTTTGCCACACGTTGGCTGTTGCCAAAATTACATAAATTAAATGCGCAACATCCTGAAATTACCGTGCATTTGGAAACCAGTACCAAACCTTTTTTGTTTAATGAAAATGTCTTTGACGCAGCTATTTTTGCAGGAACGCAACAGCAAATTGAGCATTGGCCTGGCATTCAAGCGCATTATTTAATGGATGAAGAAGTGGTTCCCGTTTGTTCACCCAAATTGATTGAAAACAACTTTCCACTTGCGGAAATGACAGATGATCACAGTTTTAATTTAAGCGATGATGAATTGCTTCAATTGCCTTTATTACAGCAAACCACCCGTCCAAGTATTTGGCAAGAATGGTTTCAAGCCCATCAGCTTCAGCATCCCAAACCATTTGATGGTCAGCGACATGAACTATTTTCTATGCTTTCTGTGGCAGCCAGTCATGGCATGGGTATGGCACTGATTCCACAAATGCTGATTGAAGCAGAACTGAGAAAAAAAGAATTGGTGATTGCATCAAATAAAAAATTGCACGGTAGCCGAAAATATTATTTAGTCCACTCGAGCCAAGACAGTTCACCACAAATACAAAAATTTGTCGATTGGGTGCTACAAGAATTGCATCAGCTGAGTTGAAGTAGTCGCTATATTTTGAGTACAGTAAATTCGCTGCATTATTCGTTCAATACATGTAACCGTGCCTAATGGACGCATCAATTAAAATATAAGGCTAAATATCTATGCAAAAAATTGTGGTGTTTTCAGGTGCCGGCATGAGCGCAGAAAGCGGCATCAATACCTTCCGTGACAGTAATGGTCTTTGGGAGCAGCATCGTATTGAAGATGTGGCCACACCTGAAGCTTGGGCACGTGATCCAGCTTTAGTACAGCGTTTTTATAATGAACGCCGTAAACATATTTTAGCCGCAGAGCCAAATACAGCTCATAGATTGATTGCTGAACTCGATGATTTTTTTGATGTTCAAGTTATTACTCAAAATATTGATGATCTACATGAACGTGCAGGCAGTCACAATGTACTGCATCTGCATGGCAATATTCGTTACGCAAAAAGCTCTGGCCCTCAGGCGCAATATACGCAGGAATTGTTTCCCATTGAAGGTGCAGATTTAAACTTAGACACCGACAAATGCCCTGAAGGATATCCTTTACGGCCACATGTAGTCTGGTTTGGCGAAGCAGTTCCTGCCTATGAAGATGCCAGTTTAAGTGTACAAACGGCAGATATTTTTATTGTGATTGGCACGAGTCTGGCTGTCTATCCTGTGGCTGGATTGATTCACGAAATCCCTGCCAACTGCCGTGCATTTTATATCGACCCGAAAGCAGATTATCAGCGTGTACCTGAGAAGTATCAATTGATTAAAGCTGGCGCGAGTGAAGGAATGAAAAAACTTTTTTTGCAATTGGTTGCGCCATAAAAGCACATTTTGGCATCAGTATCGATCAAAAAAACTAATATTGCCTGCTTCTTTTGCAGGCTTTTTGCTGTTTATAGCCTATCTAACTTTGCATAAGGCCAATAAAACACGGCATACAGGCCTTTGGCATTCTAATTGCTTAACAGTATTACGTTTTATTAAAAAAGTAATATTGGGGCTTGGTCAGTATGGGTTATGTCGCAAGAGAGCTCAGTCCGAAAAGCAAGCTATTGCTCGGCTTAGGATCATTTTTAATTCCTGTGCTCATTTGGTGTGCAGTGAGTTATTTGCCATTTTTATGGCATCCGCAGGTGCAAATTACGCAGTCAGGCAGTGTGTTGTATTTTCAGGTCGATAGCCGAGTCGACAAAGCGGTGTTTTATGACGAAGCGCAATCTGCGGTCAATGCTGGTTTAGCACCACCTCAAGGTAAACTGGTCAATCCAATCTATTTACCTGCACCGCACGAAGTAGCAAAAGCATTAGTTACGGCTTTTATAACTCCACCTGCCCAACCTGATGCCCCATGGTTTCATCAAAGCTTATGGCACAGTATTAAAATTGTGTTCAGCGCTTTTTTTATTGCCTCTCTCATCGGTATTCCGCTGGGTATTCTTTGCGGTTTTTCTCAAAAAATATCTCAACTGACCGAACCCTTTGTTGAGTTTTTCCGCTACTTGCCCGCTCCTGCTTTTGGTGCCTTAGCCGTTGCGATTTTAGGCATTAATGATGCACCTAAAATCGCCATTATCGTGATTGGTACGCTGTTTCAGCAAATTCTGATTATTGCCAATACCACACGGATGGTTGACCGAGGCCTGATTGAAGCAGGTTTTACGCTAGGTACCAATAAATTAAAAAGCTTATTTCATGTGGTGATTCCAGCGGCGCTTCCCGACATTTACCGCGACTTACGTGTATTGCTGGGCTGGGCTTGGACTTATCTGATCGTATCTGAACTGATTGGCACAACCTCTGGGATTACGTGGTTTATTACCCAACAAGCGCGTTACCAAAACTTTGACAATGTTTATGCCGCGATCCTCATCATTGGGGTGATTGGTTTGGTATGCGATGTGGTGCTCATGAAACTCGGTCAACGTCTATTTAAATGGAAAGCAGGAGCAAAATAATGAACAGCACAGAGTTTAATGCCAGCACTTATTTCGATGCAATTTATGCACGCCCTGTCATTTTAGAAGCAAAAAAACTCACACAAAGTTTTAAACACGGCAAGACTGAGCGCACTATTTTAAATCAGCTAGATTTAAAGATTCATAAACGTGAATTTATCTGCGTGATTGGCCCATCGGGTTGCGGTAAATCGACCTTTAGCCGAATTGTGGCTGGGCTTGATCCTTACAGTAGCGGTGAATTGCTGGTCGATGGCCAAGCGATTGAAGGCCCAAGCCCTGAGCGTGGCATGGTGTTTCAAGGCTACACGCTTTTTCCATGGAAAACCGTCAAAGAAAATGTGATGTTTGGCCCTTTAATGAAAGGTGCCAGCAATGCTTCGGCCGAATCCAGCGCCCGCGAATGGATTGATATTATTGGTCTAGAAAAATACCAAGATCAGTACCCGCATCAGCTGTCTGGCGGAATGAAACAGCGCGTTGCTATTGCCCGCGCATTGGTCAATGAACCAAAAATATTATTGATGGATGAGCCTTTTGGCGCACTTGACCCGCATACCCGTCAAAAAATGCAAAAGCATTTAATGGATCTATGGCAAAACATTGATATCACCATCATTTTTGTCACACATGATATGGATGAAGCCATTTTATTGGCGGATCGTATTGTGGCGCTCAAAGCCAATCCTGGTGAAATTAAAGAAATAATCGAGGTCGATTTACCCCGTCCTCGTAATCCTGAACTCATGCTGAGTCCTGAATTTAAACAACTGCGCGAACGGGTGGATTTCTTGGTACATGCGCAGGAAGACGAGCTCGACCCAGCGATGGAAAACCTACCGAAAATTCCACGTATGACTCAAGTCAGTACGCAAAAATAACTGGATTAATCCCTCTTCATCTTTAGGACGGCCTAAATGATGTACTACAGCGTTGGACGGCCAACATTATAGGAATTGAAGATGAATGAATCTTATGTTTTGCCACTTGTTGATATTTCAAAAATGCAAAGCACGGTACTGTCAGAACGCTTAGAAGTAGCCTCTGCGTTGGATCAAGCCTGTAAAGATGTTGGTTTTCTATATTTAAAAGGTGATCAGTTCAATTTTGATTTTGCGACATCACTGATTCAGGTGGCAAAGCGCTATTTCCAACAAGATACTGCCAGTAAAATGCAACACTTTATTGGGCTGTCGAAAAATCACAGTGGCTATGTGCCAATTGGTGAAGAACAGTTTGTAGGCAACAGCTATGACTTAAAAGAAGCCTATGACATCAATTATGATTACCACGGCGAAACGACGGCATTTCCCTTGCTGGGCCCTACGTTATGGCCAGATGACGCCACATTTAAGAGTACGGTCTGTGATTATTACTGCCATTTACGCAGTATTAGCGAGCAGATTTTTCAGGCCTTTGCTTTAGCATTGAATGTAGATGAGCATTTTTTTGATTGCAAAATTACCCATCCGACCAGCCAACTGCGTCTAATCCATTATCCCTATAACCCTGAAGTGAAAGATGCCGAAGGTATTGGCGCGCATACAGATTATGAGTGCTTTACACTGCTCTTGCCGACGGCACCAGGTTTACAAGTATTAAATAAACAAGGTGAATGGATGGATATTCCATTGATTGAAAATACTTTGGTGATGAATATTGGCGACATGATGGAAATTTTGTCGAATGGCAAATATTTGGCCACCAAGCACCGTGTTAAAAAAGTCTCTGAAGAGCGCTACTCTTTCCCTCTGTTCTGTGCATGCAATTACGACACGATCATTGAGCCTGTACATTCTACTGAAGCGCCCAAATATCAGCCCCTAATTGGTGGCGAACATTTATTTAATCAAACCGCGCAAACCTTTAGTTATCTCAAAAAACGTATCGCTTCAGGAGAGCTAAGTCTTAGAAATGCTGTGCCATTGTCATCATTTGGTATGGATGAAAATACAGAAGCACAAGGAGCAAGCGCATGAATCTATTTCAGGCTTTAGCACAACTTCCAGCCAGCCAAGAGGTTTCAGGTCCTATTCCAGACTATTTATATGGTGCTTTTCGCCGTAAAAGCATTAGTTTTTCAAATGGTTTGACGGATGAAAAGACCATTGTGTATTGGTTTCAGTCACGTAGTTTCACCATCGATCTACGTTTAAAAAGCCAAGAAAATACGCCAGTGAATGAGCGTCAAGGCTGGATTGGTAACACCCTATGGGATGCTAAACAACAATTATTGTCTTGGGACGTTAAAGCACACTCAAATTATCAAAATCATGTGCAATGGCCAGAACCTGCAAAACTACATGCGATTGGCAACTGTATTTTAGAATTCTCTCCAAGCAATGCGTATGTCGAAGACTGGCGTCAACAAGTGCATGAAGGGTTATTTTTAGGCCTGCGCTTGAAGTCAGCTTTAGATGTAGAAAGCCATCAGCCATTGCAGATGGATGGCGGTTTAATTATTTGTGATAAGCATGTGGCCTTTGCACTGAGTCGTTTACCTACAGATCAGCAAACTGTTGCCAGCATCGATATATCATCTGCACCTACTATGTATGAAACGGTGATTGAAAGCTTTGAAGTATCCATCGCTGTAGATGGTCTGCATAAGCACTATACAACGACTTCATCTCAGCAAGATCAACCACTTAACTTTGATCATTTCAAAGTTATTGATGAAACACATTTAATGCAAAACGTCATTATTAATGGTCAAGCAATACAGCTGATGTTCGAGGTGGATATTTATGTTCCACATTATGCATTTCAGCGTCGCACTGATACCACGACAGAAAGTACAGATTGGTTGCAAAATGAAAAACAGCACCTCTTGTACCATGCCGTAGAATGTCTATAGGAAATCAATGTCGTTTATATATTTGCTCATCGCAATCATTGCTGAAGTGATTGCCACGTCCGCCTTAAAAGCCAGCAATGGCTTTACTGAACTAGTACCGATTATTTTTACCGTATTGGGCTATGCCATTGCACTCTTCTTTTTAGGTTTGACCTTTAAATCGATTCCAATGGGATTGGCCTACGCCATGTGGTCTGCTGCAGGCATTGTACTGATTTCTTGTGTGGGCTGGATTGTGTTTAAACAAAATTTAGACCTGCCTGCCATGATTGGTTTGGCCTTTATTTTATTGGGTATTGTGATTATTAATGTTTTTTCTAAAAGCACAGAGCTTTGAAATGTCAGTTTTAAAATGAAGTTTTTAAATAATATCTCTGAAATTTTAAAGACTTAAATTGCTATAGATAAAAATGCTCTAGCTTGCTGTTGCACACTAGAGCATACGTTTCGAATGAAGCAACTGTGATCAGTCTGCTACTATAAAATGCCTTTCACTAGAAAAAAGCATCCAACAATACATAACAGCACAGCAAAACATTTTTTCAGTACTGCTGGTGAAAGCGCATGCGCAGTTTTCGCGCCATATTTAGCCGTAAAGAAACTCATCACACTAATGCCCAAAAAGGCATAGATATGAATAAAGCCAATGGTATTTGGAATTTCAACATGCTGCTGCATGCCGAAGAACATAAAACCTAATGCGCCAGCAATGGCAATGGGTAAACCACAAGCGGCAGACGTCCCGACCGCTTTTTGCATCACCACGCCATTTGCCGTTAAATACGGCACCGTAATACTGCCGCCGCCAATCCCGAAGATTGCAGATGCAACGCCGATACCCGAACCTGCTGCAATTTGTTTAGCTGTAGATGGTAGTGTTTTATTTGGATGGACTGGCTTTTTTGCTCCCATAAACATGGTATAAGACACCCAAAGTAAAAACACGCCGACAATCATTTGCAGATGTAAACCTGACAGCCAGCCTGCAATCCCTGCGCCTGCAAAACAGCCAATCGCCATAGACGGAGCTAAATTTTTAAATACAGGCCAAATCACAGCACCATTTTTATTGTGCGCCATCAAGGAGCTGATCGATGTCACAACAATCGTAGCCAAAGATGTGCCGAGCGCCAAATGCATAATCACATCGGGACTATAGCCCATTTGGCTAAAAACAATATAGAGCAAAGGCACAATGATAGTACCGCCGCCAACGCCAAACAGCCCCGCAGCAAAACCTGCAAATGCGCCAATAATTAAGAAAGTAATGAGTTCCACGAAATAGATACTTTTAAAGAGATGTATTGAAGAAGTTGACTGGTTTAAGCCAACTCCACTTGACCCACAGCATGATAAGCACGGTTGAAATACACTAAACTTTCTTCCTGCTGACTTTGCTTGATTGCAACCACACGGCACATAAACACACTGTGCGTACCCACTTCTTGAATCTGTTCAATCTGACAGTCAAAACTGACCAAAGCATCTTTTAATATCGGTGAACCTGTTTCTAATACAGTCCAAGAACCCAATTTAAAACGCTCTTCCGAATTGAATTTGCTTGAAGCAAAAGCATTGGAAATTTGCTCATGCTGTGCGCCTAAAACATTGACAGAAAGAACTTTATTTTCAAGAAAATGCGCATGAGAACGAGATGATTGATTCATACAAACCAGCAAAGTTGGCGGTGTATCTGTCACACTGCATACTGCTGATGCTGTAAATCCATGCATGCCTGCTTCACCCTCAGTCGTAATCACGTTGACTGCAGTCGTCAATAAAGACATTGCATTTCTAAAATCAGTTGCTTCAATCATCTCTTCAATCTCAATGGTCTATATGGCTTATCTCTTTCTCAGGTTTGGGCAATAGGGAATTTCATTTCCTTCTTACCCCTACATGAAATTGAGTCAGCTCGAATTTATGCGGTCAATTCTTGGCGAATAATGGCAGCGCCTGCACTTAGCGCATTTAGTTTGCCTTGCGCCACGTGGCGAGGTAAAGGTGCCATACCGCAGTTCGTTGAAGGATATAGCTTGTCGGCATCTACAAATTGCAATGCTTTGCGTAATGTATTAGCTACTTCTTCTGCTGTTTCTACTCGATTGGTTGCAACATCAATTGCGCCAACCATGACTTTTTTGCCGCGGATGAGTTCAATCAAATCCATAGGTACACGAGAGTTTTGGCATTCTAACGAGATGATATCGAGCTTCGATTGCTGTAGTTTCGGGAATGATTCTTCATATTGGCGCCATTCATTACCTAAAGTCTGTTTCCAATCGGTATTGGCTTTAATGCCATAACCATAACAAATATGTACAGCAGTTTCGCATTTTAAACCTTCAAGCGCACGCTCTAAGGTCGCAATACCCCAGTCATTGACTTCATCAAAAAACACGTTAAACGCAGGCTCATCAAATTGAATAATGTCCACGCCTGCCGCTTCAAGCTCTAGCGCTTCTTGATTCAGGATTTTAGCAAATTCCCAAGCTAATTTTTCACGGCTTTTGTAGTGACCATCATACAAAGTATCAATCATCGTCATTGGGCCAGGCAAAGCCCATTTGATCGGCTGATTGGTTTGGCTGCGTAAGAATTTTGCATCATCCACAAAAACTGCTTTCTTACGAGATACTTCACCCACAACTGACGGTACACTTGCATCGTAACGATTACGAATACGCATCGTTTCACGCTTTTCGAAATCTACACCTTCAAGATGTTCAATAAACGTGGTCACAAAATGCTGACGGGTTTGTTCACCATCACTGACAATATCAATGCCTGCATGGATTTGTTCATGCAAAGATAATTTCAACGCATCACGTTTTGCATCTAATAATTCTTCGCCTTCAAGTTTCCATGCTGACCACAGTTTTTCCGGTTCAGCCAGCCAAGATGGTTTAGGTAAGCTGCTAGCAGTTGAAGTTGGAAGTAAAATGGCCATATTCGATCTTCTATCTCTATATTCTAAATTTTGCAAAAACCAAAAAGTTATCAATTGATTATTAAATTCATATTGAAAGTCCCTTCTCCCTATGGGATGAGGAGCATGCTCCGCAAGAGGATGAGGGAGCATTTCATATAAATCCTCTCCCTAACCCTCTCCTTAAAAGGAGAGGGAAATTTCTTTATGAAATAAATATTGATCACAAATTAACTGATGCATGAAACATATTCTTTAAAACAGCTGCTTTAAATCACAAGTGATTTAAAATTAAGCTGCGGCTGCATTTTCAATACTAAAATTAGCCGCCCACTCATTCAGAATGTCTTTATATGGCTGGATAAAGTTCTCTTCCGTCCATTTGCCCTGTTTAACCGCCAACTGACCACGTTCAACACGGTCATACACAATACGGGTTAATGAGTAATCACCGAAACTTAAGCTTGGTTGATACACTAAACCTGCTGTCGCATTGGTATTGTAAATTTCAGGACGGTAGATTTTTTGGAAGCTTTCCATGGTGCTGATCGCGCTGATCAGTTCGAAATCTGTATAGTCGCTCAGCAAGTTATTTGCTGAATAGAATGCCAATGGTGCAGTCGCATTTTCAGGTTTGAAGTAACGAACGCTTAAGCCCATTTTTGCAAAATAATCATCGGTACGTGAATAATCATCATTGGTATATTCCACACCTAAGATCGGATGCACATTTGCAGTACGGTAATAGGTTTTTGTCGTTGAAACACTTAAACAGATGACAGGTTGTTTCTTAAATTCAGCTTTAAATACCTCTGAATTGATCAAATGTTGATATAGCTTGCCATGTAAATCACCAAAATCTTCAGGTTTTTCATTGAACTTACAGCCGAGTGCTGGTAATACCACACTGAAGTCATAGTCACGTACATACGATGAAAAACTGTTGCCGATCATGCCTTCAATGCGTTCATTGGTTTTATGGTCGATGATGGTACTCTTTAAAGTTTCAATAAATGGGAAAGTTTGACCATTGCCTTCCACATCGAGTTCAGCCGAAATGATGTCAATTTCTAGTGAATAACGATCTGCATTTGGGTTGTCACAAGTAGCTAAACTATTGAAACGGTTATTAATCATTGCCAAAGTGCGGCGCAGATTCTCTTCACGGTGTTCACCACGTGCCAAATTGGCAAAGTTCGTTGTTAAACGTGTATTGTCAGCTGGTTTATAGTTTTCATCAAAGCGGATACGTTTGATTGAACATGCAAATTTATGACTCATGGAGATTCACTACCCTAAAATTAAAAATAATCAAAATTTCTGTATGGAGTAATTTATACGTGAAACTTAAGATGAATAAAAATGATTTAACCTCAACTCAAAGTGAGTGAAATTCATGTTTGGTAATTTTATAAGATGAATCTATTTCAATTTAGCTCAATGTGCGCACTTTAAAACTGATCAACCTGTGGAATAAATTTAAATTAATCTTAGGATAAACAACAATTTATAATTTTATTAAATGCATATTCACATCAGCATTCTGTTAATTTTTTTGATGTAAAATGAAGCTGATTGATAAGAATATCCACTTTTAGAATATGGTTATTTATTAGATCTCTTTCATAAATCAAAAAACGATCTTCTTTTTGGTTAATATTTGCACTCCGGATTTCTTAGCATTCGTGCATAATCTGCGGATGAAATACATCGATTCAAACAAGCTTTCTGATCCT
>NZ_VPEJ01000035.1:0-14745 GCF_013417245.1 Acinetobacter sp. YH16042
AAGTAACTTGGACCAGTGTTGATCATTTAGCATTGTTCGAGGCATAGCGAGTGTAAAATTGGGTTTGGCGATTTAATTTTACTATCTCGCTATTTTTTTAATCAACAAATGTCAACAGACCCTAAACTATCGCATTGCAAATTTGCCGTCCAATTCCGAGGCTTCAAATTCCTCAATTCAATCGTTGAGCAATGTTGATATTCATTGTCATCATTCAATTGTATAATCATTGCCATGAAACGTTTTTACGCTCAACAGATTTTGCGAACATACATTTGAATTTAGCATTGTTAAAAGTGGCTTCGAAGATTTCGAATGTGGTTCGGGCATCATTTGCTAAATATAGCTAGAGGTTAAAACATTGAGTCAACATCCTGTCATTCAAGAATTGTTCGATCGTCCCATCGAGAGAAAACTGTGGGTGGCACCTATGGCAGGGGTTACAGATCGCCCATTTCGTACACTTTGCAAATACTTTGGTGCAGGTCATGCGGTCAGTGAAATGATGACGGCAGATAAGACACTACGCATGAGTAAAAAGAGTCTTTATCGTGCCAATTTTGATGGTGAAATAGCGCCTATTTCTGCCCAAATTGCAGGGTCAGATCCAGCTGAACTGGCTGAAGCCGCTCGCTATCAAGTGGCAAATGGTGCGCAAATTGTCGACATTAATATGGGATGTCCGGCGAAGAAAGTCTGTAATAAGTTAGCAGGTTCAGCGCTGCTCAAAGATGAAGACTTAGTGGCTCGCATTTTAGATGCTGTGGTTGATGCAGTTGATGTGCCCGTGACCTTAAAAACCCGTTTGGGCTATCTCAATGGTCATGAAAACATTATGCGCGTTGCGAAACGTGCCGAAGAAGCTGGGATTGCTGCATTGGCGCTTCATGGTCGTACACGTGAAGATATGTATCTGAATACGGCGCGTTATAGCTTAATTAAAGATGTGAAATCGTTGATCAATATTCCTGTGATTGCCAATGGTGATATTGATACACCTGAAAAAGCCAAATATGTACTGGATTATACCGGTGCTGATGCAGTCATGATTGGCCGTGCAGCTCAAGGTCGCCCATGGATATTCCGTGAAATAGGACATTACCTGACGACGGGTGAGCATATGGCGGCGCCAAGTATTATGGAAGTCCGTGACGTATTACTCGGACATTTATCTGAGTTATATGGTTTTTATGGTGAATATTCAGGTTGTCGAATTTCACGCAAACATATTGCTTGGTATACCAAAGGTTTACGTTCTAGTAATGAGTTCCGCCAAAATATGTATAAAGTTGAATCTACAGCAGATCAATATAAAGTCGTCGAGGACTATTTCAATCACCTACTCGATCATGGTCAGATCATGAGTGATGTTCAGGTTGATCATGTCAATTTGCTTGAAACCAAACGAAGTAGATCTGCATTATTCGATACAAAGTAGGTCGATTTAAGCTAGTTAGATTGATTTGAAATAAGTACCTAATTAATAAAAAAGCCCTCAATATTGAGGGCTTTTTTATAGGCATTCATGTTTGAATGACGCGTTGAGCGAGGTCTTAGTTAAAGCGCATTTCTAAAATCAATTGATTGATCAAGTCGGGTGCTTCCAATTCACGTATTTGAGAGACGTTGGTTCCCGCCCAAAAAGCACCATATTCATGTACACCATGCTTGCTAGCAGCGGCATGTAATTGTTTGCCTAAATCATAGCTATATGGGTAAGCCGGAACGGTCGGGCGTGTTGGTGTGTCAATATCTGTGTGCCAGTTATTGATAATGCCACGAGCAGGGCGGCCTGAAATACTTGATGTAATCTGCGTGATGGGTGCATCAAATAATGCTTTGCGATAAGCTTCATTTGCATTTGATGTTTTGCATTGCACAAAAGCAGTGCCCAATTGAACAGCATCTGCACCCAACTCCATAATTTGATAGGCCTGATGTCCATTCATAATGCCGCCAGCAGCAACAATGGGGCATTGAATATGGCGTTTCAAGAGCTGAACCAAATCACGAGTCTTGACGCTGCTATCAAAGTTTTCATTGAAAATGCCGCGGTGACCACCAGCTTCAATACCTTGAGCAATCACGATATCAATGCCTGCAGCTTCGATCAGTTTAGCTTCTGCTAAGTTGGTTGCAGAAACTAGAGTCAAAATACCCGCTTGTTTCAAGGCCTGGATTTGATGTGGATGTGGAATACCAAAATGGAAGCTTACCGCTTTAGGGCGCGTTTCCAGTAAGAGGTTTAGAAAATGGTCATTGTCTTTAAAGCTTGGATAAATACAGTTCAGTGCTTCTGGAGCTTCTGCATTATATTGAGCAAAGCGTGATTTAAATTGCATGATCCATTTGGCAGCAACTTGTTCATCGAGTTCTACTGTATCATGACAAAAGAAATTCACCTGAAAAGGTTGGTCAGTAAGTTCTTGAGTTTGTAAAATTTGCTGACGTGCATTCTCAACACTGCTTGCACCTAAACCCAGTGAACCAAGTCCACCTTGATTTGACACTTCTGCAGCAAGCTCAGGTGTAGAAACACCTGCCATTGGGGCAAGAAATATAGGGTGTTTGATGCCAAGTTTTTCTAATAAAGTCATGTGCATACTCCAATCACTCTAATTACTTTGCCCAAGCGAGTGAAATTAAGCAAATAATATTCGTTATTTCATATCAAAATGGTCTTATGCTTACACGAAAGTTGTACTTGAAATTAAGCGACACCTCGTGTCGTAGTAATGATGTATGACCCGACTTTTGAGGTGGATCCTTTTAAAATAATGCTGTGTTCACTTTAAATTTATAATTCTCCCATGTCTGAACGTATCCGTGAAAAACTGCAAATTTTAGCCGATGCTGCCAAATATGATGTCTCATGTTCTTCGAGTGGTAGTAAGCGCCAAAATAAAGACAAAGGTCTGGGTAATACTGGAAACGGCATTTGCCATAGCTATACCGAAGATGGTCGCTGTGTTTCGTTATTAAAAATTCTATTTTCCAATGTCTGTATTTTTGACTGCGCATATTGTGTGTCCCGTCGAAGTAACGACGTAAAGCGCGCAGCATTTACGGTACAGGAAGTGGTCGATTTGACCATGAATTTTTATCGTCGGAACTATATTGAGGGGCTATTTTTAAGTTCGGGAATTTTTAAATCAGCAGATTACACCATGGAGCGCATGTTGCAAGTGGTGAAAAAGCTGCGTTTAGAAGAAAATTTCAATGGTTATATTCATCTGAAGACCATTCCGGGGGCATCTCAGGAAATCATTACCGAAGCAGGTTTATATGTCGACCGTATGAGTATTAATTTGGAAATGCCGACAGAAGATGGGTTAAAAAAATTTGCAC
This sequence comes from Acinetobacter sp. YH16042, assembly GCF_013417245.1. Classification (NCBI taxonomy): domain Bacteria; kingdom Pseudomonadati; phylum Pseudomonadota; class Gammaproteobacteria; order Moraxellales; family Moraxellaceae; genus Acinetobacter; species Acinetobacter sp. YH16042. The sequence goes on from NZ_VPEJ01000035.1 coordinate 3,349, forward strand.
CTGAAAAAAGCCATGTCGAAGTTCAAAAAGACTTAGGTATCGTCCGAGACCGTTTGATTCAATTTAAAGATGAACGAAAAATAATACGTACAGTGCCTAAGTTTGTACCCGCAGGACAAACGACGCAAATGGTGGTGGGCGCACATCAAGAGTCTGACCGTGATGTCATACTGATGGCAGACCGTCATTACAAAGAGTTTAAGCTTAAGCGTGTGTATTACTCAGGTTATATTCCAATTAATGAAGAGGAGCGTGCGCTGCCAGCTGTGGGTTCTGCGCCACCGTTATTACGAGAAAATCGGTTGTATCAAAGTGACTGGTTGATGCGTTTTTATGGGTTTGAAGCGACAGAGTTGGTCGATGAAGAGCATCCAAATTTAGAATTGGATATTGATCCAAAATTAGCGTGGGCACTGCGTCATCCAGAGCAATTTCCCGTGGATATCAGCCGTGCAGAATATCAGATGATCTTGCGAGTGCCGGGTATTGGTGTACGTTCTGCTAAAAAAATTGTTCAAGCACGACGTTTTGGGAAAATCCATATCGACCAATTAAAACGTATGGGTATTTCCTACAACAGAGCACAACATTTTATACGCTGTGAAGATTCTCCCAAATTTATTCGAGATCAACAGCCACATCAAATACGTCAGCAGATCTTGCAAAGTGGTCAGTCGAAATATACTCAGCAGATTTCACATCAATTGAACTTAGGTTTTTAGGATACAGTCGTGAGTATTTATGTCTTTGATGGCACGATGACAGGATTACTAAGCTGCATTTTTCGGGCCTTTCAATTTAAGGAATTTGACGTACAGATTTGCACGGATGGGCAAGTACAGGCGGGTCTTTTCGCCGATGTCATTGATGTAGCAAGTCATGATGAACATGCACAGCGGGTATGGCAGGGTTTAAAACTCAAAGCATCTGATCGTGCGTTGAAACAGTTTTATTATGCATTTTTATCCGAGCAGCAGCAGGCTTTTCAGCATTGCTTTAATTTTGCAGTGTATGTGTTTCAGCAGCAGCGAGATGTATCAAAGAATTATGGTCATGCAGACGTATTGGGTCTGAGTCAATGGGCGAAGCAAGTGGGACGTGAAAAACATCGTATGGAAGCTTTTGTGCGTTTTAAAAAATGTCAGGATGGTTTGTTTATTAGTTTAGTCTCACCTGATTTTAATGTATTGCCTTTGATCGAGCGGCATTTTAAGGCACGCTATCAAGATCAGCGTTGGTTGATTTACGATGAAAAACGCAACTACGGCATTTACTATGACTTAAAACAGGTGCATCAAGTGGATATGGATGCCACAACCATAGATGGGCAAATACAGTCAGGCCATAGTCAATCTTTCAATATCGAACTGGATGATGATGAGGTTTTATATGATCAGCTTTGGAAAGATTATTTTAGAAGTGTCAATATTGAAGCCCGACGTAATATGAAATTACATGTGCAGTATGTGCCACGTCGTTATTGGCGTTATATGAATGAGAAAGCGATTTAAGTGTGAATCATCTAGTTGTTTTCGGGCATAATGATTGCGCTTTTGATTGTTTAAGTGAGACCTTGATGAAATTATTTCTTGTTACGACCGTTCTGACGGCAATGACGCTCACGGCGTGTTCTGCAAATGAACAAGAAAAGAAAACATTCAATCCGCAAAGTTATCAAGTTGCCGATACTGCGGGATTACAACTACGCTTTGAACAATTAAATCAAACTCTAGCTACAGATTTTAGCCAACTAAAAAAAGTAGAAAGTATGGCTTTTTCAGATCAATCCGCTTTAGATGTTCAGAACTTAAAAACTTTAAATCAGCATTTTGTTGCTAATACCGCTTTAAAAAGCTCCAAAATTGCCTATTGCGAAGTAATGAATCATTATTTTACCGAAATGTATCATCTTGGACATGTGAACTTGGCCTTGGTGAAAGACGTTAAACTGCCAAATGCCGCAAATGAAGATTTGAGTCAGGTGTTTGCGAATGCTGACCAATTTTATGATTTTATTATCAACCGCTATACCACATACAAACAGGCACAAGAAACCATGCAATATGGTTGTAATCTAAAAGGCGCACTGAAAGATTAAAAAAAGCCCCTCATTTGAGGGGCTTTTTATTTCACAGAAATTAGCAGCCTGTTAGTTTTTCAGGTTGTGGACGTTCGCCAGGGAAGAAGATTGGACGTAGTTTGACGCCGATACCGTTCCCAATGAAGGCAAATACTAACCATAACCAGCCATGCAAACTACCTGAAGCAATACCGCTGAAATACGCTCCAATGTTACAGCCGTATGCTAAACGTGCGCCATAACCTAACATCAAACCACCGATAACCGCCGCTAGCAGTGAGCGTTTTGGGATATTAAAGTTCGGTGCAAATTTGCCTGCTAGGCTCGCTGCGAGTAATGCACCGAGCATGATGCCGAAATTCATCATCGACGTGATATCAAACCATAATGATTCGGTCAGTGCTTTGGCATTCGCAGGTTGCTGCCAATATGCCCAAGATGCAACATCGATCCCCATGACACTTGCTGATTTTGCGGCCCAAACGGCTAAGGCAGAGGTCACGCCCCAAGGACGGCCTGCAAGTGCGAGTGTGGCAAAGTTTAGTAAAGTCAGGATAATTCCGCCCCAAACCAATGGCCATGGACCACGTAGAAAGCGTTTCCAGCCGTGTTGGTTAGCTTGCGGCTCAACTTCAAGCTGACCATGGCGTTTCTTTTCAAAGTAAACTGTTGCTGCTGCAATGATTGCAAAAACTACAAAGTTTAATGCCAGTGCAGGAACTACACCAAAGCTTTTGACTAAAGAAATCGGCTCAAAGTGGGGAAGGTCAAACCACCATTGAATATGTGAAGTTGCAATCAGTGAACCTGTACAGAAAAAGATCAACGTTACAATCATACGTGCGCTACCAGCGCCCACAGTGTACAGTGTACCTGATGCACAGCCTCCGCCGACTTGCATACCAATACCAAAAATAAAGGCACCGATCATCACGGACATTGAAACAGGATTAACGTTACCTTTGACTGGGTTGCCAAATAATTCACCCGCACCTAAAGCAGGGAAGAAGAGCAGTACAGCCAAAGCCAACATGATCATTTGTGCACGCAAGCCACGACCACGACGCTCTTTAATAAAGACACGCCAACTTGAGGTAAAACCAAAAGATGCGTGATAAAGGGTCATACCCAAAGCACCGCCAATTAAAAATAGCAATGCTTGGTTAACGCCTACAACCAGATAAGCACCAAGGGTGCCTAAAATTAATAAAACAAAAGCCACCCAAATCGATACATTGGATCGATTGGCTGGCGTAGCAATAACAGACATGGAGAAAAAAGCTTAAAAAATGTATCTCTATTTTACGGTTTTTATATATTGTAAAAATGAATATTGTTGAAAAATCACATAATCATTGCTATGTATAATTGATTTAATATATTTAAAAAACTGATGAAGTGGGCATTAAACTGGATTTACATTAAATAAAGAACCAATCCAACTAGAAAAAAGCATGGCTGCAATGCCCCAAAGCGCAACACGTAGACTGCCTTTCAACATAGAAGTGCCAGCTGCATAACTGGCCAAGGCACCGAGGAGTGCTAGGGAAATTACGCCAACGGCCATAACAGTTTTTTCAATATGCATGTCAGCACTGATCAAGATCGCAACCATCGGAAATAGCGCACCAATTGAAAATGCTAAAGCCGATGAGAGTGCTGCTTGAACGGGTTTTGCTGCGGTATTGTCATGGATTCCAATTTCATCTCGTGCATGGGCCTCTAGTGCATCATGGGCAGTTAATTGGACTGCAACTTCATGTGCTAGGTTCGGCTCTAACCCACGATTTACATAAATTTGAGTCAGCTCTTTAAGCTCCATATCTGGGTTACGTTGTAATTCTTTATGCTCCATGTGAAGATCTGCTTTTTCGACGTCTTCTTGAGATTTCACAGAGATATATTCGCCCGCCGCCATAGAGGTTGCACCAGAGATGAGTCCTGCAATGCAGGTAATGAGTAAGGTATGGCTAGAAGCACCACTTGCAGCCATGCCCATAATTAAACTAGTAACGGAGATAATGCCATCATTTGCACCGAGTACAGATGCACGTAGCCAACCCGTACGTTCCATAAAATGTTTTTCGGCATGATGTGAGTAAGACATTATTTTCTCTAAGTTTGTTATTTATATGACCTCATAAGATTGACCTGACATCAGTTAAATTTCAAGTTAAAAATAGATTGAAACAGTAAGTTGAATAAAATACAGATATAAAAAAGCACCCGAAGGTGCTTTTTTTATAAAATGCTTATTGCTGCGCTTTTTCTTTCACGTCAGCTGCACCTTGTTCAACAGCACCTGCTGTTGCAGCAGTTGCGTCTTTAGCTGCTTCTTTGGCATTGTGTGCAGCAGCTTCAGCATTTTCTGCAGCATTTTCGGCTGCTGTCGCAGTTGCAGTTGCAGCATTATCAACAGCAGTAGCTGTCGCAGTTGCCGCATCTGAAGTTGCATCAGCGATGTCATGGCCTGCTTGGTCAGCAGCGTTTTCTAAGTGTTCACCAGTTGTTGCACCTGTTTCTGGCGCTTTGTCTTTATTACAGCCAACAAGTGCAACAGTTGCAGCCAAACCTAAAGCAACAAGTAATTTATTCATTTTGATCTTTCCTTTTTTTGTTATGCCCGTAGCATGGGCTGAATTTATATTAGCTGAAAAAATATTCAAAAATCGATCAAAAATTGTTGATTTAGTGTAATTTTATCCAGCATATTTTGTAGTTTAAAAGCCTTTATATCTACTTATAGCGTTAAGGGTTTTGTCTAAATAATTCTTCAATTGAAGTCACAAGTAGATAGATAAATTCACTGTCTTCATGGCGCCATAAATATATTTCTTCCCCCAATTGTGTATCGTCTACCGTACGCATCAATAAATAATCGCCATCACCGTTATGTGCAATGGCAATGCTGTTTTCAGGGAAGTCTTCAATTTTACTTATAGTTTGATGTTCTGCGGCTAGATGATTCATCGTACGTTTTATTCTTTTCACATCGCTGGTGTCTTGGAAGGGAAAAAGCCACCAAGCTTCGATGTCATCACCATCTTTAAATTCATCCGCACTAGAAAAGCTAATGCCGAATTCGCCACTATTTTCAATTTGCATTTTGGCTTTATATTTTTCTGGAAACTTAAATCCTAATTGTTCTTCAGTTGCAGTAATAAATTTTAAGTCTAATGGAAAGGGCATGATGTTGTTCTTAAATTATTTTGGTGTTTTATGAATAAGCTAGGCGTAAATTTTAGTCAATATTTTTTACACTCGTTATTTTTATCCTAGATGTTTTTGTTATGGACATACGGGCCATAAAAAAGCCTGCAATCAATGCAGGCTTTTTTGAGAAATTAATCTATTAAGATTAAAGACCAGCAGATGCTTTAAGCGCTTCCACTTTGTCAGTTTTTTCCCATGTAAATGCGGTATCAGAACCTTCACGACCAAAGTGACCATACGCAGCAGTTTGTTGGTACATCGGTTGGATTAAGTTCAACATACGAGTAATACCGTATGGACGTAAGTCAAAGTGTTCACGTACAAGTGCAATAATCAAATCTTCAGATACTTTTGCAGTATTGAATGTGTTGATCGAGATAGATGTTGGTTCTGCAACACCAATCGCATAAGACACTTGAATTTCACATTTGTCAGCTAGACCAGCAGCCACAATGTTTTTAGCAACATAACGGCCTGCATAAGCAGCAGAACGGTCAACTTTTGATGGATCTTTACCAGAGAACGCACCACCACCGTGACGAGCCATACCACCGTAAGTATCTACAATGATTTTACGGCCTGTTAAACCACAGTCACCTACAGGGCCGCCAATGACGAACATACCTGTTGGGTTGATGTGGAATTTAGTGTCTGCATGGAACATTTCAGCAGGAATCACTTTTTTCACGATTTCTTCAATTACCGCTTCTTTCAATTGAGCTTGGGTAATTTTTGGATCGTGCTGAGTTGAAAGTACAACTGCGTCTAAGCGAACTGGCATGCCATTTTCATAAGCAAATGTTACTTGGCTTTTTGCATCAGGACGTAACCAAGCAAGTTTGCCTTGTTTACGTAGTTCAGCTTGTTTTTCCATTAAGCGATGCGCATATGAAATAGGTGCTGGCATAAGCACATCAGTTTCACGGCTTGCATAACCAAACATTAAACCTTGGTCGCCCGCACCTTGATCTTCTGGTTTTTGACGGTCAACACCCTGAGCAATTTCAGGTGATTGTTTACCGATCATGTTGATCACGGCACAAGTTGAACCATCAAAGCCAAGATCTGAATGATGGTATCCGATACCATTTACGGTATTACGAACAATCGCTTCAAAGTCAACATTTGCAGTTGTTGTGATTTCACCGGCAAGTACAACCGCACCCGTTTTTACAAGCGTTTCACAAGCAACCCGTGCATATGGGTCTTCTTTTAAGATTGCATCCAAAATAGCATCACTGATTTGGTCAGCCATTTTATCCGGATGGCCTTCGCTTACAGATTCCGAGGTAAATACAGCGTACTCGCGCATAAGTCCTATCACAGTTAAATTTAAAGACGCAATATGTTACATCGAGAAAGCGTTTAGGACTAGCTTAACATGACCAAATTGGATGAAATTAATTCATTTCAATGACTTTTTAATTGATATAGGCATCTAAAAAATTGATATGAGCAATGGATTTCTCAATTTAATTTTTTATGATGAGATAAAACTGAGATATTTTGTTTTGGCACAAGCAACAATGTGATTAGGCGTTAAAATGCCTAAAGTGGCATTTTAAGTGAATCAATTATAAGAAAAAATCAAATCAATATCCTGAGATTTATCGATAATGAATGTCATGAACTGCCAGAATATGACTGTAAACGACAATTATTCGTTTAATTTGAAAAATAAAACACAATAAATGCGGGCTTTTGAGACTTGGTACGCAAATTGCCTAGTTGTCATTACGTTGAATGGGGAAACGTAATGAAACAGTCTGGTTTTACACTCATTGAAATCATGATGGTAGTGGCAATTATCGGCATTTTGGCTGCAATTGCTACTGTATCTTACAATGGTTATGTCGCTCGAGCGCAAGTGGCTGAAGTTTTAACAATGATTTCATCCTATAAATTGAAACTGATTGAAAATTATTCAGCAGAACAAAGCTGCATAGATTTGAATACAGCGCTGAATGAAAGTATCAGTACCAAATATATTGCGAGTAGTGAAATTACTGATGTGGCAGGAACGTGTTCAGTGGTTTTTACGTTTAAATCAACAGATGTCAATTTTGCTCTTCGCTCAAAGCAGATCTATTTTAGTATTCCAGATGGTTTAAATGGTGCTTGGAATTGTCAATCGGATGATATTTCGCAGCGAAATTTACCTGCTACATGTCGTGGGATCTAAAGTATTGAATGTGAAACCGTGAGTATATTGGATAAGTGCTGATTTTACAGGGATGATTACGACGTTTGAGTTACCCAAACCTTAGTGGGTTTAATTATTGAAAGTATTTCATATTTCAAATGGTCATTTATCTGGACAAGCTTTGGCCGCTATTTTTATTCACGATTTCCATTCGATGTATCGGACTTTTATCAGTTATAAAGCGTTTACTTTCTCTACCAAACTCTAAATATGCATTGCGCTGTCATTGATTCGCCATATAAAAGCATCACTGTATACAAAATAAACGACATACATAGGGTTGAAATTGAGCAATAAGCGCCCAAAATACAGGTGGTGCAGGAATAATTAGCGAAAATTTGCCCCTGAGGCTTTACCCATTCCGCTTTTTTTAAGACAATATGCGCATCTTTGAATTCTTATTCATCTAACTCTTTTAAACCATTTGTTTGGACTCTGACCTATGACAACCCCGCTTAACGAACGTCGTATTGCAAACGCAATTCGTGTATTGGCAATGGATGCTGTGCAAAAAGCAAATTCAGGACATCCAGGTGCTCCAATGGGGATGGCAGATATTGCTGATGTGGTATGGCGTGAATTCCTCAACCACAACCCTGCAAACCCACAATGGGCAAACCGTGACCGTTTCGTATTGTCAAACGGCCATGGTTCTATGTTGCAATATGCGTTATTGCACTTAACAGGTTATGACCTGTCTATTGAAGATTTGAAATCTTTCCGTCAATTGCATTCTAAAACTCCAGGTCACCCAGAATTGGGCTATGCACCGGGTATCGAAACAACCACGGGTCCATTGGGTCAAGGTATTGCAAACGCTGTAGGTTTTGCACTTGCTGAAAAAACTTTAGCGGCTCAATTCAATAAAGAAGACATCACAGTTGTAGACCACAACACATACTGTTTCTTGGGCGACGGCTGTTTAATGGAAGGTGTTTCTCACGAAGCATGTTCATTGGCTGGTACTTTGGGTCTAGGTAAATTGGTTGTTTACTACGATGACAACGGCATCTCAATTGACGGTGAAGTGGAAGGTTGGTTCTCTGACGACACAGAACAGCGTTTCTTGGCATACGGTTGGCAAGTGCTTAAAGTTGATGGTCATGATGCAGACGCAATCCGCGCAGCAACTGTTGAAGCGAAAGCTGAAACAGCTAAACCAACTTTAATTATCTGTAAAACCATTATTGGTTTAGGTTCTCCAAACAAACAAGGTAAAGAAGATTGCCACGGTGCGCCGCTTGGTAATGATGAAATCGCTTTAACTCGTGAAGCTTTGGGCTGGACAGAAGGTCCATTCGAAATTCCTGCTGATGTATATGCAGCTTGGGATGCAAAAGCGAAAGGTACTACTTCTGAATCTGCTTGGAACGACACATTTGCGGCTTATGCTGCTAAATATCCAACAGAAGCGGCTGAACTCAAACGTCGTCTTTCTGGTGAATTACCTGCTGACTTCGCTGTAAAAGCGGATGCTTATATTGCAGAAGTAAATGCAAAAGCTGAAACAATCGCTACTCGTAAAGCGAGCCAAAATGCCATTCAAGCATTTGCACCACAGCTTCCAGAAATTCTAGGTGGTTCTGCTGACCTTGCAGGTTCTAACCTGACTTTATGGAAAGGCGCAGAAGGCGTTGAATCTAACCCAGCGGGTAACTACGTTCATTACGGTGTACGTGAATTCGGTATGACTGCAATTGCGAACGGTGTAGCGCTGCATGGCGGTTTCGTTCCTTATGTAGCAACATTCCTGATGTTCATGGAATATGCACGTAATGCAGTACGCATGTCTGCATTGATGAAACAGCGTGTGATTCATGTGTATACACATGACTCAATTGGTCTAGGTGAAGATGGTCCTACACACCAACCTGTAGAGCAAATTGCATCTTTACGTGGTACACCAAATCTAAACACTTGGCGTCCATGTGACACTGTTGAAGCGTCTATTTCTTGGAAATCTGCATTGTTACGTAGCGAAGGCCCTACAGCGTTAATCTTCTCTCGTCAAAACTTGCCATTCCAAACTCGTACAGCAGATCAAATTGCTGACGTAGCGAAAGGCGGTTATGTACTTGCAAAAGAAAAAGGTGAGTTGAAAGCAATCATCATTGCAACAGGTTCAGAAGTTTCATTGGCAATGGATGCTTACGCGCAACTTGAAGGTGTGCGTGTGGTTTCTATGCCATGTGCTGAAGAATTCGTAAAACAAGACGCTGCTTACCGTGAAGCGGTTCTTCCTGCTGCGATCCGTGCGCGTGTTGCTGTTGAAGCTGCGCATGTGGACTACTGGTGGAAATTTGTAGGTCTTGATGGTCGTGTAATCGGTATGACGACTTACGGTGAATCTGCTCCAGCAAAAGACTTGTACCAACACTTTGGTATCACAGCTGATGCTGTTGTTGCTGCTGTGAAAGAAATTACCGCTTAATCTGTAAAGATTAACCGTAATAAAGACGCCCCAGAGAAGGGGCGTTTTTTATTGCAGAGATTAAATTTATTTTTAATTGTGAAATAACGATTTGTAACGAATGAATTAAAGCATTGGTTTAAAATTAATTCATTCATGCAGTATTCAGCCACGGGTGCAATGTTGCCCCAAGTGAGGAAACGATGAGCCTTTACGATCAGATAAATGATGAAATTGTACTGATGGATGCTGGTGAACAGAAATGGATAGGCACGGACTTAGAGCTTGAAGCCATGGTTGCAGTAGAGTTGATGTTGCAAGATTTGCAAGAAGACAAAGTGATTAAGATTCGCCGTAAGAACCATGAAAAGCATACAGGTTTAAAGCAGGTAGATCGGATCTTGGTTGAAAAGCTATAAGCTGAATAGTTAAAAAGTCCGAATCTTCGGGCTTTTTATTTGCCTATCGTATTTATAAAACAGATAAGAAAACGTTCTTTCAAGACTCATCATGTTTAAAAAGAGCGCATAAAATACAGTGTTTTCAACACAAAATGCTTTATTTCAGTTATAAAAATCCAGTGATCATTTAAAAAAGACATTGAACGTGCAAATACAAATTAAAAATTTAACTGAAATTTCAAAAAGCCAATGGCAGCCGCTCTGGGAGCTGTATTTAGAATTTTATAAAAGTCAGGTGGCGGATGCAGTGACCGAGCGAACATGGCAAAGGTTACATGCTGCTGAGTGCGAACATATGTATGGCTTTGCAGCCGTAATTGAACATCAAGTGGTTGGGATCGTGCATGTCATTGAACATGAGAGCTGCTGGACATTGCAGCCTTATGCCTATTTGCAAGATTTATATACGCTTGAAGAATATCGCGGGCAGGGTATTGGTAAGGCGCTGATCGCGAAAGTGAAAGAATATTGTGATCAGCGGCAGTGTGACCGTGTGTATTGGCTTACGCATCAGGACAATGAAACTGCGCAAAAGCTGTATGATCAAATCGCGAGAAAAACCGGATTTATCCAATACCGCTGTCATTAACTCAATGTAAAAGGCCATTCCAAATCAACAGCAGCTTTTGCGCATCTCAGTATTAAGCTGAAACTTTAAAGTTTTTAGTCGGGTCTGCATCTTGCTGAATGATCCATTCTCCACCTACGCGGAATGATGATGCTGAGGCATAGGTATCTTCCATAAATTGGAAAAAGCTGATTAAACCGTTTTGAACTTTGGCTTTAATTGAAAAAGGCGAGGTGAAAGTATTTTTTGCATAGACTGAGGTGTAGGTGAATTGACCAAATACAGCTACAGTTTCATCTTCAGCGATCATATCGGTGATTTGAAAGTCGTCGATAAGAGATGGATCCGGAAATTTGAACAACTCCTATAAGTGATACTCTGCTCCTCAAATGATGTTATAAACATCAATATATGGAGTATTTTATGGCACGTAGACCAAGAAGAAATCATTCAAACGACTTT
>NZ_VPEJ01000036.1:0-14734 GCF_013417245.1 Acinetobacter sp. YH16042
GAGGAATTGCCACAAGATACGATAAGCTAAAACGTAACTATCAAAGCGCTGTTGCTTTAGCTTGTATATTTATATGGTTGCCTCTTTAGCTCAATTTATCGGCTGTAAATGTCAACACACCCTAGTAATTCCATACAAAAATTTCTACGCTTTTGCTTAAGAGTCGTTGAAAGTTATGTATATACCTTCTAGCTAACACACTATCGATTCAACATCAGACTTTCAGCAGATCTGCCTGTACAGGTGTTACTATAGAGGGATACTGCTAAAATCATTGAAAACTTAAATCTATAAATTCACATCAGTGAGTTAAACTTTATGAAAAAATTGAAAATTCTCTCTTTTATATTTTTCGCTACTTTTCTGACTGCCTGCCAACAACCGAATGACGAGGTGGCTGCAGCTGAAAGCCAAAACGCTGATTTAACAACGGAACAAGCGACTCAACAATTTGAGCAGTCAGATGCGCAAATCAGTCAATACCTTGATGTTTTAGATGCTCAAAGTACATCGATCAAGGAAAAACCCAAGTCTTATGTCATGACTACCCTCATGAATATAAAACTAACTACATGCCTGCCATGCTCAAACTCGCAGCCCAAGACTATACTCAAGATAAAATGTTGAACGATTTGAAGATCGCACAGGACTATTACAAAGAAAAACTCAAAATTGAATGCCCTGCTCAATAATCTCCTTTTCATCATGGCGTCATATTTCAGCGATAAATTGTTATTAAGCGAAAAGTGGGTAAGTTTCGCTGTAATAACAACGTAAAATACACTTCCCGAATTATTCGGGTTTTCTTTTTAAAGCTTTCAAATAATAAACGACATTTGAATGACACATATTATTTTGTTATAGATTTCAAACTATTGATTTATTTTGATAAGTTTTTCGTAATTGTTCACAATCTAGACACATAACAACCCATTTTAATTACACTTTTATCATGATTAATACATTAAGTTGTTTTTTCCAAAAAAATAGACTGAATATTGAATCATGAAAACTTTAAACAAAGTACTTTTCGCTACACTTATCTCGACGGCGGCTGCAACTACATTTGCTGCTGAAGAACAAAAAGTTGAAGCTGCTGCATCTGAAGTTCAAACGACTGAAGTTGCTCAAGACGCAACTGAAGCGGCACCTGCTTCTGAAGCTGTTGCAAAATAATTGAGCAAAAATTTAAAAGCCCACAGATAGTGGGTTTTTAAATTCACAGGCATTTTTAAGTCTTTCGCAGCTTTCAATGAATTTGACTTCAATTATTTAAAATATAAACGTTGAATTTGACGTGCCCGCCGGTTTAAACCTAATACTTCTTTTCTTTGTAAAATGTCTTCTTCACTAAATCCCAAGCGCTGGATTAATTCAGACATAGCTAAATCTGCATGTTCGATCAACACGGCATCTTGTTCCGTTGACCAAATCACGGTTGATACCGTTAATTTGTGCTGGCGTTTTAAATTTCTCATTTGCACAGTATAAAAGACTTTGGACACATCAACAAAAAAGCCCACCCGATGTGAGCTTTTTGCAAAGACTGATTAGTGTTCATCTATTGGATTGAAAAATAGATTTACTGAATGATGATGTTAAAGATTTTCATCCTTCGTGATCATCACTGAGGTTAAAATTGGAACGGCAAAACAAGGTAGTAAGAGTAAGATCCAATATTCCACCATCGGTTTAGCCACAACAAAGTTAATAATGATTGCCCCCAATACCATAACTAACGCAATCAAACCCAAGAAACGACTGAAAAATTTAGCTGGCATAATAATCCCCTTAAAAAATTTATGGATTTCAGCTAGTATATACCTGCATTTTTTATAATCTGTTGAAAATGATATTGGAATATTCATCTATTTAGCTCAAAAAGCATTCTTTTTCCAATCATCCTGACAGAACTGCTTGTTTTTACACGCGTAGATCTCCATAAATAGATTGACAGTCCCCTATGAGACATATACATATTTATTCATTACTTATGTATTTTGCATAGTATACTGCACCTGCTTTGTCGCCCCCATATGGCTGAGTTTATTGGAAAATATGAACAAAACTTTTTCGACCACATTATGCTTTAAATCCCTTTCTGTACTGGCTTTATCCATTGGCTTGGCTGCCTGTGGTAATGGTTCATGGTGGAGCAAAGATGAACCCACTATGGAAGCGGAACAGATCAAAAAAGCCATTCCACCTCGCGTGAATGAACGTCTGTCATGGGCCAATGATATCTACGACATTAGTGATCAGCTCGGTATTCCAACCACGAAAGAAAATGTTTGTACGATTGTTGCTGTAGTCGATCAAGAGTCCAATTTTGTTGCCGACCCGCATGTGCCGGGACTCGGTGAAAAAGCCGTCAAAGAAGTTCAAGATCGTCTTGAAGAAAAGTTTAAAGATAAATTGGGTGATGGCATCGGTGGTACAGTCGCTGGCTATTTCCAAGATGTGTTAAAAAATCAACCGAGTCCAGAAGATAACTATCTGAGCCAAATGCGCCGTGTACAAACTGAACGTGAACTAGACGAGTTATATCGTGAAATTTTTGACTATATGTCTAAACATTATCACGTGAGTGCTTTGACGGGCGCAGCGAAACTGGTTGGACAAGATATTGGTGAAAAGCTCAACCCCATTACCACTTTGGGTTCCATGCAAGTTCATATAGGCTATGCCAAAGACCACAAACGCCAAGGTGGAAATATTGCTGCTCTACGTACTGACATGTATAGCCAATATGGCGGTTTGTATTACGGCATCCACCGTTTAATGATGTATCCAGCTGAATATGACAAACCGATTTATCGTTTTGCAGATTATAACTCGGGTCGTTATTCGAGTCGTAATGCGGCATTCCAAAGCATGTTGAATGACTTAACCCCTGCTGAGCTCGGCTTAGATGGTGACCTCTTACTTTATAATAAAGATGGTTCTCCACGTTCAGCAAAAAGCCAGTCTGAAACTGCGCTGATTGCCGTTTTTGCAGAAAACAATGTAATTGCAACTCCACGTCAAATTCGTTCAGATCTTAAAAAAGAAAAAGATCAGGACTTCGAAGATACTTTGACGTATAAAGCGGTCAAAAAGTTGTACCAAGAAAAGACTGGTAAAGAACCGTTTTATGCCATGATGCCTGAAGTCGTAATTTCTGGGCCGAAATTAAGCCGTGATTACAATACCAATTGGTTTGCCACACGAGTCGATGGACGTTATCAAACATGCATGCGCCGCATCAAAAACCTAAAACTCTAGCCTTATTCGATTTTGACGGAACCCTGTGTAATAAAGACAGTTTTACAGGGTTCATCTTCTATTCCCTGCCTAAACGGCATATCGTGCGCCAAGGGATTAAAATTCTCCCTTGGATTCAAGGCTATTATCTCAAGCTATATCCTGCCCATGCAATGCGTCCTCGCCTATATGCCGCAATGTTTAGCCAAGCCAATCATGAGCAGGTTTTAAATCAAGCAGCACAATATGCTGAACATTTGATGGCGGAACTCAATCCTTCGCTATATGAACAATTACAGCAACACCAAAAACGCGGTCATGAAGTCGTATTGGTTTCTGCATCCGTCGATTTATATCTTAAACCTGTGGCCAAAAAGCTCGGGGTCAAACTGATTTGTACCGAAACAGCAGCCAATGACCAAATACTGACTGGTTTGTATCAAACCTTAGACTGTAGTGGTGAGCAAAAGAAAATTCGAGTTTTGGAGCAATTTAACCTTCAAGACTATGAGCATGTTTATGCCTATGGAAATAGCGATGAAGACCTCGCTATGTTTGAATTGGCCACCCACCATTTCATGAATGGAAAGGATAAACGCCTACCTGAACTCGACTAAAGTCGAGTGATTTAGTTTGGTTTATTAATCAAAGTTAACAATCACAAACTTAAATTTAAGTCGCTCTAATATATGATTAAATTTTGAAAATTCTGCTTTTATTTTGACTTTATAGTGTGCTATTTTTCTCATTAATTAGAAATAATGCGGTCAAATATTAAAAGCGGGAAAAGAATATGAATCAATTCAATCCACCGAAATATGTCAAAGGCCTCCATATTAAATTTGGCGAAAATCCATTTGTTCTCCTTGCTCAATTTGCCTTCTCAGCCACTCGCCAGATGTGGACGAAAGAAGAAATTGAATTGGTCATTCGTATGGCTAAAAAAGGAAATTATATGAATTTGATTAAGATCCTCAAATTACATATCAAAAAGTGAAGTAAATATTTCCCCCAAAGTTAATATAAAAAAGCCATGCAAATGCATGGCTTTTTTAATCCAGTCACTCAAGTGCAGCTTTTATTACTTTTTAAATGGAAACGCATATTTCACAATACGTTTTAGTACACTGCCGTACTGTTTCACTAAGCTTGCGTTGTTATAGTTCAAACCATATTTTTCACATACGGCCTGTACTTTTGGCGCCATTTTACGATAACGACGCGCAGGAACATCTGGGTATAAATGGTGTTCGATCTGATGGCTTAAATGCCCTGTCAAAATGTGAAATGCTTCTGAACCGGTAAGGTTTGAAGAACCACGGATTTGACGCATGTACCAATGTCCACGGCTTTCATTTTCAAGTACTTTTTTCGGGAAAACTTCAACATCTTTGGTGAAGTGACCACAGAAAATAATACTAAATGTCCAAATATTACGAAGACCATTCGCAACGAGGTTCCCTGTGAGCACAGGTAATGCTGCAGGCCCTGCAATAAGCGGGAAGAACACATAGTCTTTAAATAATTGCTTGCCGATTTTGGCTTGCATTGGCTTCCATTCTTCTTTGGTCTGCTGTTTTGTTTTACGACCTTTGAAGTATTTACCCAATTCAAGGTTTTGAATGGCAACACCCCATTGGAACAATAAGCAAAATGGAATGCTATAAATCGGTTGTAATAGATAGCCCGGCTTCCAACGCTGTTCTGGGAACAAACGAACGAGACCATAACCAATATCATCATCCATACCTTTAATGTTGGTATAGGTATGATGTTTAAAATTGTGAGTTTGGCGCCAGTTATCTGCAGTACCCACGATATCCCATTCGTAGGTCTGACCATTGAATTTAGGATCATTCATCCAGTCATATTGACCATGCATGACATTATGACCTAATTCCATGTTTTCCATGATTTTGGCAAAACCTAAAAGACCTGTGCCTAAAATCCACGCTGGCGGAAACCAACCTGCAAACAATAAAGCACGACCCGCCATAGATGAATAACGAACTGTCGAATACACACGGCGAATGTATTTCGCGTCTTTTTCACCTAAGTCATCTAAAACTTCTTGCTTAATCGCATCAAGCTCACGCGCAAGTTCGTCTAATTGCGATTGGGTTAACTCACGGTTTTTTGGATTTTTAAAATATTCAATTTTTACAGGCATGTTCATATTTTTTCTACCTTATAAATCAATAACAAGATCTGACTGTGCTGAGTTCACACAAATTTTGAGTAAATTACCCGGTTCTGTATTTTGGCTACCATTGACCATATTTTTAGTCGAACCTTCAACTTTGTTGCAGGCACATTTATTACAAATGCCCATACGGCAACCGTGATTTGGTTTGATATTTTGCTGTTCAAGACTGGCTAAAATTGATTGGCCTTTTGGAATACTGACGGTTTTATTAGATTGTGTAAGTGTGACATTCACAAAGCCAATGTCATCCGTTGCGATTGGGCTCATGCTAAATGCTTCACTCATAAAGCATTGTGCACGACCAAATAATGCTTCGGCCTGAGTGACGAAACCTGATGGACCACATGCAAACACAGTACTGTGCTCAATGTCATCAATTTGAGCAGCGTGAGCGGCATTTAATCGTGGATCAGCAACTTCTTCTTGGGTAAAGAAAATTTGAAATTTAAAGTTTGGATATTGATTTGCCAAAGCTTCGAAGCGTAATTTGAATGCGGCATCATCGTGATACTTAACCCAGTACATTAACTGAATTGGTTGCTCCGCAATTTGCTTAGTTTTGCTCATCGCTTTCAACAAACTTAACATTGGCGTAATACCACTACCCGCAGCCAATAGTAGCAACGGCGCAGAATTTGACACCAAAGTCATATCACCAAAAGGCTGACCAAATTCTAAGATATCACCCACTTGCGCTTGTTCTACGAGCCATGTACTCACAATACCCGTATTCACTTTTTTTACGCTAAGTAATACGTGTTGATCATCCAACTGAGTCAAACTATAAGTACGTTCGTAACGGATACCATTTACGCAAGCAAAAACAGGATGATGCTGACCAGCTTCACCCATTTTAAACAAACGGTTCACCTGTATGGTTAGGCTAACCATCTCATTTGCTGCATTTTCTTTTTGTACAATTTTGCCGAGAGCCTGATTACCAGACCATAACGGATTAAATTTCTGCAACCAGAAATTTACCGCATTGACGTCTACAACACTGTCTTTGAGTGCGTTTAAAGGCTTTTTCGCTTTTTCGAGTACATGCATAATCAAATACAACTCATGGGAGGTTTTTAATTATTATACACATGTATATATATTTGTATATACGCTTGTGCATTTAATCGACATTTTCACAAAAGCTATTAGCAGACGCTATAATATGTTAATGTTTTTAATCTATTAAAAAATATGACTCAGTCTGCACAGACGAATATGGTTAACATGTACCAGGAAGAATTACATTCTGAAGCTGAAACTCCACTTGCAGTTCGCACTGTAGGCCGTAAAGCAACGATTACCAAGGAAGAACTGTTTCAGGCAGCGCTTAATTTAATTGGTCCACAAAAAAGTATTTCATCACTGAGTTTGCGTGAAGTTGCACGTGAAGCTGGCATTGCTCCAAATAGTTTTTATCGTCACTTCAAAGATATTGATGAATTAGCCATTGAGTTGATTGATCGAGCTGGTGGTGTGTTACGTCAAATTTTGCATGAAGCACGCCTTCAGGCATCACGCCAAAGCAGTATTATTCGTAGTTCAGTTGAAGTATTTATTCAGCAGCTAGATGCCGATGAAGGCAACTTAAGCCTTTTACTTCGTGAAGGCTATACTGGTTCGCATTCCTATAAAAATGCAGTTGAGCGTCAACTTAACTATTTCCAACAAGAATTAAGAGAAGATTTAATCGTCCTAGAACGTTTAAATCAAAGCAAGTTGGCTCATCCTGACATCGTGGCACGTGGTATTACCCAATTGGTGTTTAACATGGGTGCAAAAGTCATTGATCTACCGACAGAACAACGCAAAGAAGTTGCCGAACAAACCATGATTATGATTCGCATGATTTTGGAAGGTGCTCGCCATTTAGACGAAGCACAGATTCGTTAGCTTCAAAATTTTCAAAATGATCGGACTGAGTTAAATAATGCCCATTTTCTTAGCTGCGTTAATTGCTTTAGTCCGAGAATTTACTTCAAGTTTCTGATAAATATTTTTAATATGTACACCAACAGTATACTTTGAAATATTTAGTTCATCGCCTATTTCACGACTAGTCATACCATTAGCCACACAATTTAATATTTCAATTTGCCGTTGAGACATCTCAGCATGCTCTTTGCAATAATCTTGTGATTGTTCATGTAAAAGATGACCAAATTTTGTAAGTATCTTCTTTGCAATTGTCGGATCGATAATTGCTTCACCTTTTAACATTGTTCGAATGGCAAACATTAGCTCAAAATCATCTTTTTCTTTGAGCACATAGCCTGTTGCACCAACATTCAATGCATTATAAATCACCTCAAGTGTATTCCATGAGGAAAGGACCATAATTGGGATATTGCTTTCATTTTTCTGCCGTATATTTTGGATAAAGTCTATACCAGAGCCATCTGGCAAATTTAAATCCACCATCATGAATTTGACAGGCTTTGAAACACAAATATTTTTAGCAAATTCTATTGTTTGTGAGAATAAAATATCATTTTTTTCATAACCAAAACTTTCCAAAATATTGAAAATTCTAAGCTGATGAATAGGATCATCTTCTAATACCAACATTGGTTTTAGTAAGGGAAGCTCAAAATTCATTTTTGACCAATAATTAAAATTTATTTAATTATTTTCTTTAGAGCTTCTGATTTATATCCCTAGAATTGGGGATATTGAAAATATTAAATTGAGGGATTCAACCTATTATGATTTTTATGTGATATAGGTTGTATTTTAAATACTCAACCATACGTAATCTTGCAATAAGTTCTTCTTCAATAGGCACACTTTAAATTTCAAATGACTCATTTCAAATGAAATACCACAAATAGAACAAGCCGGTTGATTAAACATAAATTCCAAAAGTAACTTCTTAAATTGTTTTAAAAATTATTATTTAACGCGATAAGTAGGGCTTTTTATTCAACAATACCTAAATTTAGGTATCGCTAAAACTGCATTGCAGCAGCATAGTTTCACTTACTATGAAATAAATTAAAGCTGACTGCTCATGCTCAAAATTAAAAATTTAGCTTTTTTAAGCGTAATACTCAGCTGCACGTTTACATTGAACAGCTATGCCGACAACTGTACCGTTACGGCGCCAGTCACAAATGTTAATTTAAATTACGCTCAAGCTGGGCGCGTATCTGCAAATTTTAAAAATTGTAAAATTCGAGTGCGCCCTTCTTTTCAATGGTCTAATCCCGCAGGCAATAACTCAGTCTTCCGTCTAGACGGCAAACCCGATGTTTATATTCCGGTCAGCTTCTTTTCCAGAATCGGAGGAGAATGGGATGGCAACTATCCTGTCGTAGGTGCATCAATGACTGCCGCAAATGCTTATGCCGATTTCAACAGCTACATCAACAGCTCAAGCCAAATCAAAAATATGACCATGTATGCCGAGCTAGACTCTTCACAGTATAAAGATTTAGCCAAATACCCAGTCGGCACTTACAGAGCCAGCCTCACTTTCTCCGCGGCTGAATGGTAGCGCTGCGTCATTCAATATTAAGGTTTTGGATTATTAGGTTTTATCCATTAGGCTGCTGATCCAACAATGCGTCGAATGAATTCAAAATACCTAAATTTAGTTATTCCCAAAAAACCATTCAAATTTAAACTTAATCATATATTTAACATTCTATAAATATATTTTTTTTATTCGCTATAAAAATGCAATTTTTTTCATCGGGAGATTTAAAACATGAATTCATTACTAAAACTATCCAGCATTTTGTTGTTAAGCTCAGGGGCTTTAACTGCACATGCAGCTAGTCAGAGTGTCACAGTAAATTATACACTCACAGTACCTACGGCATGTACGCTTTCTAAAGCAGGTACCACAATTTCAAAGTCTATACCGGTTGATGGTACAACTGTAAACGAAACATTCGATGTTACTTGTAATGTTGACTATACCATTTCAGCGAAAGCAAAAAATGCTTCATCTGGTCAATTGAATATGTCAGTGCTTCAGAATAGTTCAGGCAGTTTAGCACTCCCTCAAATCCCTTATAATATTAATTTTTCAGCTCTAGGATTACCAGTCCCTGTGAATGATGCAGCTGGTTTAGTGGTTCCTTCTACTCCAATAGCAACTCCTAAAACGTATACATTATCTGCATCATCTCCAATCGTAACGGGTATGGTATCAACCTTACCGGCCAGCGATTACACAGATGAAGTCACTATTCAAATCGCCTATTAATTTATCTGATTAAGAAACATAAATTCATTTTATGTTTCTTAACTGCTGTTTAAACCATGTGACCGCTTCTAAATATCTTAACGAATCAACCTGTATTTAATCATGCCGGTTTTCAATTCAACGTCTGAATTTATGACTCAATAAAATTTTTGAAACTAGTTATTTAATCCATTTAACAGTCACATAGTGGAATTCCATTTATACATTCACCTACACGTTATTTATACGCCAGAAAACCGCTCCTGCTTTGTACAGCTTTGAGTCTAAATTATTTAGGGAAAAAATAATTAATGCCTGCTATCTTGAACAAAATATCTTGCCTGCTTGTTGCTTCAATGGGGGTATGCAGTTTCCCTGCATATGCTGAACTTTCTATTTATCCCATCAAACATTTTATCACTGGTGAGAATGGACAGCGCACAATCACCATGAACATTATTTCTTCCAATGAAGAACTGGCGAAAAACTATGAAGTCAATGTTTTTCGTTGGACACAGGATGAACAAGGACATGATATTTTAACCCCTGATTCAAGTTTAGCTGTCAATCCGCTTTCTTTTATGATTGAACCCAATACTAAACGTATTATTCGCATGGGTTTTAAACAACCTATTGCATCCATGCAGTTACAAGAAGAAGAAGCTTGGCGAATCATCTTCAGCCCTCTGCCTAATGCTGAAACAGCAAAGGGATTAAAATATGCCTATAGTTTTAATGTCCCGTTATTTGCCGGTACGAACTTTAAGCCTGAGATGTCTTTTCAGCTGGCGAAAAACAATAAAAATCAGCCTGTGCTGTTGGCAAAAAATTCAGGTACCGCCCATTTTCAAATCACGGGTTTCAAACTGCAGAATGCTGCGGGAAAAGAAATTTTTAATTCCCAAGAACTGAAGTATGTTTTGCCGCATAAACAAGTTGCATTTGATTTAAATACACTGGCTGTTAAGCCTGATTCAAACCTTAAACTTATTGTTCAAACAGCAGACTCTAAAACACTGCAATTTGATGTGTCGGAGTAATGACAATGCTGATAAGACAATTATGCAAGATCCGCAAATCCCCGCCTGTGCTGATCTTGCTGCTGTGCTGCATTCAGTTAGAACATACGCAAGCGCAGGACGTTTCGCCTGCATCCGCAGCAAAGCCGCCTGTAAGCAGCCCAAATTCAGAAAATGCAATTTTGGGGCTTTGGATTAATGGTGTAGACTTGAAGCAGGATGCATTTATCTTAAGGGAAAACGGCCAGACCTATATCGAATGCAGCCTTTTAAAGGGCGGATTTGTCGATATATCCAAGTTTACCCATTTAAATAAAGACAATCTGCAATATTGTTTAATTGACCGCCCGGATATCAGCAGTCAAATGGATGAACAGCATCAACTATTCAAGCTCAGCATTCCTGCGCAATATATGCTGGCGCAAAAGCTGTCATCTCAGCAGCCATACCTGCCAGATCTGCCCAATTTAGGCGGTTTTGTAAACTACAATCTCTATTTTCAAGATGGGGATTTTAATAAGCAGGCAAATGCCTCTACAGATTTAAATCTCTTCTGGAAAAATATACTTTTCAACAGCAGCCATGTTTTCCGGAAAAACTATAATCATGAGCAGGCTAATGTTCAGAACAGCAGCCGTTTAAATACCTCATTGAGTTTTGAGTTTCCAAAACAGATGAGCAGTTTAAAACTGGGCGATAATATCAGCACCTATACCGGCTTAAACCAGTCCTTCTATTTTGGCGGATTCAGCTTTGGCACCAACTTTACCAGCCGCCCGAATTATATCTATTGGAACACCCCCTCGATTGAAGGCAGCGCGCTGACTCAATCTAGCGTCGATTTAATTATTAATGGCACGCAAGCCTATAACGCCAAAGTCAATCCAGGCCAGTTCAATATAGACAGCAATCTTGGCTTTAATGGCCTTGGCAATGCTGAAATTGTCGTAAAGGATGTTTTAGGCAATACAACGGTCAAAAGCATACCGATCTTTGTCAATCAGCGCCTACTGCGCCCCGGACTAACGGATTATAATATTTCCGCCGGCAAGCTCCGCTATAACTATGCCTATGATGACAATGATTACCGCGACTGGTTCGGCAGCGGCTATGTCCGCAGAGGCATCAGCTCATCCACGACATTGGGCGCTGTTGCCGATTACAGCAAAAAACTGGAAAGCGCCGGACTGTTATGGAGTCAGTATCTGTATAAGCTTGGCTTGCTGGAAGTGAATTCTTCCTACAGCCATGCAGATGACCTCGGTTTAGAAGGCTATACCGTCAATACTGAATTTAAGCGTGATACGCAATCGTACAGTATTGGCTTGCGCGCTCAGTATTACAGCCCAGAATTCCGCATGCTGGGTTTAGATGACTATACAGCCAGTTACCTGCCTAAGCAGGAAAACCAAATCTATTTATCCAGAAATCAAATTCCATTCATTAACAACTTATCATTAAGCTATGTTGAAAGAAAATACCGCGAAGGCACTGACCGGCAGGATCAGCGGATTTTCAACTTAAGAACCAGCCAATCCCTCGCAAAAGGGCTTTTTGGCAGTTTAGGCATCTCCTATGATGCTGAAAGCGGCGACCGCGCCAGTGTTGACTTGATGCTGAGCTATAACTTTGATGACCGCAAGCATTCTGTCACCCTCTCACAGCATGATGATGACGAGACCAGCCTGCAGTTCAACAAGTATTCTTATAAAAACACTGGTTTCGACTACACGGTCGGCGCAAGCCGCTCACATGATGTATATTCCGGCAATCTCAGTACACGCTTTAAAACCAATGCCGGCGACTTGAATGTGCAATATTTGCAAACAGATGATCAAAAATATTACACCGCAAGCTATATGGGGTCACTCGTTTGGCTGGGCAATCGCTTTGACCTAAGCAAATATATCAACAACAGTTTTTCGCTCGTCCGCTTAAAAAATACGCCAAACATTGATGTGTACAGCAATGGCTCATATATAGGAAAAACCGATAAAAATGGAGAAATTTTCAGCTACAACTTAGCAGGCTATACCAAAAACAGCATTGCCTTTGATGAAAGCCAAGTCGGCATTGATGCCAATATTGCCGAAACATTCCATACCTTTATGCCAATGAATCAGCGCGGCTATATCGTTGATTTTCCAATTAGCAATCATCAAAGCAGAGATGTAACTTTCAGGTTTATTGATGCAAATCAGCAGGCTTTAGCCAGCGGCAGCGTGGTCCGTATTTTAGGCATTCCAAATGCGAAATACCCGATTGCCAGCAACAGTCTCGTTACATTCTATGACTTGATGCCTAGAGATTACAGTTTAGAAGTTCAAACTGCGGATAAAGTCTGTAAAAGTGAATTTACCTTGGGTCCCGATACAAAGGTCGATGAGCCGGTTACCCTCACTTGCCAATAACGCTCAAAAAGCATCAAAAAAGGAAATTCTCAAGAATCTCCTTTTTTTACAGCCTGTAAATTTATTATTTTTTGCACACATTGAGCGGTTACTTCCGGCTGCTCCAGAGGGAACATGTGCCCACCGTCAACCACACTGAACTCAACACCATACGTTTTTTTCATGCCTTGTGGCAAACCTTGTTTATAAAAATGGCTGTCATTTGCGGTGATAAGGTGTACAGGCATTTGAGGGGCTTTACGTGGAGTACGCCACCACCATGCAGGCACTGTACGGAAGATTTGCGCTTCCACGGCTTTTGGAATGCTGAGGGTCACGCCACCGCGTTTTTCATCAGCTTGAATGCCTTGTGCAAAATAATCTTCAAAACACTGCGCATCAAAACTTTTAAATAAACGATTATTCCGTAGTGCCGTATAGGCTTCATCCAAATTTGGCCAATGGTCATTACGCTTCAATGTAATTGCCGCTGGGGTAAGTTTATCGACAGCTTTGAGCTTTAATTTTTGCATGCCTTCAAAAATTGCGGACTTAGGGCCGATTACGAAAGGTGGATCCATAATGATCAGTTGTGAAAACAAATCTGGACGTTTATAAGCCGCCATCAGGGTGACTAAAGAGCCAAAAGAATGCCCAAGCCCAATCACTTGTTGCTTTGGAAATTGGTGCTCAATATCTGCAATGACTTGTTCGACCAAATATCGCCAATCTTTGGTGATCGGATAGCGCTCATCCATACCAATAAGCGGAATCACCTTCACATCAAATTGCGGTGAAAAGTAAGATAAAAACTTTCGATAACTCGCGGCAGGAATACCATTGGCATGGGTAAAATGGATCGCGCTTTTCATGTAAAACTCATCCAATCAACTGATGATGACCCATCATAAAGAGATCAACTCGATTAGAATAGGACTCAATGAGTTTATTTAGATGAACTAAAAGTCAGTATGCAGATTATTTTTGTGATCCGACCATTGATTGATTCGGTAAGAAAGTTGCGCCACAAGTGGTTTTATCTCCAGCAACCACAACACCACGCCCCTTGACCGTTGTACTTTGATCCGCCGCGATCGCAGCCACAGTCGAATTACATTTCGGGCAATAATGTTTCATGCCATTTAAATGCACCGCAATACCATTAATCACAAATGAAGGTTCACATTCTGAAACCACACCACCGTGTGACGTTTTACTACCTAAGGTAATTAAGGATTTCATATTTTTATTTTCTTCTAACGAACTGCTGAAATTTGAAGCATTTTAACGGAACTGCCCTCAACTCGCTAGCATCGACGTATAAATTTAACCAAGCCAAAACTTTACTTAACTAAAGCATCAAAACACGACATTTTGACAGTTCGTGATCAATCATTTGAATATGATGCTATCTCTGTATGTTCTAATACATTTAATCATTTCACCTTCATAATTCAATTGACATCAATCACGACAGCTTATGTCGCGATGCCGATTCTTTTACTAATCAAAGCATGTATATTGGGTCTAGCAATGAGCATGAAGCGTAGCGCCCTATATTAGGGTCTGTTGACATTTGTTGATTAAAAAAATAGCGAGATAGTAAAATTAAATCGCCAAACCCAATTTTACACTCGCTATGCCTCGAACAATGCTAAATGATCAACACTGGTCCAAGTTACTT
>NZ_VPEJ01000037.1:0-12384 GCF_013417245.1 Acinetobacter sp. YH16042
TAGAGGAATTGCCACAAGATACGATAAGCTAAAACGTAACTATCAAAGCGCTGTTGCTTTAGCTTGTATATTTATATGGTTGCCTCTTTAGCTCAATTTATCGGCTGTAAATGTCAACACACCCTAGACCTAACAAAATTTATCCTCTTAAGCTTAGTTAGGTCTATATGGTTAAATAAAAGATTAAATTTTTAGAAATTATAAGGAACTTTTTAAATTATTTTGATGTTCTTTAACTTGTTTTGCATAACGTTTGCCTTGTTTTTTCATTTTTCGATTGGTGTTATAAGCGGTAGGTCCGACATTATAGTAGGCTAAAGCTTTTGGCATGCTGCCAGCGGCATTTTTATATTTAGTTAAAATAAATGACCCACAATTAATATTGGTTAATTCGTCATATAAATCCCCAGGGCATGTTGCTTGCCAATAACGTGGCATCACCTGAGTTAAACCGACTGCACCTGCAGGTGAACTGACATAAGGGCGGAAAGTTGATTCTTGGCGAATAACAGCAGCCAGTAGTAAAGGATCTAAGTTGTATTGATCAGCAGTTTGCACAATGTAGGGGGACACTCGATTTGCAGTTTCAGGATTGACTGAATAGGCCTTTTGTATCCCTGATGAAAGTTTAACGGCACGTTTCTCTACAGAGCCACCACCAAGTGATGAACATCCAGAAATCAGGGTTACAGATATAATAACAGTTGAAAACTTTAAGCTGTGAGCGCTCAGGAGCGAAGTAAGACGAGTTGAAAGGTGAGTTTTATTCAGTACATTCTGCATTTATGTTCACTTTAAAATAATCGTGGCTAAGTGTAATTTCTAAAGCGATAGTATGAACTGGAGACTTAGAGGTCAATATTTTCTTAAGATGCTCTGTACAGTGAAATTGTAAGAATTGATGGAAATGTACTCAAATTACATAATTATTTAAGTGAAGAGAGAAAAACAGATAGCATTACTTGTGTCACTATTTCTCTCTTGACATGGTACTTATTAAGATTGTGGGGATATTCAAATCCCGAGAACTTTAGTTATAAAAAAACTAGAATATCCACTCATGAAATATCCCTATTTGAAAAAGCTATAACTTTTTTCAGAGGTATGAATGGAATCTAAGTATAATTTAAAGTGTTTTAAGCATCCAAATTTCGCATGCTTGGCTATGACCTGTATTGCCCTTGGGAGCTTGTAAATGTTGAAATCCTACTTTTTTATAGAGTTTTACCGCTTGTCCAAGTGTATGTGTAGTTTCTAAATAACACGCTTTAAAATTATGATCTTTGGCGAATTGAAAACAAAGTTCTAAAATATCTTTGGCTAAGCCATGACCACGTAATTCAGGCATAAAATACATTTTTTGGATTTCTAAAATGCTTGAATCTCCAGCTAAAGGAGAAAGGCCGCCACCACCTAAAATTGTACCGTGTGGATTTTCAATAACCCAATATTGTGCATTTGCTTGTGCATAAACGTGATATAAATCATCTAAAATTGGATCTGCAACGGCAAATCCTGATTCTGGTGCTAATCCAAATTCTTTGGAAACTGTGCGAATGACATTGGCAATGCTTGCATTGTCTTCAAGTTGAAGTGGTCGGATTTGAAACATAATCATCGAAAAACAAAAAGATGGATTGTTTATAGACTGATCCTATATAAAAATCCATC
Organism: Acinetobacter sp. YH16042; assembly: GCF_013417245.1. Classification (NCBI taxonomy): domain Bacteria; kingdom Pseudomonadati; phylum Pseudomonadota; class Gammaproteobacteria; order Moraxellales; family Moraxellaceae; genus Acinetobacter; species Acinetobacter sp. YH16042. Next base: position 1,672 of record NZ_VPEJ01000037.1, read on the forward strand.
TTTAAGTTTCAAATTGCTCAAGCAAAGTAATTATTTTAATTCGCTTGAACTTTTACCCAGTTCACGTCGTGCAACGATTAATTGTTGAATTTGCTGTGTTCCTTCAAATATATCAAGGATTTTTGAATCACGTGCCCATTTTTCCAATAATTCATCTTCGTTATAACCAACAGCCGCTGCGAGCTCTACACATTTTAATGTGATTTCATTACCTACACGGCCTGCTTTCGCTTTAGCGATGGATGCTTCACGTGAGTTAGGTTTTTTGTTGTCGGCCATCCATGCGGCTTTGAGCATGAGGAGACGTGCTGCTTCCCAGTCTGCTTCCATACGGTAGATTTGTGCAGCAATATTCGAGCTTTGTAAGATGGGTGTTGAATACTGCTCATCTAGTTCATCTTTAAAGATTTCTTTAATTCGCTCTAAAGATGCCTTTGCACAGCCAATAGCCATCGCAGCAACGAGTGGGCGAGTATTATCAAAAGTTTCCATTACCCCAGCAAAACCCTTAGCTACATCAATTTCAGCATTGCCTAATAAGTTTGCAGCAGGGACACGACAATCAACAAAACTAATAGCAGCCGTATCAGAAGCTTTAATACCCAATTTATGTTCTAGGCGTTCTACAGTCATGCCTGGTGTACCTTTTTCAACAACAAAGGATTTTATCGCTGCACGGCCTAATTTTTTATCTAGCGTTGCCCAAACCACCACTGAATCAGCACGTTCGCCCGAGGTGACAAAGATTTTTTCACCATTGAGGATGTATTCATCGCCATCTTTCGTCGCTGTTGTCCGAATAGCTGCAGAATCAGAGCCACAATTGGGTTCTGTAATGGCCATAGCGGCCCAAGTTCCTTTTAAGCGTTCTAGTTGTTCATCATTGGCTACTGCTGCAATAGCCGAATTTCCAAGCCCTTGTCGAGGCATACTGAGCAACAGGCCTGTATCTCCATAGCACATCTCGATGATACTGAGGGCTGTCGACATATTGACACCGTTTTTATTACCCGTGTCTGTGTCGCCACGTTTATTGACGGCGGCACCTGCATTCATGCCGTCACCGCCATCATTCATACCGTCGACGAGGGAAGACAACATGTCTAATTCTTTCGGGTAGGCATGTTCGGCTTTGTCATATTTACGTGAAATAGGACGTAGAACATTTAAAGCGACTTCATGGGCTTGGTCGATCAGCAATTTAAATTTTTTCGGATTTTGTAAGTTCATGGACATTTCCTTGTTTTTATTTTGCTGAATTAAGCATGTAAGCCAGATTGAAGAATCGCTGTGGCACGTAAGTCTCGATACCAACGTTCTACGGGATGTTCTTTGGTAAAGCCATGACCACCTAATATTTGCACGCCATCTGTCCCAATTTTCATCGATTTTTCAGCACATAGCACACGAGCTAAATAGGCTTCACGATGAAAAGGCTTGCCGGCTTCGGCTAGACTTGCTGCGTTTAGGATGAGCATATGCATGGCATCAATTTCGATTGCCATATCTGCAATCATAAATGCCACACTTTGACGATGTGAAATTGGCTCTCCAAAAGCTGTACGTTCGTTGGCATATTGAATGCAATATTTTTTGACCGCAGTTGCGGTACCAACAGCCATGGCACACCACATTAAATTGCCAAGATCGATAAATGAGGTGTAGTTGAAATCTTGATCGCCTAAGCGTTGGGCAGGGGTCTGATCAAATTTTAAAGTTACCGTTTCAGTGGCTTTCAAACCCATAGCAGGTGTTTTTTTTGCGCTAATGCTCTGGTCACGTTGCACAATAAAAACTTCAGGCTGCCCATTCAGCATGGCGCTCACCAACAGCACATCTGCCTGTTCACCTAAAAGAACTAAGGTTTTCTCCCCACTGATTTTATACTGCTGGCCGTCAGCAATTGCCTGAGTTTTAAGTTGATAAGGATTAAATGCCGCCGTGGCCTCTTGTACCGCAAAGCTTGCGCGCAGGGCTGAATCATCTGCAAATGCCGCTAAGTAGGTTGCTTGAACAGATTCTGAACCCCATTGGGTGATGGCATTGATGCAGCTAAATGTCGACAGTAAGCCTGCTGTTAAACTAAAGTCACCTTCAGCCAATTGTTCCGCAATTAAGATATTGCTAATGATATTTTTTTCTGCCGCGACGCCACCCAAATCTTCAGGTAAGGCATAATAATTTAGACCTAGATCTTGGATATGTTGCCATAAAGCTTCAGGAAATCTTTCCTCTTGATCGGCTTGATGAGCAAGTGGATACAAGACTTCTGTGGCAAACTGCTGCATCGCATCAGCAGTCATTTGTTGTTCTTCAGTCAGGTTTAAATCAAATAATGATTTTTGTTGATTTGGCAAACGTTGCTTATGCACGCCTTTATTGGTCTGAAATGCTTTTTGCGTCTGGCTCAGGGTTTTAAAACCAGCTTTTGAGCTTTGATACAAAGATTTTTCAACAAATTTGCGCAGTTTAAACTGATCGAGTACATCACTTCCGGCAATTTTCGTTAAAAGTGAGAGCCCAAATCCTTGAGCCTTGTTTACCATATTGGTCATTGTTGTTTTCCATTTGCGTTGTTCTTATTTAATGCTGACATGCCAAAGATAGAAAAACCATGTCATAAATGACATGCATGATTGTCAAAGATAAACGGCGAGATTAGGTGGGATTTGATAGCTAAATGATTAATTAAGAATAGAAAAGTAAAAAGGCTTAAATGGATTGTTATTTTAAAATTGACTTGGCTGACATTTGAGTCAGCCAAGTCTTAAGGTGTGTATTGAATGATTATTGATATTTTTGAATCATACGACGAACATTGGTTTTTGCTTCAATGACGGTCATAAAGGTATATGCCCCGATAAATTTACGGCTGATAAACATAAACTCTTTAGGTGGAACTGAGAAGTAGCGAGATGCCATCGATTTTGACGCTTGTTGCATCACACGGCTATGTAATTGGCTTTTTTTCCAATCATAGCGTTGTTGTTCGTCCATAACACCAGCAGGGATGTCCGGGTTATTTTCAGTGCTACTAAATGCCTCTGTTGCTAACAGAAAGACTTTAGCCATATCAGGTTTAATACTTTGTGGAATACCATCAAAGAACTCATAACCTGTCATCGCTTTGACCATTTGCTCAGAGCTGTGATGGTAACCCGCGGTAATCAAATTACGCGCAACGCCTAATAGATGCTCATCGAACTGACGGATCGCACCAAAGTCGAGGAGAACAATTTTATCTGGCACATCCGCACCATTGCCTAAACGGACCAAATAGTTTCCGAAGTTAGGGTCGGTTTGCATTTCACCCCATTCAAAAATTTCGCGTACGGCAATTTCAAGTGATGCTTCACCTAAGGCATTACGGCGCTCTTGAGGAAGTGATAGCATTACAGGGCTATTAATCAGCACACCACGTTCAAAGGTCATACACAGCACTTGAGGTGTTGAATAACCTTCAATGATTTGCGGCACGATATAGCGTGGGTCTTCTTTTAAGCGTGCTGCAAAACGGCGAGTGGTATCTGCTTCGATTTTATAATTTACTTCACGATGCATCATTTCACGAACTTCATCAAACCACTGATCAAATTCACGCGTTTGAGGCACCATTCGTGTCAGTTTGAGCATGTTTTTGAATAGATTCATATCTGAATCGATTGCATCTGCCACACCTGGATACTGGATTTTTAATACCAGTTCTAAACCATCAGATTTACGTTTTGCACGATGAACTTGTGCCAAAGATGCTGTACCAAGCGGCTCATGATCAATCACGAGATCATCAAGTTTTGAGCCAAGTTGATTTTGTAATTGTACTTTGATGGCTGGCCATGCCAATGCGACTGTTTGATTGTTAAGGGTATTGAGGGCTTGGGTGATTTCTTCAGGTAGAAAATGTTCACCATACAACGCCATCATTTGCCCAATTTTTACAATTGAACCTTTTAATTTACCAATTTCTGCGACGAGATATTCAGCCTGATCTTTCATGGCTTTTTTACGCTTTTTCTCTTTTTCTTCCTCACTCGAAAAAATAGAAGTGGCGTTTGATGCTGCCCAACGTGTTCCCGCAAGTAGCGATGCCTTTGCGATAGATAAGCGTCGATCCATAGAAGACGTTTTCAAGTGTTTGAGCTTATCGTTCTGATCTGACATGTAAATTAAATCCTTTAATCAGCAATTCGCAGAAAAATACATTGTAGCTAATTTTAACGTTTCTTAACGTATTAAAATAGTTCAACTTACTGAATATGCAGTAAGCATTTGCAAACTTAAGCAAGATGCCGCGTAGACAGGCACATTGGAAAGAAAACTATAAACGATATTTGATTTTTACCGTATCATTTTGCATCAATGCAGCTTTATGTTCTTCAATATGTTGATGAATAAGATGTTGGACAGATTCGTCTTTAAATCCGGCAGCATAACCTTTGACAATAATAATGCTCGGTAAGCTAAAAAATAGGGTACGTGCGTTTTCTAGACTCGCATCAGGGAAAACTTGATGTTCGATCAGTAGTTGCTGAAAAAATGCCTTTTCAGTTTGCACGTTTAAAGACTGAGTGTCTTCCCAATAGCTTTGACGCATAGCCATGAGGTTATTGTGCTTATAGCTCATTGGAGCTCCGCATTTAAAATTTAACTGTTTGTATGGGGATGATTTTAAGAAAATAAAGCTTAGGATCAAGTACAAATTGCTAAACAATTGAGCTTGAATTGGTTTTTATTCGTAATTTTCATCTATTTGGTTTTATAAAATGCTGAAGAAAGGCCTAAAGTACACATTTCATTTCAGTGAATGTATCAGACCTCATATATACGGTTATGAAATGCTTTCAAGCGGTGAATAATGCCGTATTTTTATTATAAATAGCATCAAAACAAGGTATCATAGGGCGTTTAAAAAATTATGAACTGGAGACGCCTTAAGTGGATCGACCGACTATTAGCCCTGAACATTTACAGGAAGCAGCTGAAAACCTATCAACAATTCGTGATTATATCCGCTTTGGGGTAACAGCTTTACGTCAATATGATGCCCACTTAGGACAAGGTACAGAAGACTATTTTGCTGAAAGCTCAGCATTGGTTTTACAAACGTTATCTCTAGATTGGAATGCAGATGCGGAAATCTTAGATGCGAAATTATTGCCAAGTGAAGTTGCAGAATTTTTAGCATTGTTAGAACGTCGTATTAATGAAAAAGTTCCGACGTCTTATTTACTAAACTTGTCATATTTCTTTGGTAAGCCATTTTATGTCGATGAACGTGTACTGATTCCACGTTCTCCAATTGCAGAGTTAATTGAAAACCGTTTTGCGCCATATTGCTTAGGTGAAAATGGCGAAATGGGTGCTGCGGTTAATAATCTACCTGAAAATGCCAATCCAAAAACTCCTCAGCGCATTTTAGATATGTGTACGGGTTCAGGTTGTATCGCGATTGCTTTAGCTTATGCATTCCCAGATGCTGAAGTTGATGCAACAGATTTATCTAAAGATGCACTTGAAGTGGCGCAAATTAACTGTGAACACCACAATAAACAATATCAAGTGGCTTTACTTGAGTCTGATTTATTCGCCAAAATTCCAGCAGAAAATCAATATGATTTAATCGTGTCGAATCCACCGTATGTGGATGCTGAAGACATGGCAGATTTACCAGAAGAATTCCACCATGAACCTGAAATGGCGCTTGCTGCGGGTCAAGATGGTTTGGATCTTGTACGTAAAATGTTGGCACAAGCTGCAGATTACCTGACTGAAGATGGCTTAATTGTGATCGAAGTGGGTAACTCAGAATGGGCAATGCGTCAAAACTTCAATACCGTTGATTTTTACTGGTTACAATTCCAAAAAGGCGGTACAGGTATCTTTGCATTGACTGCTGCTCAATGCCGCGAATACCGAGATTTATTCATTCAATCTGTTCAAGCATAAGGAGTCGTTTGACATGGCAGGTAATAGTATAGGGCAACTCTTCCGTGTAACGACTTGTGGTGAATCTCATGGCGTTGGTCTGATGGCCATTGTGGATGGGGTTCCACCGGGTATTGAACTGACTGAAGCCGATTTGCAAAAGGATTTGGATCGTCGTAAGCCGGGCACATCTAAGTTTGCGACTCAGCGTAAAGAACCCGATGAAGTTGAAATTATTTCAGGCGTATTTGAAGGTAAAACAACCGGTACATCGATTGGTCTATTGATCCGTAACACAGATCAAAAATCAAAAGATTATGGCAACATTGCGCAAACCTTCCGTCCGGGTCATGCAGACTATACGTATACACATAAGTATGGTTTCCGTGATTATCGTGGTGGTGGCCGTTCGAGTGCTCGTGAAACTGCGATGCGTGTTGCTGCAGGTGCGATTGCTAAAAAATTCTTGTTTGAGAAATTCGGCATCGAAATTCGTGGTCATGTAACGCAAATTGGTACCGAAAAAGCACAGAAATTGGACTGGAATGAAGTTCCGAATAACCCATTTTTCTGTGGTGATGCAGATGCCGTCCCACGTTTCGAAGCTCTCGTAACGTCACTTCGTGAACAAGGAACGAGCTGTGGCGCCAAACTGGAAATTATTGCGACGCAAGTGCCAGTTGGTTGGGGCGAGCCTGTATTTGATCGTTTAGATGCAGATATTGCACATGCCATGATGTCCATCAATGCCGTAAAAGGTGTGGAAATTGGTGATGGCTTTGGCGTTGCTGAGCAGTTTGGTCATGAAACCCGTGATGAGTTAACTACGGATGGTTTCTTGGCAAACCATGCAGGCGGCATTTTGGGTGGTATTTCGAGTGGTCAGGATATTCGTGTTGCGATCGCCTTGAAACCAACAGCTTCCATTACTACGCCGGGTAAAACCATCACGATTAATCGTGAAGATACAGATGTGTTGACCAAAGGTCGCCATGATCCTTGTGTCGGTGTTCGTGCGACACCAATTGCAGAGGCGATGTTGGCAATTGTGCTTATGGATCACTTCATGCGTAACCGCGCACAAAATGCGGATGTAGTCGCACCATTTGCCCCAATTGAACCCAAGTGAGGAAACAAAGCGCTGCTTTGTTCCGAACGCGGTTGGTGAGTAGCGTTAGCGAGTCACAGTAGATAAATAACAAAGCGTTGCTTTGTTCCGAACGCGGTTAGTGAATAGCGTTAGCAAGTCACAGTGGATAAATAACAAAGCGTTGCTTTGTTCCGAACGCGGTTAGTGAATAGCTTTAGCAAGTCACAGTGTATAAATAACAAAGCGTTGCTTTGTTCCGAACGCGGTTGGTGAGTAGCTTTAGCGAGTCACAGTGGATAAATAACAAAGCGCTGCTTTGTTCCGAACGCGGTTGGTGAATAGCTTTAGCAAGTCACACTGATGAGAAAATTGCATAAAAAAACCAGACAATTGTCTGGTTTTTTTATTTCGGTAAACTAGGCCTATGAAAATAAATAGCAAAAAAATATGAATATACGAAATGCTTTACTTGGTGATATTCAGCAGCTTGAAAGCTTAATGAATACAGCCTATCGGGAAAATCATCCCAAGAGTTGGACGACAGAACATCATATTGTTCGAGGAAATCGAATAAATGTGTCTCAACTCAGTCAACTCTTACAAAAAAGGGATTTTCATTTATATGTGATTGAGTCGGTACATGCGCAGATCATGGGGTGTATTGGTATTCAAATGCAGGGGAAGAGCTGTGAAATTGGTCATTTTGCAATTCATCCAAATGAGCAAGCTCAGGGCTTAGGAAAAAAATTATTGCAATTTGCAGAACAGCAAGCGATGTTGATTGAACCCAATGTTGAAGAATTTGTGATGTATGTGATTGATCGGCGTTTAGAATTAATAAAATATTATCAACGACGTGGCTATAAGCTTACAGATGAAAATCAAGCCTATCCTCTTCATCTAGAGGTAGGTCAACCGATTTGTGAACTGACAATTAAACAATTAATTAAACGAATAAAATAAAGACCATGTGATGCATTTGATCAATTTATAAAGCGAGATGAATAAAAAATCCCCAAAAAACATACACTAACTTTTGGGATTTTGATTTTAGACTATTTGGGCTTAAGAGTAAGCACGTAAAAATAGTCGGTAGGCATCTGATGATTTTTGGTTTTTTAGCATATAGTGTGCGATTTCACCTTGGTTGGTATTCATAATCACCGCAATATCTTTTGCGTCACAGAATTGTTTAAGCACAGTATCTGGGATCATCACGGTATTAGAAGAATCAATCACATTTGAATTATCTAAGCGACGATAATTTGTTTGACCTATTGCAGGATAAGACAATACTTTGCCGTCGATCACAAAAGATATTTCATTCATATCAAGCTGCTGTTGATCATAAGAATGCAGTGAAAGTACATACTCACCTTTATTCTTTTGCTAATCAATTGCAAGTTCAGGACATTTTTGTCCAGTTTCACACAGTAATTGACCTCGAGTAATGGTTCGTTGGATTACGTTACTGTTTTCAACGGTATTCACACCTTTTAGCTTCAAGGTTCTTGTTTCAGGTTTATTTTTAGGTACGGTAATACAACCTGTGAGTAGTAGGAGTGTAAATCCTAGAACTAAATAATTTTTCATGTGTTTTTCCATGTTAGCGTTATTTTTATAAGCAATATTTATTTTGGCGCATATTCACGCAGAAAAAACAAAAAAGTAAAATACATCACACTTTTCTAGTTTTGTTTGAGCACTGCTTTGATATAAGTGGTCGATATTCAAATAAAAAATATTATTAAGTGATGTAAATCTTATTTCATTGAAATTTAGATAACTTAAGTAAGATCTGTGATTTTGCGCTATCAATCTGCTCGGGATTGGTTTGTCGAGACAATTGGTCACGTGGTTTTTCGCCTAAAAAATATTTGATCCGTTCAGCATTCGCACCCGATGGATGGGGAAGTCCTGCTAAAATCTGCTGATCTTTTAAATAGCCTAAGCTGCTTACATAATTTAAAACCTCATCTACACCTTTGCCTAGCGGAATATAAATTGCGTTCGGAAGCTGTTGAATCATAGGAATAAAATAATCATCAATATGTTGTTTTAATAATTCATTTTTCAACATTGCGGGCGTTGAGCCTGCATAATTTTTTCCATTGACCAAAATACATTGCTGTAAAACCGAACACATTTGCACCATATCTTGATGATTGCTAAATAGCTCTGCAGTGGTCTGTATGCCTAATTGATTCTGTAATCCAATATGATCTAGCAGTTGAGTTAAATTTTTACGAATAGGACCACTAAAAGCACCACTATTCTTGGCAAGTTTAAGTATGTTTTCCTCAGATAATTGCTGCTCTACGCCGTCCTTCGCTGCAATTAATGCATTACGCCATTGTTGTTGGCCTGGGCAGATGCCGACGATGACCACTTTTGCATCATGATTTATGGCCTCGAATGGTGCATAAAAGCTTTGAATAGTTCCCAGAGTTTTAAGACGGAGTAAATCACTTTGAGTTAATTCTTCAATAGAATGTGTTTTGATCACAGATGCAAAGCAAGAGAAAAGGGTAGAATCCGACATAAAACTTCAATCTTTCTAGATATAAATTTCATTCAGTATTTTAAACCTTTATTTTAAAGATGAAGTATTTAGGTATAAAAAAATTGATTTTAAATTTATAACCTAATAACTTAAATCGATATAAAAATATTATTTAACAATATTGACCCAAATAGGACTTGAGATTTGGTACAAATATTGCTCATATCTAACTAAGGCAATACCAAGATGAATGCCGAATAAAAAAACGAATGGATGATTGCAGGAGAGAAGCACAGATCGTGCTCGCCGAAGGAGCAAGTTCCCCCAGGAAACTCTCAGGCAAAAGGACTGTAATCATATAAAAATCTGGAGAGAAGTAGGCTAGACCTACTCACCGAAGGGGAAGGTTGACATTGCTTCGCAAGGAACCAAAGCTCTCAGGTAACAATGACAGATGGGGCGAACATAGGAAATATAATTTCCAAGGAGCCTATATGTGTCATATTGTTGTGATTGGTGCAGGTATTACTGGGGTAACGACAGCTTACGAACTCGGATTACTCGGTTATCGTGTCACTGTGGTCGATAAACATCTTTATCCTGCGATGGAAACGTCGTTTGCCAATGGTGGTCAATTATCAGCGTGTAATGCTGAGGTGTGGAACCAAAAAGCAGCGGTGGTGAAAGGCATCAAATGGATGTCACAAAAAACCGCGCCATTACTATTAAATCCAAGTTTTAATCTTCATAAATATTCATGGCTTTTTGAATTTATGGGGCATATTAAAGATTATCGTGAAAATACTCACGAGACTGTCCGTCTTGCATTGATGGCACGTCAGCGCTTATTTGAAATAGCTGAGCATGAAAACTTACAGTTTGATTTAGAAAAACGCGGCATTTTACATTTCTTTCATAATCAACATGATTATGAGGTGGCGACTCAAGTTAATAATATGCTCTGTGAAGGTGGTTTAGAGCGTCATCCTGTGACATTAGCTGAAATCCGTGATATTGAGCCTAGTCTGACAGGTGAATACTATGGTGGTTTTTATTGTCCGGGGGATGAGAGGTGGTTCCACTTGTTTGAACAACTAAAAGCGTATTTATAAGTGATATTCCGCTCTAGTTAAGCCACCTTGTTTTGTTGGGGTAGCTGATCATAGTAAAACTCATTTGGTGTCATTTTGTCTAG
>NZ_VPEJ01000038.1:0-11535 GCF_013417245.1 Acinetobacter sp. YH16042
GCATAAGACCCTATGAATTGAAATTCAAGCGGGTAATATGCTATCGTGTTTTTCATGAAATGCGCACTTACGACTTGAATTTCATTCAAGTCATCGTTGCGTAAGGGGAATCCCCTTAACCCCAAAAAATTGCTACGCAATTTAAAAAGGCGAAAGAAAAAATGGCGATTTATCATTGCTCAACAAAAACAGTGAATCGAAGTTCGGGACGAACTGCGGTTGCATCGTCTGCCTACCGTTCAGGGGAAAAACTCAAAGATGAACGAACAGGACTAACCCACGACTTTACGAGAAAGGACGGTGTCGCCCATAGCGAAATTGTGTCTAACCTTGATATAGAAATAGACCGTAGCGAGTTGTGGAACTTGGCGGAACAGTCCGAAAACCGCAAAGATGCTCGAACCGCTAGAGAATGGGTGATTGCCTTACCTGATGAACTGGATGCAGATCAACGTAAGGACTTGGCAAAAGAGTTTGCCCAATCACTTGTTGATCGCTATGGCGTGATCGCAGATTTAGCCATTCACGAACCCAGCAAAAGCGGAAATGATAAAAACCATCACGCCCATATCATGCTGACCACCCGAAAAGCTGAATTAGACCCTGACAATAAACTCACTTTGACGACAAAAACCGATATTGAGTTAAGTAATGCCAAACGCAAAAGCCTAAATATGGGAACAACCCAAGACGACATCAAACAGATTCGGGAAACATGGGCGGATTTAGCCAATCACGCACTGGAGCGAGCAGGCTACCGAGAAAAAATAGACCACCGCAGCTATGCCGATCAGAACAATGGACTACAAGCCACCATTCATGAGGGGACTTCGGTCACTCAACTTCGTAGACAAGGTATAGACACCGAAATCAGCCGTTATAACGACCATGTGAAGCAACACAACGCCCAACACCTCAAACAACAGCAACAGCGCACAGACAGCGTTTTACAGCACGGTTTAAACCGTGCCGAGCAAGGCTTCGAGCAATGGCAGAAAAACCAAGAAGCTAAACGCCTAGAACAAGAACGCCAAGCCGAAATACAACGACAGCAAAAACTAGAGCAACAGCAAGCCGAGCGAGCCAACCGTAAAGCATCACAAGACTTAGATCAGGGCGGAATGTACCGATGAGCAACCAAAACGACCTAGATGACCAGCTCTATATTTTACTGGCATCTATGAAAGAGTATCGAGAAGCCATAGCAGACGATAACAAGCGATTAGAAGCGTTTTACAAGGAAGTGGCTAGCGGAGTACTCAATAAGACCGAAAAACACCTAAAAAACGCCAATCAGAAGCAAATAGACGCACTCAACAACAGTATTCGGGAATTAAACAATGCAACCAATCAACTTGACTGGCGATTCATGGCAATCTACGCCAGTGCTTTTGTTAGCTTGCTGATCGTTTTCTTTTTAGCATTATTTTTATATGTGCCGAGCATGGACGAAATCAAACAGCGTAGAGCAGACGTTGCATGGCTAGAACAAAAATACAGCCTAGATATTAAAAATTGCAATGGGAAGTCTTGCGTTCGCATCATGAAAAATGACTGTCACGGAGCGAATAAGGATTATTGTGTGATTGACCCAAAATAATGATTAGACAGTACTTTGCTCGGCTCTTGCCATCACCGAATCAATGACAGCAGTCGCAAAGTTGCCCGACTTTGAAACATGGCTAAAGCCATCTTTCAAAGCATCGAGCGATAGTCATCCAAAAATTTCGGAATGGCTATCCAACTGATGCAGTTCTAAAATATCGTCACCAACAAGCCTATAGATCAAGACTAAATCAGGCTTCACATGACAATCACGACAATTTTTAAACTCTGCACCACCCTTCAAGGGATGATCTAAATATTTTTCAGGCAAAGGATTATTTGCGACTAAACAATCTAATACTTCTGCCCATTCAGCCGTAACCAGTTCTAAATAACGTCTTTTAATATCACGTTTAAAAGAACTGGTTACGATAATCTTACGTTTAGCCATGTGCTTCTTCCGACATAGCTTTAATCGCTTCTTCTACCGTTTCGTACTCGGTGTACTCGCCATTTTCAATCTCTTTTAAAGATTGAAGTAACTTGGCTGCTGCTTTAGGAGTTAAAGCAGGTTCTCGTGCATAGTCAAAAGATAAAGGAATCGCTTTAGTTTTAACGATTTGATTCAAGAACAGTTTGAATGCTTGAGGCATAGTCAAACCATAGTCTTCCAAAATTGGGGTGACTTGTTCTTTTAACTCTGCTTCTAAGCGCATATTGAAATTGACTGCGGACATGATTCCCTCACTCAAAAACCATTAAAGTAAAGATAATATAAGTCATATTCTTTACTTTTTCATTACTTTTGATGTAATAAATGGTTTCTGACAACTGAATTTCGTATAACCGCCATTATGTTAAATGTATAACTTTATAAAGTGTTAATTTTAAAGTCTTCCAATGTTTTGCCTTTTTCTTCTAATAAATTATGAACAAACTCAGGCTCTAATTTCAGCATCAGTTCAATAGCATCATGGATTTTCCAAAATTGTAATTCAGGATGATCTATTATTTGGATTAAATGGTTTTTAATTAAAGGAATATATTCATCGTATTTTTCATCATCAATTAACCAAAATAAGCGACTAATATCAAATGGTTCTGTATTAGATATTTCTATAATCTTTTGTATAGGATGAAATATTTTTATTCTAGCCTGTTCACCAAATCCTAGATCAGCTTGGAATGCCCAATAACGAACAAAAGCTCTAAGTACATGCTGAAGTGTATCATCATAACCATGTAAACGATGATCTATATAACCAACTAATTTATTTTCATTTAATAAATTTACTAATGCATCAAAACCAGAGGATTGTCCCCAATTAGTCAGAAGTTTTGCTGCCTCAAATACAATATTTTCATCAGAAGAATTTAATAAATTTATGACTTGTTCTATACGATCTTCAGGAATATCTTCTGGATCTAAATCTGTTGCATCACATGCGTAATCTGCATGAGTAGGAACGTCATGCAGTAATACAGAAATTTCTTTATTCATTAAGCCACTCATTAATAATTATCTTAAGATTTTCTAAAATTAACATAATACGCCTTATGCGAAATGCTGTATAATTATCCCTATAATTCAACGCTGTAGTTTCTAGTTGATAGCCCGAACATCTCTGTCCGGGCTTTTTTTATGATTTTTCATGTTCCACGCTTAATAAGTAAGCAATGTTCCACACTTTTGTTTAGCTAAAAATAACAATAAAACCTTACTCATCTGTAAAAACTGCCCGAGCTAAACGGCCCAATAATCCCCTTTTTTTAGGTTCCGGTTCAACGTGTTCAGGAATAGGTATACGCTTGTTGTCTTCCCCAAAAGTAGTCAATGCGTCATAGTTCGACTCAATCTCTGGCCGAGGATCTGTTGCTATATTTAGATTAGTAGATTCATTTAGCTTACTAGTATTTTCTTGTTTTGGCTGTTCTAACGTGCCTTTAAACTCAATTCTATGAGTGAGATCTTCAATATGTTGCATCAAAGACTTTTCTCTTTGATTTGCTAAATCTAACTGATTTTTGAGTAAAGAAATTTGATCTTTTAATACATTTTCAATTTCAGACTGAACGTGTACCTGTACATCCTTCTGGACTTGTTCAGTACGTGTACTGGACTGAACACTGACTGGATTGCCATAAACTCTGATAAGTTCCGATAAGTCTATAAGTCCATCATGATCTCTTGATAATTCACCACTTTTTATAGATTCATAGATTGTTGTTCTTGATTTTTTAAAAGCTTTACTTGCGTCCATTATGCTAAATTTTGTTTTGTTCAATGTAATCCCTCAGCGCGTGTTTAAGCATGTTCATCTGAACATCTTAGCTGAACATATATCTTATTTTGAATTAAATCGTACTTTTCTAGGTATAGCAGCAATTTTTCAAACTTTTTGTTCAATAGTAAAGTCGATATTGAATTCTGCTAGTTTTTCAATCCATCTATTACCTTCGTTATTTTTAAAATCAATTTTTATTCTTTCTACTAATTCGTCTGTAGTCTCACCAGATTCTTTGAATCTCAAGCTCAATTCTTCACTTTGAATTATCGTTAAATAAACCATTTTTGCAGTTATTTTATTTTGCTCTTGGTTACTACCAGTTTCACTTTGTTGATTAGCTCCAATAGTTTTCTTTTTTCTAACTATAAAATTAACATGACTAGCTTTGCGTCCTTCTTTCTTGACTGCTTTAAACTCAATAGTAAGTTCTGTTTTAGAGTTAATGTCATCAATGTGGGGTTTAAGAATAGTACTTTTGAAATCTCTATATTCTGGGTATGAATTTTCTGCTAGACCTAAAGCACTTTTTAATTCTTTGATGGATACATCGAAATTAGACCGAAATTCATTTTGTACCAAGAATGGGTAAAGTTTTAAACCGTGACCATGTAAGGCAACAGCCGATTTAACTTTAAATTTTGTATACGAATTTTGTTTATTAAAAACATACATAATGTATAGGGCAAAATGCGTGAAAGAAATATAAAAACATCCATCCTTGTATGAGCATGTACTAATGAGTCTTGTTCGAATATCTCGATCTTTTCCAGGATGATAAAAAACTACACTGTGGTCGTAGAGAGCATCTACTACTCGGTTTAAGGCTACATAAGCACTGCTTGGCTTTAAGCCCGTCAATTCAGCATATTCTTTAGCTGTTACAGTGAATTCTGTTGTTTCATTGGGATCTGATGCTAGCCGAACTTTAGGGCTAAAAAAGAATAGCAATTTTAGAATATCGTCTTTTGGTGATTTCTCATGCTTCAATTGCCAGAAAATATTTTGAAAGACAGCATAGTCTTTTGGATAACGTTTGGCAGGTGCTGAAAGAGGAAAAAGAGATTTGTCATGTTCCTCAAAATTTTTAATTTTCTTTAATGATACAGCCATCTAAAATCACTATTCTTCTATTATGTGGTGGTATTTTCAATGCTACTTACCCCCACTTATTAAGTCAAGCATATCTTGATTACCACCTAACATTTCGCCCCCACTAACCTAACATTTCGCCCCCACTAACCTAACATTTCGCCCCCACTAACCTAACATTTCGCCCCCACTTAAAGTCAAAAACCTAACATTTCGCCCCCACTTAAAGTCAAAAACCTAACATTTCGCCCCCACTTTAGTGTCTGAAACACTGATATAGCAATACATTGAGACTGGCCGTAAAGCTTTTTAAAAGCTTTTTAAAAGCTATTAAAAGCTTTTAATAAAGCTTTTAAAATTAGTAAATGAAAAAATAAATGAAAAATTGCCCTTGGTTTTCGCTACGCTCAAACTCTATTGAATCTCGCTTTCGCTCGATTCGTGGGGCAATTTTTAGTTAATATTCTTGTTACTTTAAGAAAAGGCAAAAGCAACTCGGAATTCGCTTCGCTCATAAGTTTTTTATGCTCGCTTCGCTCGGTCTAGGTGCAAAGATCAGCATGTGATCTACTTTCAATTTGTTGAAGCAAATATTTTAAAAAGCAGTTTTTCAGGGAGTCTAGGCGCAAATTTTCGTTGTGTCGCTCGTAGACACTCGCTAAAGAGGATCTGAGATGAGCAAAGATAAAAAAGATGAAGATTTGGTTTCTCTCTCGATGAAGAACTTCAACAAACCACGATGGTTTAGAGCCAATGAAGATGGTGTCTTTTGTGAAGTAACTTGGGAGGAGTTCTTTAAAAACCATGATGACCCAACAGGGTTAGAAGATTTTATGACAGATCGAGAGCAAGATACACCAAGAGATGTGGATTTATAGCGCATGGTTTGCTGTATTTGGCGTTTTATTGGTCATTCCTATTCTACCTATAGGTTTTAGTTTAAAGTGCCTTAAAACGCAAATGGTGAGCATTTAGACAACCCACCTCGTTTCGATATTCTGTTGGCAAGAATATCCGAGGGGGTCTAAAAAATGCTTATAACGTATGCACCGTAAAATTTTGTCGAAGTGCCGATTGCCAACCAACCAACACCAAACTTTAAAACGCTAATTTTATTCATAAAATCAGAAAATATTTATCCTATGGTGGATAACAACCTCGAAAAACTATGTCTTCAGAAGTTTAGTTTAGTCCGAGCGACCAACTCGAACAGCAGGGGAGACCAATCCCCATTTAACCTTTTTGATTTCCCTGTGACATTAAATTCACAGCCTTCAAGCACTTTTACCATGCAAGAAGTAACACACTCAACTACAGTCCCCTGTAGCCTCAACATCACTCTTTCGCAAAACCACGATTCCCTTAACAAGCCATTTCTGACAACGGTAGCTATGGTCTTTTCCCAACTTTAGAGAGCTTAAATACTTTCAAAGAAACTATTTAAGCCTGCTCTAAAGAAACGTCCTATTCATTCACTTACTTAATGAATATTCCAATCCGATTAATAAATCTCCTGTGATTATAGATCCCTATCTATTTCACAAAAGACGAGCAAACTATTCAGACGTTTAACGGTACAACTTCGGCAAAAACAACTTACCTTATATGCGCTACTAAAGATCGCTCCAACACATCTATGCCGATAACTTAAAATAAGTTATTCAAATACTTAGGTGACAAAACCTAATGACATAAAAGTGCGTCCCAAGTTATCTTTTGAAGTCTTAACAAGCAGTACGCCCATCCACTAATTTTCTAAACCTTTTCCTTGCTTTTCGGTACGCAGTTCCAAAATACCGATTCCGCAGCTTAAAAAATATCATCATGGGTAGAACACTTACTTAGCACAGTCGATGAGGATTTCTCCCCACCTTTAACACGTTTAAGCTATACATCGACCTTTCGAGCCAAAATGGAATGTCATCACGACAAATTCACCACCTGACCCAAAAGTGCCACTCTCGCCAGCTTTCACCTTGATCGCCTGTACCCTCTCGAATACCGCAGAAGCCATCGTGTGTGCCACGCACCTCGCCAAACCATAAAGATTCAGCGAAGAACGGTAGTTATTAACGCTACTCTCCATCTATGGATTTCACTCACTATTTCTTCAAAAGCAGGATTTCAGCCCTTTCAGCCTAGAATGGGGTTTAACCCATTCGCCACCTTTCGGTGATTCCGTTTCCTTGTCGCCCAACTTCAAGAACCAACAATGAAGTGGATTGAGTAGAATTTGAGGGTAGGCAAAAGCCACCCCTCATCAGCCCTCATCAAAGCGTACCGAGCTACGTTTCCGCAGCAGTCCGCTTCGTCAAGCAGTTTTCAGGCTGTCAACCTTTCCACTGTGAGCTGTTGAAAATCAAAATTTTTAGTGTGCCTAACGGCACACTAAAAAACGGTTAGGTCTTTTAGGTGCGTTGGTCAGACACACTTCACAACTGATGAGAAAATCATAATGCACAAAAAATATGCTGTCTAGGTGCGTTCGCATGGAACTACTTATTACCCTCTTACAAACACCGTCTAGAAGTCCTTAAAACTTGCTTCGCAAGTTCACCATAGCTTCGCTATGGAAAAAGCAAAAAACAGCTAAAAACCAAAAATCCTTTTACTCGATTACAATGCTAGTTTTTGATCAAAAAACAGCGTATTTTGTGAATTAACCCTTGATAACAATGATTGGAAATATTTTGGATGATAATTTTTAGTCCACACACAAAATTTACAATGCAACGGCTCGCTGACCATGTTGCCAATGGCGCATATTTTTATTTCAGCTTTGAGTACGACAGTTCTAAGAAATCCATTGAATCCGTTTTGGATAAGATGACAGAGCGTTATGAGTTGGGTATTTCACCAAGACAGCGTTCTTACCGCCTAGAAAAGGGTCATCCTATTTGCACGATGATCGTGCAAAGAGATGTCTTTAATGAAAATAAATGGTTTCTGTATTGCTTATTCACTACGCCTACAAGTAGAGATTTCAATACTTTCAACGGTATTGAGATTAATAAACTTGCCAAAGAGTCGGAGCGTTTGAAGATTCAGACTCTTAAAGAGAAGTACAAAGGCTTTAAGTGGGATCTTGATTCGATCTCAGCAGAAAAGACCTTGATTGCAGACTACTTCAAAGATAATGAGCCAAAACAATTTGTCTTAAAAAATCCAATTGCTGTCAAACCTACTGCCCTGGTGACTATGGAGCTTTTTAGAGATACGCATAAGACTTATAAACAGCTCATCTTGGGTGATGAAAAAGACTACAAAGACAGAGTAAGGGCTTATACGTGGACTTGGCGATATACAAAGCAAAGTATTGAAAAAATTAAAACTAAATTTACTGATTCTATTAATAAATTGGCTAGTCAAAAAAATAGTTCTCTAGCAGAGAAGAACCGAGCCGACATTAAAAATCTATTCCTGATGGTTGAAACATGGTCTGTTTTCAAAGCAAGCCGTTCCCAAGCAGGGCAGATTATCCATTTTGCACAGCGTTTTTTAAAGTACAGGTCTAAGAAGCAGAAAACATGGATGCAGATGGAAATTGCTACACCACACTTGACCTATCTACCCCGATTGCCGACCTATGCGGATACGATCCATGAATATAATTACAGACGTAATCTTTTTGATGAATATGGTGTGGAAGTGCCTTTGAAACTCATTAAAGACTACTATGGTGGTGGCTATTACAACATACCGATTCAAGCCTATGTAGCTAAAGAATTAGAAATGCGTGAGAATGGCAAAGCCATTGCTCAAAAAGCGGATGAGCTTTACTTACAAGTGCTTGAAAATGAGTAAATCCGCTAAGAGAAGCTATTAAATACGGACTTTGAATAGGTTCTAACATGCAATGTTATTCCTAAGTAGAAATGTCCTACCTTAAAACCAAATAGAAATGTCCTATACCGACATTTCCAAGTCAAGCACAGGATTCAGATTTCGTTTTTGAATTGCTGTTTTCTGTGCACGTCTACGTGGCATAGCTTGAGAACGATTCCGTTTGTTTTGCTGTTCTAATTCTTCATGCTGTTGTTGAATATGGGCCAATACAGAACCCAAACGTTTATTCTCAACAATCTCTCGCTGGTTCAGCTGGCTTAATTTGTCGAAGATGCTGTAATTGATTTTTCTACCCTGATATTCAATTGCAACTGTACCATCCGGGTATTCAAGGAACTCAAGATACTTGCCAATCAATCTTTGGTTTTCTTCCGTGTTTTCCAGGAGATATACGCATTTATCATAAGTAATGGTCAGGCTGTTCGTGACTCTGCGGGGTTCACGCCAGGTAAAAATATCATCTAATTCTTCGGCTGTTTCAGTGACAGTCCGGTGTAGATCCTTGGGATTAAAGGCCATCTTGGCAAACTTCTGATTGAATTGCTCAATGAAGCAGGGTAGCCAGGCATTCGCTTGTTCAATCGAACAGATGCCTTCCAGGCGCATTTCTTTGATCAGACGGTCCTGAAGCGTTCTATTGGCTCGTTCTACACGGCCTTTGGCCTGTGGTGAATTAGCGAAGATGATATCGATATTGAGGGTACTGAGCACGCGTCCAAACTGGGTAATCTTGGTGTCTTTCTTACTGCTTTGATTCACCCTAAAGACTGAATGTTTGTCGCTGTAAAACGCTAAAGGCTTACCGTGCTGTTCGACATACAGGCGTGTCGAAATCATATAGTCAAAGGCTGATTCTGATTCACAGAAGCGTAAATGCTGCAATTTGCCTGTGGCATCATCGATAAATACCAGCAGACAGCATTTAGCAGCGCGTCCTTCAAACCAGTCATGGTGTGAGCCATCAATTTGGATCAGTTCACCATAACAGTCCCGGTTATAACGAGGCTGATACGGGCGTTTCAGGCGTTTGGAGCGAGGAATCCATAAATTAGCTGCAATCATCCAGGAACGTAGTGTTTCCACCGAGATGTCGAATCCATGAATGGTAGTGAGCTTTTCATGCGCTAAAGTGGGTCCGAAACCATGCAGTTGATCCGAAACAATATTGAGGCACTTGAGTCTGAGTTCTTCAGGAAGCCTGGAGTTGCTGATTTGACCACGTGCAGCATGGGCTAATGCAACTGGGCCTTGAGCTTTGTATTTCTGCAGTAAGCGTCTGATCTGACGTTCTGAAATATGAAGTAGCTGAGCAGCCTGGGATTGAGTTATGCGTTGATCGCAGATTTCCTGCAAGACCGACAATCGTTTAAGTTCTTTATCCGACATAGACACCAACATATCAAACCGTCCGCTTCGATAATCGCAAAAGCGCATATTCTAAAAGCGGACATTTTTACTTTGGAGAAACCGGACATTTCTACTTTGGGCTTACAATGCAAATTTCGTATAAGAGATTTTATGTTAAATAAGACTATTAAGATCAGTTATAATTATCCAATAAGTGATTAAAAATAATAAGGTAATTTATGTCTACATGGGTGTGGGTACTTATTTATTTGGCAGTTAGCTTAATGTTCAAATGGATTATTTCATGGGGTGGAGCTGATTATATTAAAGGCTGGAAGAGTATCTTTTTCTTAGATATGGAATCAAGCTCATGGAATGAAGAACAGCTTAGAGCTATGGCTTTGTTTCTATGGATAGCATTTACCATTCTTTTTATTATAGGTTTAATTTACCCCGAATTTAGATTCTATAAGCTTAAAAATAGTTTGTAAAAAACGGAGCTTAAGCTCCGTTTTTATGGGTGATTTTTTAAATCATTCAGCATTGCATCACGTAAAATCTTATTCATACGTGTCTGATAGCCTTTGCCTTGTGCTTTTAGCCATTGCATGACATCTGCATCAATGCGTACTGTAGTCACTTGTTTAGTTGGCTTATAAAACGGATTTTGGACAGCATTTTTCCAAAAGCTTTCATCAAGTTCAGGAATGTCGGAAAAGTCTATTTCACTGTCTGCGCGTTTAGCCAGAGCTTCAAGTCTTGCCTTTTGTTCTTCAGACAAAACAGGAGGTTTATTCAAATCTACTTTGTACGTAACGGTTTTGCTCATACTGTTTCCTCTCTTTTTTCTCTGCCTGTCGTGCCGAAATAATGCGGATATGATCCATCCCATTATGGTCTTGTACTGTGTGGGCCACCAATAAAACAGCTTGCCCATGTACCATACCTATCGCTTGCCAACGATATTCACCATTTTCAAAGCGATCCTGTTTATATAAGGCATGAGCATCGTAAAAAACCAATGTCGCATCTTCAAAAGCTATACCATGCTTTTTAAGGTTTATTTCTGCTTTATGCTCATCCCATGAAAACTCAATTTCCATAGTTGCATCGCTTTTTGTTAATATAAAAATGTTAATACAAAATTGTAAATTTTGCAAAGTTCTTCCATTTTTTATTGGCAAAAGCTTACAGAATCGAACATAAAAAAGCCGACTTGTTTCAAAATCGACTTTTTGCTGATTTCTTAGCCATGACTAAATTTTTAAGTCATTGATATTTATACTAATATACAAGTGTATTGCGTATAACCACCATTATGTTAAATGTATAACTTTATAAAGTGTTAATTTTAAAGTCTTCCAATGTTTTGCCTTTTTCTTCTAATAAATTATGAACAAACTCAGGCTCTAATTTCAGC
>NZ_VPEJ01000039.1:0-9693 GCF_013417245.1 Acinetobacter sp. YH16042
AATAACAGGATACTTCCACTTGGGAGATTTAAAGAGCTTTGTTGCACAAAGATTTAAAAATTAAGATTTCCCATATCTACTCAAATTTAAGTGACAATTTGGATATGAGGTTGGCCTAATTCCGTAAATTTATTTAACACCGCTACACGTGCATGAATTTCGTTGACTTGACTTGGAAAACTCCTTGCTGTTAATTAATCGCCTAATAATTTGATGCAATACACTCTGCATGATTTACATCATGCAGAGCAAATCAAACGTATTTGGAAAGAAAGTTTAGGTCGATATGGTGTGCGTAAGGTCTGACAACAATTGAAACGTGAAGGTTATGTTATCGCACGTTGTACAGTTGCTCGATTGATGCAGAAGCTAGGTATACAAGGTGTTTGGCGTGGTAAGAATAAACAAACCACCCGTAGCCGAGATGATCAAAAACGAGCAGATGACTTAGTAAAACGCAATTTTAATGCAGATCATCCTGACTAGCTGTGGGTCGCTGACTTCACGTATATTCAAACTCATTCAGGCTGGGTCTATACCGCCTTTATTATTGATGTGTTCTCGCGAGCAATTGTTGGATGGAAAGTATCAACACGTATGAATACAGATATGGTGCTCGATGCACTGGAGCAAGCATTGCATGATCGAGGCATGCCAAAGAACGTGATTCATCATAGTGACAGAGGCGTGCAATATCTTTCCATTCGTTATACCAATCGTTTAGAAGCAGCAAATTTACGAGCATCAGTCGGTACGACCGGTGATTCATACGATAATGCTTTGGCTGAAACGGTGAATGGCTTATACAAAACAGAGGTGATTGAATATTTAAAAGCGGATTGGCAAGGTTTAGCGGATGTACAACTTGCGACACTAAACTGGGTAGATTGGTTCAATAAAGAGCGTGTACACAGTGCACTGGGTTATGTATCACCTTTTGAGTTTGAAGCAATGTACTATGATAAGATTAACCCGTTAGGTCAGGTGGCCTAACTTAAATAAAAAAGTCTCCGACAAACCCGGTACGGTTCAGATGGAGGCTATAATTTATACGTATATGCACCTAATAGTGTAGAGTGGATAGATCCTTTAGGCTTAAGGAGTAGAACTAAAACCTTACCTGTTAATGCAAAAAATAAGAATTCAAAAAAATTAATAAATTGTATTGGAGCATCTGGGAAAAAGGTAAGTGCAGATGATGCTAGAAAAGATGACTATTTGTATAATAATAAAAATGATGCGATGAATGCTGGAGCCAAAATGTTAGGACCTGGTGCGGTTAGAACCTATAATGAAAAAGGTCAGTGGAATGGTTGGAAGAATTCCAAAGGTGAGTCGGTATATTGGAATCATGGTGATTGGGGTAAAGGTGTTGGTACTTCTACATTCCCGCATTTGAACTATGATGTCGGAGGGAAGAAGGGGCACTTATTTATGAAAGATAAAATTGAAAATGCAGGTATGGTAGATGATTTTCATGGTAAATATAAAAAGGCTCAAGGTTGCCCATGAATATATCTGAAATTATTGAAAATAGTGACGATTCAAAATTATTGAGTTTGAGTTGTGATGAAAATGAAGTAAGTTTAATCATTGCTCATGATTATCTTGGAAAGACTATTCGACTAACTTTTCCTTTTGAAAATTTTTTTAATAGCTTTTCAAGCAAAAGTGACGGTATATGCTTTTTATCAATTGAAGATATAGATAATCAATTAGACATAAAAAATGGAATCTATATTCCAGCCACGGATTTTGGTGATTTTATATATGAAATGAAAGAAGGAAATTGTTGTGCTTATGGTCTAAGAGTAAGCAAATTTAAAAAAATTTTCAAAGTCGTGGGCAGTTTTAGAGTGGTTATACCGTGTGAAAATTTAGATAAGATAAATATAGAGTTACTTCATAATTAATATTCTTTGTTTGAATGGTTTTAACTATTATCTATTACAATGTGATAATGAATAAAAATCAATGATGAAATGGTGCTGGATTAGGTGAAATTGTAAATATGGATGAGTTGTTTATGGATGAAACAATGATTATTACTTCAATTTTACTTAACCATTACAACATCAGGATAGAATAAATATGAATTATTTCGTTTTAAGTGCAACACAAAGTGAAGTTTGTCCAATTTCACTTATTGAAGATTCAATTTTATATATGAATAAAGAACAGGTTAGCTCAGATTTTGAGCATGGGTCTTTACCTTGGTATAACTATAAGACTAGTAACAATTGTGAGTTGCCTAAAGAAGGAGTTTTTGTTTTAAAAAATAAGAACACGAAAATATCTTTTCGAAATATTAATAAAAATATTTATATTGTTAGTGAATTTTTTAAACGGATATTACAAAATTATATAAGTACAGATTTTTTAAAAGTAGAAGTAGTGGATGAAAAATTAGAAATAATTGATGAAAATGAATACTTTATTTTTAGATTTAATAATCTGTTAAATTATATTGATGTAATTGATACAAATAAGTCTAATTATCAACTTAATGAAGATTACTTGATTTTAGAAAAAGCTTATTTATTAGATAGTTTGAAAGAAAATATTTTTAAAATTTATGATATGGATTCAGCACAAGATACTTTTTTTATAAGTGAAACTGTTAAAAATGAAATTGAAAAAGTTGAGTGTAATGGTATAAGAATAGACGATGTTTCAACAGCAAAGTGGCGAAATTCAGATGATTTTACTGTCATGTTTTTAGAAGAAAATGAAGTGAATGAATATGTGTGGCCGATCTAATGATATTGTAAACTGTAATTTTAGAAACAGATATGAATATTATTAACTTCCTTTAAAAATAATAGTACCATTGGAGGTTGTAAAAGGCTTTGTTGCATAAAGATTAGGAAGATAAAACTATCCCAAGTATTCCAAATTTAAGAGACAACTTGGGTATGAGGGCGACCTAATTTGTACTAGCTCAAACCCGATCTGACAGTTACCCATTTTTTAGTGTGCCTGTCAGGTTAAATCTGGGCTAAATTTTTCTCAGCCCAAATTCGTTTTCCATCAAGTAATGTTTCTAGCGGTGTGCGACCGCAGCACATTTTTCCCTGATGAGTTCGTTCAGTATTATAGAATTTCAGCCAAACGTCTAGATCAGCTTGTAATTCCTCTAATGTAATATACAGCTTCTTCCTAAAGGTAATTTGATAAAATTCCTGCAAGATCGTCTTATGGAAACGCTCGCAGATCCCATTAGTTTGCGGGGAAGCAGCTTTTGTTTTGGTGTGGTCAATATCATTGATGGCTAAATACAGCTCATAATCATGTTGTTCCACTTTGCCACAATATTCAGTGCCTCTGTCTGTCAGAATACGCAGCATAGGTAGATCCTGTGATTGATAAAACGGGAGTACGCGATCATTTAATAAATCTGCTGCTGTAATCGGTGTTTTCGTTGTATAAAGCTTGCAATGCACAACTTTGCTGTAGGTATCGATGAACGTTTGTTGATAAATTCGACCAACACCTTTGAGATTGCCAACGTAAAATGTATCTTGCGCTCCAAGATACCCTGGATGGTGTGTTTCTATTTCACCACAAGCAACATCATCTTCATGTTTACGCTCAAGCGCAGCAATCTGATGATCATTTAACTCAATTCCATCTTTAGCCACCTTGGCTTCTAAGGCTTTCAGTCGCTTTTTAAAGTTTTCTAAATCGTGGCGAAGCCAAATAGATCGAACTCCACTACCTGAAATGAATACACCATTTTTACGTAATTCATTACTGGTAAGGTGTTGACCATAAGCGGGGAATTGGATTGCGAAATCAATCACAGCTTGTTCTGTAGTATCATCCACGCGGTTTTTTAGATTCGGTACTCGTCGGGATTTATTGATGAGTGAATCGACATCACCTGACTGAACTAACTCTTGATAGCGATAGAAAGTATCTCGAGAAACACCCATCACCTTACAAGCTTTAGACACATTCTGAAGTGCTTCAGCCAAATTGAGTAAACCTACTTTGTGTTTGATGATTTGATTGTTAGTATGTAACATAAGAAAGTTACCTTTGTTTGATTAAGATTTCGACACCTTTAAAAAAACGGGTAACTTTCTCTTTTTCAAGATCAATGTCTGATCAGATCTGAACTAATACAGGTTAAAATCACCGAATATGAGTAATAGCCCTCCTGGGTTAACATGGCATCATAATGATCAAAGTGGTTTACTCAATTTGGTTGATAGAGGAGACCATGCTAATAATCATGGTATATATCATCCAGATGGCACTGGTGGTCGTGATAAATGGGGTGAGGGAAAACCAGGAAGACAAGGTAAATTAGATCAAGCAACAGGTTGTCCATTATGAGTATGTTTAAAAATAAAGTTTATAAAATCGAAGATTTTATAAACTTGGTAAAAGAGAAAAAAGAAAGATTGCCTAATTATGACTTTGAATATTGTTATGCAGTATATGCTAAAAACGATAATGTAAAGATTCATGATGAGGTATTCATTGGAAATAGTATTGATTTCGATGAAAATGATAACGAAGTTTACCCTGAATTTGTTATTACAAATGGTTTTCATTACTTTTGTTCAGATCAGAATATTCAAGATGTAGTTGACTTGGCCATTAGGCAAGATGCTGATGTATCGAATGAGAAATTAATTGATGCACTGAATTATTATATTGATAATGATGATTTTAAGGATCAATAAACTTAAAGAATATTTAAGTTAAGGATTAACTTGTTTTTAGTTATAAATTGGCTCTGTTGCACAAGCAGCGCCAATAAATTATTTTGTGTTTTTTTATTATCTAATCAAATGAATATACTCATGCTTCAGCAATTTTAGGCAGAATTATTGATTTTATGTCATTTAAATCTTATTCATTACAAAATTCTGCCCAATCAGCCATTAAGCCTTTTCGTTTTTCAAAATATGCTCCACGTAAGTCAGCAGCTTCTACCTCATCTGGTAGTTTATGTACGAGTGCATTCTCATAGATTTTACGTAAGTAATCGGTTTTATCAGCAGCAAAATTACTTGGAATTGGTCCCTTTTCTGCACGGTTGCGTGTTAGTGCAGCCATTACAATTCGATTGTTAAGTTCAATATTGTCCCAATTGATAAGAACTAAAACATTAATACCTGAAGGGTATCAGGTGCACTACATAATTCCAAAAAGCACAGATTCATTACGAGATGTTAATAAATTGTGTAAAAATTTTGATGTGCATAATGTAAATAAATTAATTGCTTTACCTAAAGATGCAAATGTTCCACTTAAAACTGGGGCAGGTTTTGGAAAAACTACACACTTTGAATATCATTCTGGATATAACGAAGCTGCTATTGGTGCGATGAAAGTTGCAGCAAGATTTAAACCAAATGTCGGTGGGTGTAAAAAATTAGCTGTAGTTCAGGCGGCATTAAAAAAACAATTGCAAGCAGGAGGGCAAACAATGTATGGCAATGCACACACTAATGGTACTGGTGGTGTTGAAAAAGATTGGATGAATACGGTTAGAAACCACGTGAGAGGAAAATAAATGAAGACTTGGGATCAAGTAGTAGAAAGTGCAGCTGAATTTATATCTTTTTTGGAAAAAGGTAATTTTTATAATACTAAGTTTAGTACTGAAAAAGATTACAAGATTATTTTTGATGCTAATTTAGGAATAGATTATGCGACTAATGACAGTTTTGATGATTTTGATGAATGGGAAACTGTGACTGATACCCCCGATATTTTTCCAGAAAGCTTTGAATGGAACGATCAGATTAAATATAAACTAAAACAAAAAAATTATTTTGGATTTGAAAATCAAGAATTTAACGGAGCTAAAGAAAAATGGATAATGGGTGAAGCTTGTCTGATAGTAGAGTTGATGTATAGAGATATAGGTATAATATTTCAATGTTATGCAAATGACTATTTTCCTACAATCTGGAAAGAAATTTTAGAAATATATTTAAATAGTGGTTTTCCGTGTGGATGGGATGGTCATCTACCTGAAGGGAAAATTGTAGTTTTTTCTAATCAATAAAATTTAAAATCAGTTCGCTATTTCAAATTATACAAAGCTCAATGATAGCTTCATTGAGCTTATTTTTATTTTAATAATTCATATAACGTACGCCAAAATTTGCTATCGAAAACCACAAAACAGAGCAAAGGCTTTGATGATGTATGGTTTTACCACTGCGACCATTTAGGTACACCACAAGAAATGACTGACCATACAGGTTCGATCATTTGGAAAGCTGAGTATAAGGCTTGGGGTGAGTGTAAGGCTGAAAAGGCTAAATCGAGTTTCTTTGAAAATTCTGAAATTATTTCAAACAACATTCGTTTCCAAGGACAGTATTTCGACCAAGAAACAGGATTGCATTACAACCGTTATCGTTATTACTCGCCTTATGTTGGACGGTTTGTAAGTAAAGATCCTATAGGATTAAGTGGTGGGCATAATATTTATCAATATGCACCGAATCCTACAGGATGGATTGATCCATTGGGGTTGGCAAAGAAGAAAAACTCAAAAGAATTAGGTAAAAATACAACAGGTCAATGTAGTTGGCCAGGAAAACAAGCTCATCATGTTATACCAGAAGATTTTGAAGATCACGATACCTTAAAAGGCATTGGATTTAAAATGAATAGTGCTTCAAATGGAATAATGTTACCTAATAAACCAAATAATTTTATTAGTTCTCATAGTGGGTATCATTCTGCTTATAATAAAGCTGTTGGATCAGAATTGGATTATATTGGTAAGAAGTATGCTAATGATGCAAATAGTAGAAAATTAGCAATTCAAGACTTACAAAGAAGTTTGGATTCAGCATTAAGGCGAAACAAAATTCCTTTATATAAAACAATTTGTGGAAAATCAACAGGCTTGAAAGATGGTGATTGGTCACGATATATTAAATCGTCTAGGAGATATTGAAAATGAAAATTGAAAAAATAGATTATGCAAAAAAATTAATGAAATTCGATAAGTTTGTAGAAGCAACTAAGGTTCTTGAAAATATTCTACGTGAAAGTGATGATAAATTGTTGTTAAGAAATGCAATAGAATTGTTGCTTGTTGAAATTGAATTAAAGCAAGCTACAATTAATAATGATAAAGTTCTCAATCTAATAAATAATTTTAGAAACAATGGTGGAGAAGAAGAAAAAATTCAAATATTTGAAAAAATATTTAAAGATAAGTTAATGCAAAAAAAAGAAAATATTCTAGAGTTTTCTAATGAATTTAAAGAGCTTTATTATTTTTTTGATCACAAATTTTTAACAAATAATTTGGATGAAGATTTGGATGGAAATAATTTTGAAATTATTGATTTTAATTTAGCAAAAAAAATAGCACATGATCAAGATGTAGAAGAGCCTTATGAAAGTTGGAATGATTTAAGGGCAAGAGTTACGAAACAGGTATATAGTTTTATTTACAAAGAAAAAATTAAAATGGATTTATTTGAAGAAGAAATAGATCGATTAAATATTGGCTTGGAAAAAAAAATAGAAAATAAAAATCAAATATTTTATTATTTTTTGGATGATATGGAGGCAGATATCCATTTAATATTAATGGCTTATTATGTTGAATTCTCAAATAAATTTATAGACTTACTGCTAAATGCTTATAAATGTAATTACTTGGCTTGTGGATGGAAAGGAGAGTATCCACAAGGTAAGTTATGTATCACGAATGGGATGCAAAAAATTTATGAAACTTAGAGCATTAAAGTAGAATTTTTTGATTGTATATTTCTAGAATAATCAACAGAAAATTAATTCTTTAAAAAATTATAAAATAAATGGCATTTGATCAATAAATTAAATTGATACAAAGAAAATAAAAGACCCTTAATTTTTAAGGGTCTTTTTGATTGTCATTTTGGTCCATTTTGATAAAACAATACTATTTGTATGATCGAACAGTTAAGGTCATCATACTATCTCTGAAGGGATTTGGGCTAAACATAAGGATTTTCTAGATGATATTGGTATTGATGTGAACAGAGATAAAGCTGAAAACGGTGCAGTAATGTCTGATAGCGAAGCCAAAGCTAAGCAAATAAAGAGAAAATTATATCATTATGGATTACATCCAATTTATTCTGCTGCAATTAACCCAAAGTTAGTACAGATGGATAATGGGGAAGTACGAACTAATAATCAAGGTGCTTGGAAATATAGCTCAGGTGGATCAGTTGTAACCCATGATTAGTATTGAGATTGAAAGCAAATGAAAAAAATCACTGAACTTAAAATTAAACAAAAGCAAAGTTTGAATTTATCAAATTTTATTGATGATACTAAACAACAGTTTGTTTTTTTAAATGATTCCTATAAGTTTTCTATCTGTGAAAGTATTAATTTTTATAGTGAAATACTCCTTCTGAAAAAGAGGAATCAAATGTTAATAGAGGCTAATGAAACACAAGATACTATTTTAATAAATAAAAAGATGAATATTTTTATTCAAAATCTGCCAAATAGTGATTTTTTGTTCGATGTATCTTTTAGCCAGTATGAAACATTTTTTGAAGAAGGTGAATATTTTAATATTTCACCTTTGCCTGTTTTTAAATTAAATAAAAATAATATTAAAAAATTATATAATTATTTTTCAAATACAAATCTTAGTTTTTTTGCAATTATTTCTGCGGAGTACAAATTGGTGCTAGATAGTTATGCTGGAAACACTAATTCATCGGAACCTGATTTACCAACTTATGAGTATTATGAAGAACTTCCTAATAAAACTTGATTTGATATTTAAAGAAAAATCTTTAATTTTCCAATTGCTGTGACACTTCTGGCAATTTATTCAACCTTTTTCAAGGTGCATGAGCAAAGACAGAGCAATGCTCTGTC
The DNA here is from genome assembly GCF_013417245.1 of Acinetobacter sp. YH16042. Classification (NCBI taxonomy): domain Bacteria; kingdom Pseudomonadati; phylum Pseudomonadota; class Gammaproteobacteria; order Moraxellales; family Moraxellaceae; genus Acinetobacter; species Acinetobacter sp. YH16042. Next base: position 8,872 of record NZ_VPEJ01000039.1, read on the forward strand.
TGAAGCGCAAGGATCAAGAGACAGGACTCCATTATAACCGTTATCGTTATTACTCGCCTTATGTGGGGAGATATGTAAGTAAAGATCCGATTGGGTTGTTAGGTGGTATAAATTTATATCAATATGTTGATAGCCCTATAGGCTGGGTAGATCCATTTGGCTTACGTCGTAAAAGAGGTAGTGATGCTCCAAGACATGGCCCAGCAGCAGTAACTAAAGTAAATAATCGTATGCCTATCAATTCGTGCTTTGCTGGTAAAACGATGATGGGGAAAGATTTGCCTGTTGGAGTTAGAGGAAAATATTCGCATGGAGTGCCATTCAATTCGAAGGGCTTTCCAGATTTTTCTAGGTATGCTAGAACGACAGTAAATATTGGTTCTTTTACTAAGGATGATGCAGACTTTAGAAGTGCGAATGCAAAAATAGGTTTGGCTGGTAAAAAAAGCACCTGATAATTTTGTATGGCACCATACAGACAAGGATGGTATTTTACAATTGATTCCAAAAGATATACATGATGCTGTCAGACATACAGGTGGTGCAGCAATTTGTGGTATTAGAAAATAGATATATATATGAATTATAGAAATATTGATTTTGAAAAAATTTCAAAAAGTGAACAACAGCTTCAATCATTGTCATTAATTGGAATTAATTATGATAAAAGATTAAAAAAAATGCTATTGGAAGAGTATAAGAAACCCTCAGAAGTTAATGATGTTATGCTCAATCAATTTGAGGGAGAGTCTGGTATTAACTTTCCAATTGAATACAAAAAATTTTTACTAACAACAAATGGTGGGAGCCCCTCAAAAGATA